>NZ_JBEYYU010000001.1:0-313650 GCF_040645755.1 Streptomyces sp. NPDC046716
AATCCGCATCCCAATAGGCCGTAGCCAGCTCCAGAGTCAGCGGAACCCCACCGGCAGTGGCATAGAGGCCGATGAGTGCTGTCAGTGCGATGTCCGCCGTGACGGGTTGGGAGGCGTTCTCGTGTTCCCCGCGCCCCTGGAAGCGAGCTCCGCTCGCCCAGGGACAGGGGAAGGCGCGCGCAGCGCATGCCTTCAGGGGCGCGGGGAACTGCGCGACCAGCCACGACGAAGCCCGCACCCGACGACGAATCAGCCCCCCCAAAAAAACACCCCGCACCAAAGAGGAGCCCCGATGACAACCGCGCCCCAACCGGAGGTACTCCGCGCACCCTTGGTCGTGGAGTTCCCCTTCACCCGCTCCCTGGGCCCCGTCCAGAGCGCCTTCCTCACCGGCCTGCGCCACCGCACCGTCCTCGGCGTCCGCACCACCGACGGCAAAACCCTCGTCCCACCCGTCGAGTACGACCCCGTCACCGCCGACGAACTCCGCGACCTGGTGGAAGTCGGAGACACCGGCACCGTCACCACCTGGGCCTGGAACCCCGAACCGCGCCGCGGCCAGCCCCTCGACACCCCGTTCGCCTGGATCCTGGTCAAGCTCGACGGCGCCGACACCGCCCTGCTGCACGCCCTCGCCGCCCCGGGCCCGGACGCCGTGCACACCGGCATGCGGGTCCGCGTCCGCTGGGCCGGCGAACGCACCGGCGCCATCACCGACATCGCCTGCTTCGAACCGTACGACGGACAGCCGGAACAGACCCCGCCCGCACCGCACTCCGGCACGTTCGACGAGGACCCGGTCACCGGCATCGTCGCCGAGGCGCGGCTCGACTACACCTACAGCCCGGGCGGCGCCCAGAGCCGCTACATCAACGCCCTCGCCGACAACCGCACCGTCGGCGAGCGCTGCCCCTCCTGCCGCAAGGTGTACGTCCCGCCCCGCGGCGCCTGCCCCACCTGCGGCGTCGCCACCACCGACCAGGTCGAGGTCGGCCCGGCCGGCACCGTCACCACGTACTGCATCGTCAACGTCAAGGCCAAGAACCTCGACATCGAACTGCCCTACGTCTACGCGCACATCGCGCTCGACGGCGCCGACCTCGCGCTCCACGGCCGCATCGGTGGCATCCCCTACGACCAGGTCCGCATGGGCCTGCGCGTCGAACCCGTCTGGAGCGAGGGCGGCCGCTACCCGGACCACTACCGGCCGACCGGCGAACCCGACGCCGACTACGACACGTACAAGGAGCTGATCTAGATGCGGCCGCCGATCCGGGACATCGCCGTCGTCGCCTTCGCCCAGAGCGACCATCTGCGCACCACCGACGAGATGTCGGAGGTGGAGATGCTGATGCCCGTCCTGCATCAGGTACTGGCCGCCACCGGCCTGAAGACCGCCGACATCGGCTTCACCTGCTCCGGCTCCTCCGACTACCTCGCGGGCCGCGCCTTCTCCTTCACCATGGCGCTCGACGGCGTCGGCGCCTGGCCGCCGATCTCCGAGTCGCACGTGGAGATGGACGGCGCGTGGGCGCTGTACGAGGCGTGGACGAAGCTGCTGACCGGCGAGGCCGACACCGCGCTCGTCTACTCCTACGGGAAGTCGTCCCCCGGCAGCGTCCGCGACGTGCTCACCCGTCAGCTCGACCCGTACTACGTCGCACCGCTGTGGCCCGACGCCGTCGCCCTGGCCGCACTTCAGGCCCAGTCCCTCATCGACACGGGGGAGACCGACGAGGGCGCCCTCGCCTCGGTCGCCGCCCGCAGCCGCACGGCCGCCGCCGACAATCCGCACGCCCAGCTGCGCGGCCCCGACGTGCCGCACGGCGATTACGTCGTAAATCCGCTGCGCACCGGGGACTGCCCGCCGATCGGCGACGGAGCCGCCGCCGTGATCCTCGCCGCCGGGGACCGGGCCCGCGAGCTGTGCGAGCGGCCCGCCTGGATCCGGGGCATCGACCACCGCATCGAGGCCCACAGCCTCGGCGTGCGCGACCTCACCGACTCGCCGTCCACCCGGCTCGCCGCCGAGCGCGCCGGCGCCTTCGAACGCCCCGTCGACACCGCCGAACTGCACGCACCCTTCACCTCTCAGGAGGTCGTCCTCAGGAAGGCCCTGCGGCTCGGCGAGGACGTCACCGTCAACCCCTCCGGCGGCGCGCTCGCCGCCAACCCGATGATGGCCGCCGGACTCATCCGCATCGGCGAGGCCGCCGCCCGCATCCACCGCGGCGAGTCCCGCCGCGCGCTCGGCCACGCCACCTCCGGGCCCTGCCTCCAGCAGAACCTGGTCGCCGTACTCGAAGCCTCCGAAGAAGCGTCCGCAGAAGCGTCAGAAGGGGAGAACCGATGACCAACAAGGAACCGGTGGCGGTCGTCGGCATCGGCCAGACCAAGCACGTCGCCGCCCGGCGCGACGTCTCCATCGCCGGACTCGTCCGCGAGGCCGCCCAACGAGCCCTTGCCGACGCCGAGTTGACCTGGGCCGACACCGACGCCGTCGTCATCGGCAAGGCGCCCGACTTCTTCGAGGGCGTCATGATGCCGGAGCTGTACCTCGCCGACGCGCTCGGCGCCGTCGGCAAGCCCATACTGCGCGTGCACACCGCCGGCTCGGTCGGCGGCTCCACGGCCCTCGTCGCCTCCAACCTCGTCGCGGGCCGCGTCCACGGCACCGTCCTCACCCTCGCCTTCGAAAAGCAGTCGGAATCCAACGCGATGTGGGGGCTGTCGCTCCCCGTCCCGTTCCAGCAGCCGCTGCTCGCCGGAGCCGGCGGCTTCTTCGCGCCTCACGTACGCGCCTACATGCGGCGTACCGGCGCACCCGACCACGTCGGCTCGCTCGTCGCGTACAAGGACCGCCGCAACGCCCTGAAGAACCCGTACGCCCACCTCCACGAGCACGACATCACCCTGGAGAAGGTCCAGGCCTCGCCCATGCTGTGGGACCCCGTCCGCTACTCCGAGACCTGCCCGTCGTCCGACGGCGCCTGCGCCATGATCCTCACCGACCGGGCGGGCGCGGCCCGCTCGCCGAAGCCCCCCGCGTGGATGCTCGGCGGCGCCATGCGCAGCGAGCCGACGCTCTTCGCGGGCAAGGACTTCGTGTCGCCGCAGGCCGGAAAGGACTGCGCCGCCGACGTGTACCGGCAGGCCGGGATCGTCGACCCGCGCCGGGAGATCGACGCCGTCGAGATGTACGTGCCGTTCTCCTGGTACGAGCCGATGTGGCTGGAGAACCTGGGGTTCGCCGCCGAGGGCGAGGGGTGGAAGCTCACCGAATCAGGCGTCACGGAACTCGACGGAGACCTCCCCGTCAACATGTCGGGCGGAGTCCTGTCCACGAATCCCATCGGCGCCTCCGGGATGATCCGGTTCGCCGAGGCCGCCCTCCAGGTCCGCGGCGAGGCGGGAGAACACCAGGTGGAAGGGGCGCGGAAGGTGCTCGGCCACGCCTACGGCGGCGGCTCGCAGTTCTTCTCCATGTGGCTGGTCGGCGCCGAGCCGCCCACCCACTGACCTTCGGCCCCTTTCGTGGCCTGTGCGCGGCACCGGCCGATCGCTAGGCTGACGCACGGACGACGAACCGGGAGGAGCACGGACGTGGCCGAGAGCACCATCGACCAGCACCCGCTCGCGGGATGGGAGAAGCCGGACCTGGATCTGAGCAAAGCGGACTGGCGCTCCAGCAGCAGGGGACTGGGCGATGTCCAGATCGCCTTCATCGAGGGCTTCATCGCGATGCGCAACAGCGGCAGCCCGCAGAGCCCGTCGCTGATCTTCACTCCCGCCGAGTGGGGCGCGTTCGTCCTCGGGGCCCGCGAGGGCGAGTTCGATCTGACGTAGAGACCCCGGAGCGCCTCCGACACGTGACTTTCGGCCCTGTCCTGTGGCTCTTGTGTGCGCGACCCTGGCCACGAGAACACAGGAACAGCCGGTCAATGAGGGCACGGCCAGCGTGCCCGGTGTCGGAGGCAATGATCCATGAGCACGCCCGAGTCGCAGAACCTTCCCGTCCTCGTCGCGGTCGACGGGTCCGATGACAGCCGCGCGGCCCTGGAGTGGGCGCTCGCCGAGACGACCCGGCGCGGCGCCGCTCTGCGCGTCGTGCACGTCCGTCAGTACGCGCCCTCCCTCCAGCCCGCCGTCCTGACGGCCGGGCCGGAGGAACCGGCCGACGACCCCGTCATCGCAGAGGTACGCAAGGAACTCGAAGGGCGTTCAGACCTGCCGCCGGTGGAGTTCGTCTGCCTGGAGGGCGTACCCGCCGCGGTGCTGCCCGAGTTGGGCGGGGAGGCCCGGCTCATCGTGCTCGGCTCGCGCGGCCGGGGCGGCTTCGCCAGCCTGCTGCTCGGTTCGAACGGGGTGGCCGTCGCCCGCGACGCCGCCTGCCCCGTCGTGGTGGTGCGCGCCCAGGAGGCGACGCCGCGGCGGGTGGTGGTCGGCCTGCAGCCGGACGACCCCGACGAGACGACGCTCGCCTTCGCGCTCGACCACGCCGCGCGCACCGGTGCGCCGGTGCGCGTCGTCGCCGCGTACGCCTGGCCGGTGCTCGCCTGGACCGCGTACGGCGACTTCGCCCTGACCGGTCAGGAGCAGGAGGCCGTCGAGAAGGAGACGCTCGCGCTGGCCCGGCAGGCCCTCGCACCGCTGCTCGACTCTCACCCTGAAGTAGAGGTCGAGATTCTGGTCGCTCCGGGCGACGCCGCCGGGCAGCTCGTCGACAACTCCGAGGAAGCCGCCCTCGTGGTCGTCGGCCGCCACCGCCGGCGCTTCACCCGGCCCGCGCCCATGCTCGGCTCGGTGACCCACGCCGTGCTGCTGCACGCGAAGAGCCCCGTCGCCGTGGTCCCGCCCGCGCCCCAGCGGTAAGGCTCTACCGCAGGGTCACACAGCCCCGCCCGGCCAGCTCGTCGAGCAGGCCGGGCGGAACGCGTACGTCGTTCCAGCGGAGATCCAGTTTCTCCAGCGACGGCAGCTCGGCCACCCAGCGCGGCAGCTCCGACAGACGGTTGCCGCGCAGATCGAGACGGCGCAGCCGGGGCAGGCCGCGCAGCGACTCCGGGACCGTCTCCAGCGCGTTGTCCCGCAGCTCCAGTTCGCGCAGCTCGCGCAGATCCCGTACGGAGTCGGGCAGACCGGTCAGGAGATTGCCGCGCAGCCACAGTTCCCGCAGCGCGGTGAGCCGGCCCAGTCCCGCGGGCAGCCGCGTGAGCCGGTTGTCCTGCGCCCGCAGTTCCACGAGCCCGGTCATCGCGCCGAGCGTCTCCGGCAGCGCGGCCAGCCGGTTCTCCCCGACGTTGAGGTACGCGAGCCCGGTCAGCGCGCCGAGGCTGTCGGGCAGGACCGTCAGCCGGTTGTCGTGCAGATACAGGTACCGGGTCAGACCCGTGAGCGCGCCGATCTCCGGGGGAACCGAGGCGAGTCGGTTGTGGCCGAGGTCGAGGGTGTGCAGCGCCGTCAGCGTGCCGATGCGGGCCGGGACCGCCGTGAGCCGGTTGTCGCACAGCAGCAGTACCTCGGGTCCGGGGTGCGTCCACACCTCTTCGGGTACGTCGTCCAGACCCGCACGCCAGTAATCGAGCCGCAGCTTGTCCATGGGCCCTCCCCTCCCGCGCCGATGATCGCGCATCCTAGGGAACTGCCCCGACAGGGCTCGTCCGGATGCCCGCGTCGGGTCCCTCGAGAACCGCCCCCGGCGGGCCGCGTCGGCGTACGCTGAGGTGCCTGGAACCCGCGGCGCGCACCGGCTCCCCGCGCCGGACGGCCACCGCGGGAGGGGGTGCGTCATGGCGCTGCGTGCTGGCCGGGGCGGTACAGGACGAGGGACCTTGTTCGAGCGCGAGAGCGAACTCGCGGCGGTCGACGAGGCGCTCGGCGAGCTGACCGGGATACCGCACGGCGGCGATCCGCCCGAGCGGCCGCACGGCGCGCTGCTCGCCGTCGCCGCGCCCGCGGGACTCGGCAAGACGTCCCTCCTCGTCGAGGTGCGCAGGCGCGCCGCCGCCCAGGGCTGCACCGTCCTGTACGCCCGCGGCGGCGACCAGGAACAGGGCGTCGCCTTCCACGTCGCACGCCAGCTGATCCAGCCCCGGCTCGCGGCGCTGCCCGAGTCCGAACTGCGCGCCAGGCTCGGCAGCTGGTACGCCATCGTGGGCCCCGCGCTCGGCCTGTGCGCGGACTCCGACGGCGCGCCGCCTGACCCGCAGGGCCTGCGCGACGGCCTCGACTGGGTCCTCACCCACCTCGCCGTGCAGAGCTCACCCATGGTCCTCGTCCTGGACGACGCCCACTGGGCCGACCCGGAATCCCTCGGCTGGCTGGCCGCCTTCGCGCCGCGTGCGGAGGAACTGCCCCTGCTGATGGTCGTCGCCTACCGCCCCGAGGAACTGCCCGAACACGGCGAGGCCCTGCGCGGCCTGCCGGGCCGCAGCGGGCAGCGACCGCTCGGCCTCGAACCGCTCAGCGCGCCCGCCGTCGCCCGCCTGGTGCGCGAGTCCCTCGGCGCGCACGCCGACGACGCGTTCTGCCGGGAGTGCTGGGCCGTCACCGCCGGCAACCCCTTCGAGGCCGTCGAGCTGACCGCCAAGGTCCACGACCGCGGCCTCGCCCCGACCGAGAGCGGCGCCCACCTGCTGCGCGACCTCGCCGCCGCCGTCAAGGGCAGCGGACTCGTCGCCCGCCTCGAACGCCTCGGCACCTCCACCGTCCGCTTCGCCTGGGCCTGTGCGGTCCTCGGCACCGAGACCTCCCCCGAGCTGGCCGCGAGCGTCGCCGGTCTCGGCGCCGAGGAGGCTGCCGACGCCGCCGACCGGCTGCGCACCGCCCGCATCCTCACCGGCGAGGTGACCGCCGAGGGCACCCTCGAATTCGTCCACCCGCTCATCGCCACCGCCGTCTACCGCGCCATCCCCGGCGGCGTCCGCGTCGCCCTGCACGGGCAGGCCGCCTGGACCGTCATCACCGCCGGACTCGGCCCGTCCGCCGCCGCCCGCCACCTCCTGGAGACCCACCCCGACGGCGACGGCTGGGTGGTCAGGGAACTGCGCGCCGCCGCCCGCGAGACCGTCCGCGCGGGAGCCCCCGACGCCGCCCGCCGCTATCTCGCGCGCGCCCTGCGCGAACCCCCGCCCCTCGAGGACCGCGCCGCCGTCCTCTACGAACTCGGCAGCGCCTCCCTGCTCACCGAACCCGCCACCACCGTCAACCACCTGCGCGCCGCCCTGGAGGAGACGGTCACCGACCCGGCGCTGCGCCACGGCATCGTCTACCGCCTCTCCCAGGTCCTCGCCCACAGCGACCGGCTCGCCGAGGCGTCGGAGATCCTGGCCCGCGAGATCCGCACCACCGACGACGCCCGCGTCCGCCTGCGCATGCAGGCCGAACAGTTCATGTGGGACGCCTTCCGCGCCGACGAACCCGACTCACCGGCCCGCTCCCGGCGCCTGGCCAGGCTCGCCGACCGGCTCACCGGACGCGACCTCACCGAGCGGTACATCATCGGCCTGCGCACCTGGGACGCCACCCTGCGCGGCGAACCCACGGACGTCGTCCTGCACCACGCCGAGCGCGCCCTCGAAGGCGGCCTGCGCTGGGCCGCCGACGAGGACCGCGGCTTCGAGGTGCCCGTCCTGGTCGCCATGGCGTTCACGTACGCCGACCGGCCCGGCCGCACCGAGGAACTGTTCATCGACGGCATCGCCGACTTCGAGCGCGCGGGCTGGCACGGCGCCCACCTCTCGTTCGCCTACACCCTGCTCGCCTACGTCCGCCACCGGCGCGGCCGGCTCGCCGAGGCCGAGGACTTCGTCCGCGCCGGGCTGCGCCTCGCCCGGCGGGTCGGGCCCGGCACCCCCGCCCACTGGTACGCCAGCGGCACCCTCATCGAGGTCCTGCTCGCCCGCGGCCGCGTCGCGGAGGCCGAGAAGATCGCGCACACCCACGGCTTCGGGCCGCCGTTCCCCGCCGCCGTCGTCTTCCCCGACGCGCAGACCGTGTACGGCGAACTGCTTCTCGCGCTCGGCCGCACCAAGGAGGCGGCGGCGGAGCTGGGCGCGGCAGGGCGCCGCCTCGACCCGCGCGGCATGCGCAACCCCGGCTGGTGCCCCTGGCAGCTGCACCTCGCCCGCGCCGAGGCGCACGACGCCCCCGAGCGGGCGCTCGCCCTCGCCCACGACGCCGTCGACCGGGCCCGCCACTTCGGCGCACCGTCCGCGATCGGCATGGCGCTGCGGGCCGCCGCCGACGTCTCGCCGCGCTCCGCGCGCGGCAAACTCCTGGAGGAGTCCGTCGCCCATCTGGAGCGCTCACCGGCCGGCTACGAACTGGCCTGCTCGCTGGTCGCCCTCGGCGCGGAGGCCCGCCGCAGCGGACATGCCAAGGACGCCGCGGACCATCTGTACCGCGGCCTGGAGACCGCCGCCGGCTGCGGCGCCGACGGCGTGGTGGAGTGCGCCAGGGACGAGCTCGCCGCCGCCGGCCTGCGGCCCCGCCCGCTGCGCGGAGCGACCACCGACGCCCTCACCGCACGCGAGCGGGCCGCCGCGGCCTGTGCCGTACGCGGCCTGTACCCGGCGGAAACGGCGGCCGAGCTGCACCTGGCGGAGACGGACGTGGTGCGGCTGCTGTCCGCGGTGTACCGCAAGGTCGGCACGGACCAGGCGGGACTGGCCGCGGCTCTGCACACCTAGCTCCGCGCGGGGCTCCTCGGCCGGGGAGCCCCGAAGCGGGAGAAGGCGTCCGGGCGACGTACCATGGCGGCATGTCCTTCCTCCGCCGCCGAGCAGCGACCCCCGCGGGCCCCGACTTCGACGTCCTGGCCATGGACCCGGGCGACTGGCCGGGCAACCTCGGCGCGGGCCTGCTGCCCGCCCCCGACGGCACCTGCCAGGGCGTGTTCCTGCGCTACGACCTGTTCGGCGGCCGCGGCCCCGCGATGGTGATCGGCAACCTGCCCGAGGGCTCCCCGGCCCGCGAGGTCGCCGAGGGCGAGATCCCCTTCGAGGTCGCGCAGCTGCTCATCGCGCTGGAGAACGACGAGGAGGTCACGGTCACGGACGTCGAGGACGTCCCGGTGATGCAGGGCGACAACCTCCTCATCGTGCGTCGCCTCAAGCTCTCCGAGACGCGGATCTCCTGCGTCCAGTTCGACCGCAGCGACGGTGTCCTGGTGACCATCGCCTCCTGGGACCGCCCCATCACCGACGACCTGTACGCACTGCTGAAGCCGCTGCCCGCCGAGCTGTTCCAGCAGGGCTGAGCCTCACCGACCGGCGCACGACGAAGGCCCGGGACCGCACACGCGGACCCGGGCCCCACTTGTCACCCGCACACGGCCGTCACTTCACCGTGGACGGCACCACCCGCACATCCGCCGCACGCACGTAGGCGACGCGGTGCCCGAACTGGATCTCGTAGTACACGTCCTTGCCCTTGACCACGCGGTGCGACGACGTGTCGAAGGTGGGGGAGTAGAAGTACTCGCCCGTGGTCTTCCCGCCGACCACATAGCGCTGGCCCGCGAGGAGCGTGTACGACAGCGGCGAGACCGCCTGCGGCGTCATCCCCGCCGGGTAGGCCTCCTTCTCCGGGTAGGCCCGCCCGTACACCGGGACCGACTCCGCGCCGTCCTTCGGCTCGACCACAAGTCCCCTGGCGTTCAAGGCCGTCGGCTGCTTCTTCGGGTTCTTGAACCAGGCCTTCTGCCCCAGGTACCAGATCGCCGTCCAGTCGCCCTCGCGCCCCGCTACCGCGTACTGCTGGCCCGTCGAGGCCCGCGACGCCATGTCGTTCACGTCGATCGTGGAGTCCTGGCCGCCCGGACGCAGCCCGATGTCCTTGACCAGCGGGGCGTCCTCACTCGGCGCCGTGTACAGCCGCACCGCGCTCGAACCGTGCGGCGCGCACGCCTCACCGGCCTTCTCGCAGCCCGTGAACTCCGGCTGGTTCCGCGCGAACCGCGGGTCGATCGTGACGACACCGCCGCCCGGACCCGCCGTCGGGTGGAACGGCTTCCCCATCAGCTGGAAGTAGTGCGCCCAGTCCCAGTACGGACCCGGGTCGGTGTGCATCGACGGGATGGTGGACGTCGTCGGCCCCGGCACCGTGTCATGGCCGAGGATGTGCTGCCGGTCCAGCGGGATGTCGTACTTCTTCGACAGGTACGACACCAGCCGCGCCGACGAGCGGTACATCTCCTCCGTGTACCAGGAGTCCGGCTGCGCGAGGAAACCCTCGTGCTCCAGACCGATCGACTTCGCGTTCACGTACCAGTTGCCCGCGTGCCAGCCGACGTCCTTCGCCTTGATCGACTGGACGATGTGGCCGTCCGTCGAGCGCAGCGAGTAGTGCCACGCCAGATACGTGGGGTCCTGGACCAGCTTGAGCGTCTGCTCCCAGGTCGCCTCCGTGTCGTGGACGACGATGTAGTCGATGCTCTGGTCGTTCGGCCGGTCCGCCAGGTCGTGGTTGCCGTAGTCGCCGTCGCCGAACTCCTCGTACGGCGCCGGGATCCACTCGCACGACACCGTCCTCGGGCACTCGGTGTCGGACGCGTCCGTCTTCTTCAGGCCCATCGACCTGAGCTGCGCCGCCTGCGGCCGCGCGGCCCGGTCCGCGGCCAGCGTCACCTGCTGCCCGGAGTCGGTGGTGCGCTGCTCGCCGTCGCGGATCACCGCGAGGACATCGTTGGCGTACGTCGCCGCCGTCGACGTGTCGTCCGCGCCGGAGAACTTCGCGATGGCGCCGTACCAGTCCGCGGGGTCGGAGCTGAGCGGCTTGCCGAGCTGCTTCTGGGCGGCGGCGAGCAGGGCCGCGCCACCGCGTACGTTCGCCGCCGGGTCGGTGCGCAGGTCGCCGGCCGGGATGCCGGTCAGGCCGGCGGCGCGCGACAGCGTCTTGAGCCGGGCCGGGAGCTGCGACTGCGTGGGGACCGTCTGCGACGCCGGGGTGGCCCGGAGCGCGGCCCGCGAGTCGTCGCCGCGCGCGTCGCCCTCCGCGTGGTCGTGCGCCACCGTGTTCGCGATCGCGGTGCGCGCGTCCGTCAGGTGCATCGGGCCGTAACCGCCGCTGACGCTGGGCGCGCCCGCGTGTGCGTCCCACCGCGACTGCAGGTACGACACACCGAGCAGCACGCTCTGCGGCACCTGGTACTCGGCCGCCGCGGACGCGAACGCGCTCTGCAGCGCGGCCGACGGCGCCACCGTCTCCTGGGGCGGGGCCGCGCCGAGGAGGGGAAGGAGCAGGGCGCCGGTCGCGAGGGTGCCCACGGCCCGAGCGCGCGTGCTGCCGCCGGGACCTCTGCCAGTGAGGGAACGCGGGGTTCGTTGCAACGGTGCCTCCAGGGGCCGGCGAATCTCGGGTTGATGCGCGGTGCGTGCGGGCCGATCGTCGTCAGTGGTATCGGCTCACCGACGATCCGTCAATGATCGGACGGGCAACGGAGATTCGCGGGATTTCCCATGTCAACACGCGTGTGCGGGGGTTTCCGGCGCGGTGGTGCGGCCGCCTGCGGCGCGTCAGTGGTGTGGACCAATGTGCGGCAACGGAGAGCGGTCATGCGGGAGTTGGGTGAGGTCCCGGTCCCTGGACACAGGGAAGATCCGCGGTACGCCATCCTCCACCCCGGCATACCGCGGATCTTCGTCTTGGTCAGCGAGTGCCGACGGCCGCACGCACCGCCTTGCGGGCCATGTTGCAGTCGTCGTGCAGGCGGCGCAGCAACAGCCGCTGCTCCTCGCCGGTCGGTACGGCACCGGGCTGGGGGTGACCGGACTGGGCCGGTGCCGCCGGGGCCTGGTCGTGCATCGAACGCTGCACGACTGTCTCGTAGGTACGGATCTCGCGGGTCAGGACGAGCATCAGATTGACCAGGAACGCGTCGCGGGAGGCCGGGCCGCCGGACTGCGCGAGCTGACTGATCTGACGGCGGGCCACCGGCGCGTCGCCGAGCACCGCCCACAGCGTCGCCAGGTCGTACCCCGGCAGGTACCACCCCGCGTGTTCCCAGTCCACGAGCACGGGGCCCGCGGGGGAGAGCAGGACGTTCGACAGCAGGGCGTCGCCGTGACAGAACTGGCCCATCGTGCCGCGGCCCGAGGTGTGCGCGATGCCGTGCAGCAGCTTCTGCAGATCACCCATGTCACGGTCGGTCAGCAGACCCAGATCGTGGAACCGGTTGATCCGCTCCGCGTAGTCCAGCGGCGCGGCGAAGGTGCCCGCCGGAGGCCGCCACTGGTTGAGCCGGCAGACGGCGCCGAGCGCCGCCCTGATGTCCGCCCGGGGCGGTGCCTCGGCCGGGTGCCTCTGCAGGGCGGCGACCCGGCCGGGCATCCGTTCGATCACCAGCGTCCCGTTGTCCGGGTCCGCCGCGATCAGGCGCGGCACCCGCACGGGGGGCCGGTGCCGGACGAACGAGCGGTAGGCGGCTATCTCGTGCCGGACCCGCTCCGCCCACACGGGGGAGTGGTCCAGTAAACACTTCGCGACGGCGGTGCTGCGCCCTGTCGTACCGACGAGGAGCACGGACCGCGGGCTGCGGCGCAGTACCTGCACCGGATGGAACTCCGGGCAGATCCGGTGCACCGAGGCGATGGCCGTGCGCAGCTGGGCGCCCTGAGGGCCGGACAAGTCGAGTCTCCCGCTGAGCGGTTGCGTGCCGAGCCCCGGGACACGCCGGGTCCTGCCGACGCCACCGAGCGCCGTGGACCCCGGTCGCGCGGGGTCGAGGTACGGGCCGCCGCCGGCCACCGGGCGGGCGGAGCGCAGCGGCCGGGGCGGGGCGGACACGGAGGACGATGCTGCGTACATGGGAGATACAGATCCCTTCGTGTGCCGATCAGTTGCGTGCGCCTCCCGGCCCGGTCGAGTTCGGTAACACCCTGGGGAATGCCCTGCGACGACCGGGTCGGGGTGGCGCATTCCTACCTGACACCCGGGGGACAGGAGCACAACAGCTGGCGCACCCTGGCGAACCGTGGCGAATAGTCGCTCAGCAACTGACAGAGGGCTACTGTCAACTTCAGCCGAGAACCTGGGGGCTTGAAGTGAGCGGACAACCCAACACCCGTCTGAACGACCTGTTCGGCCTGGCCGGCTGGTCCAAGGGCGAGCTCGCGCGACTCGTCAACCGGCAGGCGGCGGCCATGGGCCACCCCCAGCTGGCGACGGACACCTCGCGGGTGCGGCGTTGGATCGACATGGGAGAGATCCCGCGCGATCCGGTGCCGAGGGTGCTGGCGGCGCTGTTCACCGAGCGACTCGGCCGTGTCGTGACCATCGAGGATCTCGGTCTTGTCCGACACGGGCGCGCGGGGAAACGGCAGGGCGGCGGAGACCTGGAACAACAGGGACCCGACGGAGTGCCGTGGGCGCCCGAGCGGACAGCTGCGGTCCTCACCGAATTCACGGGAATGGACCTCATGCTCAACCGACGCGGCTTGGTGGGCGCGGGTGCCGCGCTCGCCGCAGGATCCGCACTCAGCAGCGCCATGCACGACTGGCTGCACACCGACCCGGCCCTCGCGGCCGACGCTCCCCGGACCTCCGATCCCCTCTCCGGGGCCGGCACGGCCGACTCCGCGGGGTTCGACCGCTACGAGGCCGCCCCCATCGGGTCTCAGGAGATCGAGGAACTGGAGCGCTCGGTCGAGGTGTTCCGGGCCTGGGACGCCTCCCGCGGCGGCGGGTTGCAGCGCAAGGCAGTCGTGGGCCAGCTCAACGAAGTCGGCGGAATGCTCTCGTACCGCCATCCCGACCATCTCCAGCGGCGCCTGTGGGGCGTCGCCGCCAATCTCGCCGTCCTCGCGGGCTGGATGTCGCACGACGTCGGCCTGGAGCCCACGGCCCAGAAGTACTTCGTCATCGCCGCGCACGCCGCGCGCGAGGGCGGGGACCGGCCACGGGCCGGCGAGGCCCTGTCACGGGCCGCCCGCCAGAAGATCCATCTCGGCGCCCCCGACGAGGCGCTCGACCTGATGAAGCTCGCCAAGTCCGGTTCGGGCGACCAGGTGCTGCCCCGCACCAAGGCGATGCTCTACACCATCGAGGCCTGGGCCCAGGCCTCGATGGGCAAGGGGCAGGCGATGCGGCGCACCCTCGGCCAGGCGGAGGACCTCTTCGTCTCCGACAAGGGTGACGTGGAGCCGCCGACCTGGATGCAGATGTTCGACGAGGCGGACCTGCACGGGATGCAGGCCCTCGCCTATCGCACCCTCGCCGAGCACGAGCCGGGCGCCGCCGTCATCGCCCAGCAGCACGCCAGGGAAGCCCTTGCGCTGAGGGCCGGCGGCCGGGACCGGTCGAAGATCTTCGACCACCTGTCGCTGGCGTCGGCCTGCTTCATCGCCGACGACCCCGAGCAGGCGGACCGGTACGCGCGCCTCGCCCTCTCCTCGATGGGGGCGAACTCCTCGCACCGCACCTGGGACCGGCTGCGCGAGATGTACCGGCTCACCGGCCAGTACGCCGGCTATCCGAAGATCGAGGACCTGCGACAGGAGATCAAACTGGCGCTGCCGAGGAGCACGGGGAAGAGGATGCAGGCCTGAGCCGAATCCGGCGGGGCGTCATCGACAGAGGACGTCGATGGATGAGGACGTCAGGAGTCGATCCTGGCGATGAGCACACAGGCGTCGTCCTCGCGCTCACCCGAACCGACCGCGTCGGCCACCACGCGTACGCATTCCTGTGCGTCGCTTGCCCGGGCCAGGCGTGGTGCCAGGGCGAGCAGTCGGCCGGCCGCCGCCTTCTCGCCGCGTCGTGGCACCAGTGCGTCGGTGTGCAGCAGCAGCACGTCACCGCTGCGCAGTTGCACGTCGGCCTGCTCGTACCGGGCACCGGAGGTGGCGCCGAGCAGCACGCCCTGGGGCGGCGTGAGCGCACGCCCCGTCCCGTCGCGGAAGAGCAGCGGGGCGGGGTGTCCCGCCTGCGCCCACGCCAGTGTGCGGTCCACCGGGTCGTACCGGCAGCACAGGGCACTGCCGAGGGCGGGCCGTACGGCGTTGTCGAGGAGGTGGCCGAGGCGGCCGAGGAGCTCGGCCGGCGGGGTGTCGCACACGGCCATGCCGCGGACGGCGCCGAGCAGCATCGCCATGCCGGAGGTGACGGCCACGCCCTGTCCGGTGAGGTCGCCGACGGTCAGCAGGGTCTTTCCGTCGGGCAGTTCGAGTGCGTCGTACCAATTGCCGCCGGTCGGGGTGCCGGAGGAGGAGGGGAGGTAGCGGGCCGCGACATGGAGACCGCCGGGGCCGCCGTGCGGGAGCCGCAGGGAGCCGCGCCACGGCGGCAGCACGGCTTCCTGCAGCTCGACCGCGAGCCGGTGCTCGGTCTGCGCGATGTGCCGCTGGCGCTGGAGCGAGTCACGGGTCTCACTCACCGCTCGCTGGCTGCGGCGCAGGTCGCTGACGTCGCGCACGACCGCCCACATGGAGGCGGTCGAGCCGTCCGCGTCGAGCACGGGCTCGCCCATCATGTGCACCGCGCGCACGGCGTCGTCCGGGCGCACGATGCGGAACTCGCCGTCGATGGGTTTGCCGTCGATCAGACAGTCCGTGACCATCGCGGTCAGCTTGGGCTGGTCGTCGGCGTGCACCACGGTGGACAGCTCGTCGAGGGTCAGGGCGGGGGAGCCGGGGTCGCGGCCCAGGATCTCGTACAGCTCCTCGGACCAGGTGGCCTCGTCGGTCAGTAGGTTCCAGTCCGCGCTGCCGACGCGGGTGACCAGCGAGCCGGGGTGCGGGCCGGCGGCCGGACGCTGGGGCGGTACACCGTTGCGCAGCGCCGGGCCGTCGCGCAGTTGGGCCAAGTGCCGGTCCAGGTCGCTGAGTTGATGGACCGCCAGCTCGTACAGGGCGCGCTGCCAGCGGGCCTCGGGGGCGGTCTCGTCGGGTACCGCGTCGACGGAGTCGCGGCGCACCGCGTCCACGTCGCCCAGCAGTCGGCGTGTCTGGTCGATCAGCGCGTCGACGGTGCCACGCTCCGGCGGCTGGCCGGCGGGGCGGTCCGCGAAGACATGGGACGGCATGACGAACTCCGATGCAGGCGCGGGAACGGCCGAGGCGGACGGAAGGACCGCTAGAGACTCTGGCACAGCCCGCGAGGCCCCGTAAGGGATTTGGCCATACACGATGCGGTGGTGCTTCTGGCATATGCCCTTGTCCCCTTGAATCGTTCTCCCGGGCGGTTTGGTCGAACGAATGACCGGTTATGGCGTAGTTCGGGTGGTCAGGGCCGGACGGCGGGAGGTGCGAAACGCGTAGCCCTCCTACGCCGGACAGGCGCCGCCCGGACCCCTGCCGAAGGGGTCCGGGCGGCACGCGTCACCAGGGGTCGCCGTCCCCGCTACCTCCCCAGCCGGGTGCCCGGCGCGGACGAGGACGCCGCCGTGGCGCTGCCGTTGACGACGAACTGGGAGCCCGGCTCGATGAGCACGTCACCGTCGCGCGAGTCCTTGATCGTCACGCCGGAGAGCGTGGCGTCGCCCCGGGCCCCGCTCATGGCGAGGATGCCCGACCCGTTGACGGACTTGGAGATCGACACATTGCTGATCTTCACGCCCGGCATGGCGCCGCCACCTGTCTTGAACTGGATGCCGTCGTACGTCGAGTCCTGGATGTCGGTGTCCCGGATGGTGACGCCCGGGATGTTCTGACCCTGCGCGAACAGGGTGATCGCGCCGAACTCCTGGTCCTCGTTCCAGAACGCCCCGCCCGTGCGGTACAGGCCGTTGTTCGCGATCAGCGTCTGCCCGGAGAAGGGCAGCGGGTCGTGGTCGGTCGCGAGCATGATGCCGGGGTAGTTCGCCGTGTCGTACACCAGGTTGTTCTCGATCTTGTTGCCGTAGCCGCCGTACACGGCGATGCCGTTGGCCCGCCACGGCAGCTGCACCGTGTTGTTCCGGAAGACGTTGTCGTGCCCGACGTCGACCGAGGTGTCCTTGACGTACTTGTTGGCCCACACGGCCAGCGCGTCGTCACCGGTGGTGCGGAACGAGGAGTTGTAGACGCTCGAGTTGCGGGTGCCGTTGGAGAAGTTGATGCCGTCGGCGTACGTGTCCCGGATCCGCATGCCGCTGAACTCCAGGCCGTCGGCCGGACCCCACAGCTCCGGGATGTTGCTGTAGTCGCGGCCCACCCACACGCCGACGTTGGCGTGCTCGATCCAGACGTTGGAGATCTTGGTGTTCTTGCCGAACCGGCCGTTGAGACCGACGCCGCCCTCCGCGTTGCCGTCGCCGCCCCGGATCGTGCCCGAGCCGAAGATCGCGATGTCGGAGATCTTGGTGTTGTCGTCGATGTCGAAGCCGAAGTTGCCCTCGTGCGGATGGTTGATGCCGCCCGCGTTCTGCGGCGCGGTCAGGGTGTAGAGCTGCGAGTGCCACATGCCGGCGCCCTTGATGGTGACGTCGCGGATGCCGACCTGGTTGTACTGGCCGCGGTTCAGCGGGTCGTCCGTGAGGATCTTCTGCTCCTGGCGCCACTGTCCGGCCGGGATCCACACGCAGTCGATGTCGCCGTTCTGGTCGGCGGTCACCGCCTTCTGGATCGCCGCCGTGTCGTCGTTGCCGTCGTTCGGCACCGCGCCGTACGCGGTGATCGAGGTGCACTCGGCGGGCTTGCTCGCCGCCGGCGCCACCTGCTCCAGGTCGACGAGATCGACGATGTAGTACGCGGCGTCGTCACCGGAGTCGCGCTGCAGCCGGAACTTCGTGCCCTGGGGGTAGGTCTGCGCGAGCAGGGCGTGCGTCTCGTCGAAGAGGCGGCGCGCGTCACCGCCGGGGGTGTTGGTCAGACCCTCGGGGTCGTCCGTGTGTCCGTAGAGCCAGCTGTGCTTGGAGGACAGGTTCAGCTTCTGCACGAACTTCCCGTCGGCGTACAGGCTGAGCGTCTTCTCCTGACCGCCGCCGCCCGCCGCGTCCGGCAGCGAGTTGCGCACGACGATCGAGTTCGTCGCGTTCGTCGAGGTGAACTCCACGTACTGACCGGTGGAGTTGAGTCGCACCGACTTGCGGCCGGAGGACTCGGACGCGTAGTTCGTGTGACCGAAGGTGCGCTTCGTGTCCGCCGTCAGGAGCGTGCCCGTGTACGTGCCGTCCTCCGCCTCGTACTCGGTGTAGGGCACGGCCGCGCCCCGGCCGACCACGATCGAGCGCGCGAGGACGTTGTTGTTCTCGTTCGTCTCCGCGACCGTGCCGGTGGCGTCCGCGGTGGCGGTGAGGGTGGCGCCGCCGCTGACCGCGGTCCAGCTGCCGGAGAGGGTGACGTCGGCGCTCGCGCCCGCGGCGAGGGCGGGCGTCGTGCCGTTCAGCGTGGTGGTGCCCACCGTCAGCCGGGTCACGGAACCGGCCGGCACCGCGCTGGTGCCGCGGTTGTGCACCTTCACCGAGAACGTGACGTTCGCGCCCACCGGCGGACTGGCCGGATTCGACGTGATGCCGGTGACCTCCAGGTCGGGACCCGGACTCTGACCGACCGTCAGCTTGCTGTCCGCGGTGCGGCTGTTGTTGGTCTCGTCCTGCTCGCTGATCGCGTTGGTCGGGTCGACGAGCGCCGACACGGTGTAGCTGCCCTCGACGCGCTTGCCGATGGTGACCGGCACCGTGGCCGAGGCCCCGGCGGCGAGCGCGGGGACGGCCACGCTGCCCGCGACGGCCCCGCCGACGCTCACGTCCACGGTGGTCGCGGGGGAGGCCGCCGAACCGGTGTTGCGGACCGTGGTGTTGACCTTGATCGTGTCTGCCTCGCTGGGCTGCGCGGGATCCCAGGACAGGCCCGACACCGTCAGATCGGGGTTCGGCGCCGGGGTGCCGTGCACCTCCAGTTCCGCCACCTGGCCGCCGTAGCCCGCGGTGTTCGAGGAGATCTTCAGCTGGACGTCGGCGTAGCGGCCGGACACCGGGATCGTGACGGTGTTCTGGTTGCCGGACGGGTTGAACGTGTAGTCGGCCTTCGCCTTGACCGAGCCGAACGCGCTCCCCGCCGCCGTCCGGCCGAGCACCTCGATGCTCTGCGTGCGGGTGGCCCAGGCCGGATCCGGGTTCAGTTTCAGGACGAGCGAGTCGAGGTCGGCGTCGGCGCCCAGCTTCACCGTGAGCGTCGACGGGCTGCCGCTCGCCTCCCAGTAGGTGCCGGTGTTCCCGTCGACGGCGTTCTTCGCGACGTAGTTCTGGATGGTCGACGACGCCTCGACCGGCTTGTTCAGGGCCAGGTTCGCACCGGCCGCCGCCGGTGCGGCCTGGGCGGTGACGGGCAGCAGCCCGAGCGTGGTCAGTGCGGCGCCGAGCCAGACGGCGGTCAGCCGTCGACTCCCTTGTCTCCGTCTCACGACGTGGTCCTCTCAGGGTGGGGGATGCGGGGGCGGATCACTTCAGGTACGCCTCGACCTCGCTGAGCTGCGCGGCGGGCCAACCCGTGTTGGCGGTCACCCGCACCCGCAGTTGGCGGGTCGCGGGCGACGAGTCGGGCAGGGTGACGGTCACGGTGTTTCCGGTGGCCGGATCGAAGCGGTAGTCCTTCGACGCGGCCAGGGTGGCGAACGACGATCCGTCGGTGCTGCCCTCCACCGAGAGGGTCTGGGTGCGCGCGCCCCAGGCCGCCGACGGCGGCAGCTTGAGGACGACCCGCCGCACGGCCTGCGCCGAGCCGAGGTCGACGGTGAGCGCCTGCGGGAAGGCGTTGTTGGCCGACTCCCAGTACGAGTTCGCGTCGCCGTCGACCGCCTTGCCGGGCGTGTACACATCGACCGAGCCGGTCGCGGTCGCCGAGCGGCCCTGGGCGAGGTTGCGGGCCGGGTCGGGGTCGGGATTGCCGGCGCCGGGCTGCGGCCAGGCCGAGCAGGTGGACCAGGTGCTGGACCAGCCGGAGTTGCCGCCGCCGTCGGTGAGCGCGAAGGTGCCCGATCCGGACGGGTAGGGGCAGTTGTAGACGCCGGCCACGCCGACTCCGGTGGCCTTCAGGTTGCTGATCTTCACGGCGCCGGGCGTCTCGGCCTGCACCACGACCGTGCCGACCTTGTCCACGGTCGATCCGTCGACGGTCACGTTCTTGACGGCCTTGCCGGTGCCGCTGCCGGAGACGAACTCGTAGGCGCTGTAGGGGCTGTCCTTGATCGTGGTGTTCGTGATGTTCACGGTCGCCTCGATGGCGCTGTCGTAGGCGTCGACGCGCAGCGCGCCCATGGGGTGGCCCCAGTTGGGGTTGATCGCCCCGGTGCGGACGAGGGTGTTGCCGGAGACCGTGATGGTGCCCGCGAGCGGGGAGAACGGGTCGAGGAACTTCTGGTTGGAGATGGCGATGCCGCTGCCCAGGGCGTTGGTGTCCTGGACCAGGTTGTCCTTGACGGTGATGTCGGTGCCGCCGTAGATCGCGATGCCGTTGGCCAGGTTGGGCTGCGAGATGGTGTTGCCGGAGAAGGTGGAGCCGGTGTCCGCGCCGTTCAGCGACCACATGGCGAGGGAGTCGTCGCCCTGGTTGCGCAGGAAGTTGTTCCGGACCTGGACGCCGTGCGCGTTGCCGTTGAGGTTGAGGCCGTCGGCCGTGGTGTCGAGGATGCGGCTGTTCTCGACGATGAGGTTGTCGTTGTTCCCGGTCAGCCAGAAGCCGCACTTCAGGTGCTGGATCCACATCCCGGAGACGGTGGAGTTCGGGCCGAGGGAGCCGTTGACGAAGTTGTCCGGGTTGTTGTCGACGCGCTCGGTGACCTCACCGATCACCGCGAAGTTCTTGAGGTTGACCTTGCCCGCGGAGCTCGTCTGGTCGATGAAGTGCGAGGAGCGGACGACCGAGTACCAGCTGCCCGCGCCGAGGAGCGTCACGTTCTCCACTCCGCTGAGCGCGGAGCCGACCTTGAAGTCGCCGGCCGGGATCCAGACCGTGCCGCCGCTGCCCTTGGCCGCGGCGATCGCGTCGCGGAACGCCTGGGTGGAGTCCTGCCGGCCGGTCGGGTCGGCGCCCTTGTCGACCACGGAGACCGCACCCGAGGGCTTGGCCGCGGCCGCCGCGACCTGCTCGAAGTCGGCGACGTCGACGGTGACCTGGGTCGAGGCGGCCTCCAGCTTCACCTTGTCGCCGGCCTTCAGGTCCCGGCCGAGCAGGAGGCGGGCGTTGTCGAAGAAGTGGTGCGTCTTGGCGCCCGCGATCCAGGAGGTGTCGACATAGCTGTACTGGGAGGTGACGGCCAGCGATGAGGAGAGCTTGGTGCCGTTGACGTACACGGCGAGTGAGCCGGACTGTCCGTCGGGCACGTTGTAGGCGACGTTCACGGCGTTGGCCGCGCCGGCCAGGGTGAACTCGACGCTCTGGCCCGCGCTCAGCCGCACGGCCTGGCGGCCCGAGGCCTCCGAGGCGAGGGTGCCCTGGGTGTGGTCGGGGCCGACCTTGGTGCCGCCGGTGACGGCGGACTCCGCCTCGTAGGAGGTGAAGGGGAGAGTGGCGCCCGTGGCGCTCGCGGCGGCGGTGCGCTGCTGCGGGGCCGCGTGGGCCGGCGCCGGGTCGGCGGCACCGACCACGGCGCTCACCAGGGCGACCGCGAGGGCGAGGACGGAGAGGCGACGCGCGGTCAGTGATGGCGCGTCCATGACATGCGGATTCATCTGCGGTGGGGCCTTCCTGGTGGGGGTGGGGAGGTGGGGGTGAGGGTGGGGCCGATGGCACAGAGATGCCTTCCGGGGACCGCGGGGTGCCCCGGCCGCAGGCAGCGCTCACTCAAGCATCACGTTCAAGGCTGCACAAGATGTCGGGCAAAGACTGCAAATAATTGACAGCCTTGCGCAATCACTGGCCAGTCAGGGGGTGTTGAGGCCGCCGGTGCCTCCGGTGGCCCGAACCCCCGCGGCCGTCGCGCGGCGGAGGATCGGGCTCCGCTCGCGGCCGGTGTGCCGCACGCGCCCTCGGCCTGGAGCGGTCCGGCGCTGACGGCGCATCACCGGCGAGCCGTCGTGACGCAGTCGTAATCTTGCAATTTTGGATCCGAATCTTGCGGTCATCTGTGCGTCGTCCTATCGTCACGTCTCGAATCAAGGGCAGTGCTTGGGCTTGACCCCTGGAGGAGCCGTAATGAAGCCCCGTAACCTCGCGATCCTTCTGACCACAGGTCTGGCACTCACTGCCACAGCCTGCGGCGGTGACTCGTCGGACGACGGCGCCGGAGGGAAGGTCAGCATCACCGTGGCCTGTCAGCCGGCGAAGACCGCGCCTAAGCAGCGCAAGGCCTGGGACGACGACGTCGCCGCCTTCGAGAAGGCGCACCCGGACGTGAAGGTCAAGAGCACCGACCAGCAGCCGTGCTTCGACCCGAAGACGTTCGCGGCGAAGCTGGCCGGCGGGCAGATGGAGACCGTGTTCATGGTCCCCGTCACCAACTACGCGGACGTGATCTCCAAGCGGCAGGCGAAGGACATCACGAGCGACACCAAGTACGTGAAGAACTTCGGTGACATCAAGCAGAACGTGCGCGACATGGTCACCAAGGACGGCAAGGTCTACGGAGTCCCCAACGTCAGCTACAGCGTCGGACTCGTCTACAACAGAGCCGTGTTCAAGAAGGCCGGCCTGGACCCGGACTCCCCGCCCAAGACCTGGGACGAGGTCCGCACCGCCGCGAAGAAGATCGCCGGACTCGGCAAGGACTACATCGGCTACGGCGAGTACGGCGGCGGCAACACCGGCGGCTGGCACTTCGCCCAGGCCATCTACAGCCGCGGCGGCGAGATGGTCACCGGCCACAAGGCGGCCTTCAACAGCCCCGAGGGCAAGGCCGTCCTGCAGACGCTGCACGACATGCGCTGGAAGGACAACAGCACCGGCAGCAAGGTCAACATCGGCTGGGAGTCGCTGATGCAGCAGATGGCGGCCGGCAAGACGGGCATGATGCTCGGCGCCCCGGACGTCGTCACCGACGTGGTCCAGAAGTTCCAGGGCAAGGTGAACGACTACGGCATCACCGGGATACCCGACGGCAAGGCGTCGCTGACCGGTGGCGAGGCGTACATGATCAACCCCAAGGCGAGCGCGGCGCAGACCAAGGCCGGCCTGGAGTGGATCGACTTCCAGTTCAACACGCCGGGCAAGGGCCGCTTCGACTTCGCCCGCGGCAAGGCCAACGGCGAGGCTGTGGGCGTTCCGAACAACGACTACATGGGTGACTCGGCCACCGGCAAGAAGCTGGCCGAGGAGCGCAAGGCCAACGCCAGCCTGCCGGTCGAGTTCTACGAGCCGTACGTCGCGACCTCGACCTCGGTCGAGCCGAAGCTGGAGCCGGAGAAGGCGCAGGAGCTGTACGCCGTCCTCGACGTCGCCATGTCGGCGGTCCTCACGCGGGAGAACGCGGACGTCGACCAGCTGCTCAAGGACGCCGAGTCCAAGGCGAACTCGATCCTCGCCAAGAGCTGACGGCACAAGGTCCCGGGGTGCCGCCCACCGTGGCGGCACCCCGAGTCGGCACCGCACCGGGTCGGAGCCGGGAACGGGAGATCACGATGGAAACACTCACGGTGGAGCCCCAGCGGCAGACCGCGCCACGGCGCAGGCCACCCTCCAAGCGCGGCCGGGCCGCGCGCAGAAACCTGAGCGCCTACGGATTTCTGTGCGCAGCTCTCTTCTGTTTCGCCATGTTCGCGTGGTGGCCGATCGTCAAGGAGGTCCTGCTCAGCTTCCAGTCGACCAACCTGGTCGACCCGCCCACCTGGGTGGGCCTGGACAACTTCCGCACGGTGGTGGACGATCCGGCGTTCGGCCAGGCCTGGCGCAACACCCTGGTCTTCACCCTCCTGGCCCTGGTGTGCGGCTACGTCATCCCGTTCGCCGTCGCCATCGTGCTCAACGAACTGCGGCACGCCCGCGCCTACCTGCGGTTCGTCGTCTACCTCCCGGTGATGCTGCCGCCGATCGTCGCGGTGCTGCTGTTCCGCTGGTTCTACGATCCCGGACCCGGTCTGTTCAACCAGGCCCTCGACTTCGTCGGCCTGCCGACCCTGGCCTGGCTGGACTCCACCAGCACGGCACTGATCTCCCTGGTGATCGTCGCCACCTGGATGAACCTGGGCTCCGGCGTCCTGATCTATCTGGCGGCCCTGCAGAACATCCCCGGCGACCTCTACGAGGCGGCCGAACTCGACGGCGCCGGCATCTTCAAGCGGATCTGGCACGTCACCATCCCGCAGACCCGGCTGATCCTGCTGCTGATGTTGATGCTGCAGATCGTCGCCACGATGCAGGTGTTCATCGAGCCGTACATGCTCACGGGCGGCGGCCCGGAGAACGCGACGGTCACCGTCGTCTACCTCATGTACCAGTACGCGTTCGTCTACGGCGGCAACTACGGGGCGGGCAGCGCGCTCGGCCTGATGCTCATGGTCGTGCTGCTGGCGGTCGCCGCGGTTCAGCTCCGGCTGACCCGAGAGGAGAAGTAGGTCCATGGTCAACACCACCGCCCGCCCGGACGCGGCGGAGCAGACCCGGGGCGAGAAGACCGCCGACCGCGGTACCGGACGGACCCGGACCAAGCGTCGCGGGGCCTGGGCCGAGGGCCACACCAGGACCATCGTCTCGCCGCTGGAGCTCAAGTCCCGCTGGGGCCGCAAGATCTACTGGACGCTCCTCGTGTTCGTCCTGCTCGGGTTCACCCTGGTGTTCGTCTTCCCCCTGTACTGGATGGTGACGGGGGCGATGAAGTCGGGCGAGGAGATCGCCCAGATGCCGCCCACCCTCTTCCCGAAACATCCCGACTTCGGCGTCTTCGTCGACGCCTGGAAGCTGTTCGACATCGGGACCCTGCTGAAGAACACCCTGTACTACGCCGTCGGCGCGTGGCTCTTCGCGCTGGCGGTCGACGTCTGTGCCGCCTACGCCCTGTCCAAGCTCCGGCCCATGTTCGGCAACGTGATCCTGGCCGGCATGTTCGCCACCCTGATGATTCCGCCGATCGTCGTGATGATCCCGGCGTACATCACCGTGACCGATGTGCCGATCTTCGGCTGGCACCTGCTCAACTCGCCCTGGGCGATCTGGTTCCCGGTGGCAGCCAACGGGTTCAACATCTTCCTGCTGAAGCGGTTCTTCGACTCGATCCCGAACGAACTCCTGGAGGCGGCCGAGATCGACGGCGTGCCCCCGTGGCGGATCCTGGTCTCGATCATCCTGCCGATCTCCCGGCCCATCCTCGGCGTGGTCTCCATCTTCACCGTCGTCGCGATCTTCAAGGACTTCGTCTGGCCCCTGCTGGTCCTGCCCGACAGCGAGAAGATGACCATCAGCGTGGGTCTGTCGCAGACCGCGGGCGCGGTGACGCAGAACCAGATCATGGCCGGTCTCGTCATCGCCAGCATCCCGATGATCATCGTGTTCTTCTTCTTCCAGCGCAGCATCATGGCGGGCCTGACCGCCGGAAGCCTCAAGGGCTGACCGCGCGCACCGCGCCGGGCCCGAAGCCAGTACCACCCCTCAGCACTCCGCCGCCGGCCTCAACCATCCATGCCCCCGCACCGGCCGGCGGCGGAGTCCCACCTGCCCGAAAGGACCTCCCGTGGCAGCTGTTCCCTCGTCCCGCACCGACGACTGGTGGCGCGACGCCGTCATCTACCAGGTGTATCCCCGGAGCTTCGCGGACGGAGACGGCGACGGAGCCGGGGACCTGGCGGGCGTCCGCGCCCACCTCTCGTATCTCGCCGAACTCGGCGTGGACGCCGTGTGGTTCACGCCCTGGTACCAGTCCCCGCTGGTGGACGGCGGCTACGACGTGGCCGACTACCGCACCATCGACCCCGCCTTCGGCACCCTCGAAGAGGCGGAGAAGCTGATCTCGGAGGCCGCCGACCTCGGGATCCGGGTCATCGTGGACATCGTCCCGAACCACGTCTCGGACCAGCACGCCTGGTTCCGGGCGGCGCTGGCCGCGGGCCCCGGCAGCCCCGAGCGGGAGCGCTTCCACTTCCGGCCCGGCCGCGGTGAGCAGGGCGAACTCCCGCCGAACAACTGGCCGTCCGAGTTCGCCGGCGGCACCTGGACCCGGGTCCCCGACGGCGAGTGGTACCTGCACCTGTTCACCCCCGAGCAGCCCGACCTCAACTGGTCCCACCCGGACGTGCGCCGGGAACACGAGGACGTGCTGCGCTTCTGGTTCGAGCGCGGTGTCGCGGGCGTCCGCATCGACTCCGCCGCACTGCTCGCCAAACACCCCGACCTGCCCGACTACGAGGCGGGCGTCGGCCCGCACCCGTACGTCGACCAGGACGAACTGCACGACATCTACCGGTCCTGGCGGGCCATCGCCGACGAGTACGGCGGGGTCTTCGTCGGTGAGGTCTGGCTGCCCGACGCCGAGCGCTTCGCCCGCTACCTCCGCCCCGACGAACTGCACACCGCCTTCAACTTCAACTTCCTCAGCTGCCCGTGGGACGCGGACCGGCTGCGCCGCACGATCGACGACACCCTCGCCGAGCACGCCCCCGTCCACGCGCCGGCCACCTGGGTCCTGTGCAACCACGACGTGACCCGCACCGCCACCCGCTACGGGCGCGAGGACACCGGGTTCGACTTCGCGACCAAGGCGTTCGGCACCCCCGTCGACCTCGCCCTCGGCACCCGGCGCGCCCGCGCCGCGGCCCTGCTCACGCTGGCCCTGCCGGGTTCGGTCTACCTCTACCAGGGCGAGGAGCTGGGCCTGCCCGAGGCGGACATCCCGCTGGACCGCATCGAGGACCCCATGCACTTCCGCTCCGGCGGCACCGACCCCGGCCGGGACGGCTGCCGGGTGCCGCTGCCCTGGATCGCCGACGCCCCGCACTGCGGTTTCGGTTCCGGGGCCGAGCCCTGGCTGCCGCAGCTCGCGTACTGGGCGGACTACGCGGTCGACCGGCAGGCCGGAGCCCCCGACTCGATGCTGACGCTGTACCGCACCGCGCTGCGGATCCGGCGTGCGGGCCCCGGGTTCGGCGACGGGCCGATGTCCTGGCTGCCCGTGGAGGACGGGGTGCTCGCCTTCTCCCGGCCGGGCGGCCTGGTCTGCGTGGTCAATCTGCGTGACCGGCCCGCCGAACTGCCGTCGTACGACCGGCTGATCCTCAGCAGCGGCCCGCTCGACGGCCAGGGGCGACTGCCGGGCGACACCGCGGTATGGCTGCGGATCTGACACCCGTGCGGACGCGGCGCGGATGCGGGCAGATGGAGGTACATCCCATGTCAACGGGTGTAAGTCTTTTGCAAGTCGATGAGCTAATCTTGCAGATATGACACGACGACTTGCTCAAGTTGCCAGGAAAGCGGGAGTCAGTGAGGCAACGGTGAGCCGTGTCCTCAATGAAAGGCCGGGCGTCTCGGAGGCGACGCGGCAGTCGGTGCTCACCGCGCTCGACGTGCTCGGCTACGAACGCCCCACCCAACTGCGCGGCGAGCGGGCCCGCCTGGTGGGTCTGGTCCTGCCGGAGCTGCAGAACCCGATCTTCCCCGCGTTCGCGGAGGTGATCGGGGGCGCGCTCGCCCAGCAGGGCCTGACCCCCGTCCTGTGCACCCAGACGAAGAACGGCGTCTCGGAGGCCGACTACATGGAGCTGCTGCTCCAGCAGCAGGTCTCGGGCGTGGTGTTCGCGGGCGGGCACTTCGCGCAGGCCGACGCCGACCACGGGCACTACCGGCGGCTGGCCGAGCGCAAGATCCCGGTCGTCTTCATCAACGCGTCGATCAACGGCCTCGACTTCCCCTGTGTGTCCTGCGACGACGCGGTCGCGGTCGAGCAGGCGTGGCGCCACCTCGCCTCGCTCGGCCACGAGCGCATCGGCCTGCTGCTCGGCCCCCTGGACCACATGCCGTCCCGCCGGAAGCTGCGGGCCGCCCGCGGCGTCGCACGGGCGACGGGCATGACCCTGGACGACGCGTTCGTGGAGCGGTCGCTGTTCTCGCTCGAAGGAGGACAGGCCGCCGCGTCACGCCTCCTCGACCGCGGGGTCACCGGCATCGTGTGCGCCAGCGACCCCCTGGCCCTCGGCGCCATCAGGGCCGCCCGCCGGCGGGGGCTGTCCGTCCCCGAGGACCTGTCGGTCGTCGGCTACGACGACTCCGCGTTCATGACCTGCACCGAACCGCCCCTGTCGACCGTGCGCCAGCCGATAGAGGCGATGGGGCGCGCGGCCGTCGAACTGCTCATGGCTCAGCTCCAGGGCTCGCGCACGCACCTCGGCGAGCTGCTCTTCGAACCGGAACTCGTCGTGCGCGGCTCCACCGGACAGCTGACCGCCCCCGCGTAGGCCGTCGGCCGGCCGGTCCGGTCAGTCGGCGGCCCGCGGCGGCGCCGTCGAACCCCGCACCACCAGCTCGGGCTCGAAGAGCAGTTCACCGGGCGGCACCGCGCCGCCCTGGATCTGCGCGACGAGCAGCTCGACGGCGGCCCGGCCCATCGCCTCGATGGGCTGCCGCACGGTCGTCAGCGGCGGCTCGGTGCAGTTCATGAACGCCGAGTCGTCGTAGCCGACCACCGAGATGTCCCGGGGCACGGAGCGCCCGGCCCGGCGCGCGGCGCGCACCGCTCCGAGGGCCAGCGGGTCACTGGCGCAGATGATGCCGGTGATGCCGCGCCCGATCAGCCGGGCCGCGGCGGCGTGCCCGCCCTCCAGGGAGAACATCGCGCGCTCCACGGCGTCGTCGGCCAGTGCGCCGCCGGCCGCCTGCGCCGCGGCGCGCGCCGCCGCCAGCTTGCGCTGCGACGGCATGTGGTCGTCGGGGCCGAGCACCAGCCCGATCCGCTCGTGGCCGAGTGAGGCGAGGTGGCGCCACGCCTGCTCGACCGCGACCGCGTCGTCACAGGCCACACATGGGAATCCGAGCCGCTCGATGGCGGCGTTCACCAGCACCACCGGCACATTGCGCTCGGCCAGCCGCTGATAGTGCCCGTGCTCCGCGTCGGCCTGCGCGAACAGACCGCCCGCGAACACCACTCCGGACACCTGCTGCTGGAGCAGCAGCTCGACATAGTCCGCCTCGGACACCCCGCCCTTGGTCTGGGTGCACAGGACGGGGGTCAGGCCCTGCTGGGCGAGCGCGCCCCCGATCACCTCCGCGAACGCGGGGAAGATCGGGTTCTGCAGCTCCGGCAGGACCAGACCCACCAGGCGGGCCCGCTCGCCGCGCAGTTGGGTGGGGCGTTCGTAGCCGAGCACGTCGAGTGCGGTGAGCACCGACTGCCGCGTCGCCTCCGACACACCGGGCTTGTTGTTGAGCACCCGGCTGACCGTGGCCTCGCTGACCCCGACCTTTTTCGCCACCTGAGCAAGTCTGCGCGTCATGGAACGCAAGATTAGCGCAACGCTTGCGGTCCGTTTGCGTGATCGGGGCATCCGTCCGGCGGCCCGGCCCCGCGGGTGCCTGCGCCGATCAGGCGGCGCGACGGCGGCGGTGGCGTGCCGCGGCCCCGGCCCGGGGAACAGATGCCCGCGTGAACGAGACGACCGTACGCGATGACCCGGCGGCCCCGGAACCGGTGGGCGCCACCTCGTCCGCCCGTGAGTGGTCCCTGGCGGACCTGCCCGCCCTCACCTTCGACCCGCTCCTCGCCGAACTGCTCCGCGACGAGCCGGTGGCCCGGGTGCGGATGCCCTTCGGCCAGGAGCAGGAGGCGTGGCTCGTCACGCGCTACCAGGACGTGCGCCTGGTGACCTCCGACCCGCGCTTCAGCCGCGCCGCGCTCATCGACCGCGAGGTGAACGGCATGATGGCGCACCGCGTCGCCGCCACCGTCGGCCTCAACTACGCGGACCCGCCGCACCACACACGCCTGCGCAAGGTGATGACCAAGGCGTTCACCGGCCGCACCATGAAGGGGCTGCGCCCGCGCGCCGAGGCCACCGTCGCCGCGCTCCTCGACGCGATGGAGGAGGCCGGACCGCCCGCCGACCTGGTGGCCCATCTGCACGGCCCGTTCCCGCTGACCGTCGTCAGCGATCTGCTGGGCGTGCCGGTCGAGGACCGGGCGCGGCTCGCCGACTGGCCGGATGTGATCCTCTCGGCCGGCCCCGGGCCGAAGTCCAGCGAGGCCGCGAAGGAACGGATGCGGCGGTACATCGTGGACCTGCTCACCGAGCGCAGGGAGAGCCCCGCCGACGATCTGGCCTCCGTGCTGGGGCGGGCCTGCGCCGACGGCGGGATCACCGAGGCGGAAGCGGTCTCCCTCGCCACGGCCGTCCTCGTCAGCGGCGCCCACGCCGTCCGCAACAACAGCGCCAACATGGTCTACACGCTGCTGACGCGGCCCGAACTGGCCGACCGGCTGCGCGCGGAGCCCGGGCTGCTGCCCCGGGCGGTCGACGAACTCCTGCGGCACATCCCGCACCGCAACGGCGTGGGCCTGCCCCGCATCGCCACCGAGGACGTCGAGGTCGGCGGCGTCCTGATCCGCGCGGGCGAGGCCGTCTACGCCTCCTACCTCGCGGCCAACCGCGACCCCGAGGCCTTCGCCGACCCCGACACGCTCGACCTCGACCGCACCGGCACGGCCCACCTCTCCTTCGGACACGGGCCGCACCACTGCATCGGCGCGATGCTGGCCCGCATGGAGTCGGAGGTGATGCTCGGCGCTCTGCTCACCCGCTTCCCCGGGCTGCGGCTCGCGGTCGATCCGGCCGAGGTGGAATGGCAGAGCAAGGGCTTCATCCGAGGGCCGAAGGCGCTGCCCGTCAGCTGGTGACCCGGAACCCGGCCACGAGTTCGAGCAGCTTCCGGTCGTCGTCGGCGGATCCGCGAAGCGCCGGATCGCCCGGATACGTGTCGAACAGCACGTGATCGGCGCCGAGCTCGGCCAGGGTCTCCACGTCGGCCCGGATCTGCTCGGCGCTGCCGTGGCCGAGCGGCCGGTCGGCGGTGTCGGGGGCGGGCCGCTCGCTCAGGGCGAGCTGGATCCGGGGCGCGAGCGCCGGCACCGCCCGCCCCGCCCGCTCGGCCTCCGCCGCGAGCACGGGCAGCTTCGCGCGCAGCCCGGCGAGCGTCGGCAGATACGGATGCCAGGCCTCGCCGAGCCGCGCGGCCCGGCGCAGCGCGGCGGGGGAGTCGCCGCCGACCCAGACCGGCAGCTGCGGGGCGGTCGTCGGCGCGGGCCCCGTCCGGACGTCCTCGAACTCCACGTAGCGACCCGAGAAACTGCACGGGTCCTGGGTCCAGGCCGCCCGGATCGCGGCCAGGTACTCGTCGGTGATCGCGCCCCGCTGCTCGAACGGCACGCCCAGCGTGCGGTACTCGGCCGCCGACCAGCCGACGCCCGCCCCGAGGATGAACCCCGCGTCGTTCAGCCGGTCGATGTTCGCGGCGAGCCGCGCCGTCTGGAGCGGATGCCGGTAGGGGATGACGGTGATCGTCGTGCCGAGGGCGAGCCCCGGAACGCGGCCCGCGAGATGGGCGGCCAGGACGAACTGGTCGTAGAACGGTGCCGGATAGACCGCGTGGACATCCGGGGTGACCGCGATGTGGTCGGAGATCATCGCGAACGAGAAGCCCAGGTCACGGGCGTCCGTCGCCTGGCGGACAAGGCTCTCGGGGGTGGTGCCGGAGCCGAAGTTGAGAAGGTTGACGCCGAATCGCATGACCGTCAGTCAAGTTGATCTTGTCGACCGCCGTCGAGACCGGACGATCAATTCAAGCCACCTCGCGTCCGGTCCCGGTCAGTCTCCCGGCAGCGCGAAGACCCCGTACCCGAACCCGTCCGACTCGACCGCCGTGCCGTCCGCCGCGATCCGCGCCCCGCGCACCTCGACGGGCCGCGCCCCGGCGAGCCGGTCGGCCTGCGCGCCGGACGGCCAACTCGTACCGGCACGGCTCGGGTTGACGACCACGAGGAACCGGTCCCCCCGCACGTACACGAACGGATGGCCCTCGTGCAGCACCTCCACCGGAGATCCGTACCCGAGCGCCGGAGTGGAGCGGCGCAGGGCGACCAGGCGGCGTACGAGATGCAGCAGCGAGCTCTCGTCCGCGCGCTGCGCGGCCACCGAGGGGCGGGCGGGGGCCGGGTCGAGGGGCAGGTAGAAGCGGTCCTCGGCGGCGGTCGAGAAACCGGCGCCGGGGCCGTCGTCCCACTGCATGGGGGTGCGGGACCCGGCCCGGTTGTAGCGCGGGCCGAGGACGCTGCCCTCCTTCTCCGGGAGATCGGGCACGTACCGCATCCCGATCTCGTCGCCGTAGTAGATCGCCGGCAGGGTCGGCCAGGTGAGCTGGAAGGCGAACGCGGCCGGAAGCTGTTCGGCCGTGCGCGGGCCGCAGTTGAGGCGGGAGAAGTCGTGGTTGGCGGTCGGCAGCGCGATGAACCCGGTGTCGCCGAGCGCGGCGTCCGCCTGCCGCCACGCACGGACGAACGGACCGGGCGAGCCGTGTCCCGAGGCGTCGAAGAAGCAGTCCAGCGGGTCCCAGGCCTCGTCCGTGGTCCCCGTGCCGTTGCTCCACAGGGAGCGCATCGCGAGACCGTTCGCCGGACCGCCGAACTGGAGGAAGAAGTCGGTGTGGAAACCGGCGGGCACCGAGACCTCCGGGTCGCCCCACTCCGAGAGCAGCACCGCCTGCGGGTGGGCGCGGTCGAGCCAGTGCCGCAGCTCCGTCCAGATCCCCGAGGTCGCCCGCCTGCCCGGATCGTCCTTCACCAGCGACGCCGCCATGTCGACGCGGAAGCCGGACACCCCGAGCCGCAGCCAGTGGTCCATGACCTCGCGCAGCGCGGCCCGGTTGGCGCGCGGTCCCGCCGCGTCGACCGGCTGCCGCCACGGCTCGTCCTGACGGGTGCGCGCGTAGCCGAAGTTGAGCGCGGGCTGAGAGTCGAAGAAGTTCGGCAGATAGCCGCCGGGCCGACTGCCGGGAGAGGGGACGAAGCCCTCGGGGACGTCCCCGGTGGTCCAGATGTAGCGGTGGTCGCCGGGATCGTCGACGGCGGCCCGGAACCACGGATGCGCGTCGGAGGTGTGCCCCGCGACCAGGTCGAGCAGGATCCGGATGCCGCGCCGGCCCGCGAGTTCCACCAGTTTCGCGAGATCGTCCGCGGTGCCGTAGCGCGGCGCGATCCGGAGATAGTCGGCGACGTCGTACCCCGCGTCCCGGAACGGCGAGGCGAAGCACGGGTTGATCCACACGGTGTTCACGCCGAGCCACGCCAGATGGTCCAGCCGCTCGGCGATCCCGCCGAGGTCACCGATCCCGTCCCCGTCGGAGTCGGCGAACGACTGCGGGTAGATCTGGTAGAACACGGCCTCGGCGAGCCAGTCGGGGGCGGGACGGAACGGCGCTGCGTCGGGCATGGGTTCGCCAACTCCCTCGTGATGTGGGGACGTCGAGCGTACGAGGGAGGAGGCGCGGCCGGGTAGAGGGCCCGGCGGCCGGTCCGCGATCAGCTGTGCGGCACGACCGCCACGGGGCTCGTCGCGTGATGCACCACGGAGTGGGCGCTCGCGCCCAGCCGGAGCGCGTCGGCGCGCCGCCCGATCACGGTCAGGCTCGCCCGCGTCGACGCCTTCAGCAGATGGTGGCCGGGCTGCCCGTACAGCAGTCGCTCCGACACCTCCACCTCCGGGTACTTCGCCCGCCAGGCCTGAAGAGCGGCCGACAGCGCCTGGCGGCCGAGCGACTCGTGGTGGGCCGGGTCACCGGCCGGGGCTCCGCCACGCACACGGCCGTCCAGCGGCGGCAGCTGCCAGGTGTGCACCGCGTGCAGCGGTGCCTCGCGCAGGGCCGCGGTCTCGAACGCGTAGCTGAGGACGTCGTCGGTGACGGACGCCGTGTCGAGGCCGACGACCACCGGCCGGAACCGCCCCTCGGGCGTCCGCTCGTCCTGGGGGAGCGCGCCGGCCCGCACCAGCACGACCGGGCACGGCGCACGGGTCGTCACGGAGAGCGCGACGGAGCCGACGAGGAACCCGGCGTATCCGGTGAAGCCCCGCGAACCCAGCACCAGCGTCTCGGAGTTCGCCGCCGCCTCCAGCAGCGCGCCGACCGGAGGCTGCGGCCTGCGACGGGCCAGGATCTGCAACGCCGGGTGCGCGTAGGAGAGTTGAAGCGCGGTCCGGTCGAGAACGGCGCGCCGGGGCAGATCGACGTCCAGGGGCGGGGGCGTGGTCCTGCGGCTGCTTCCGGCGTGCACCAGACGCAGCGGCAGCCCGCGGCGCAGCGCCTCGCGGGCGGCCCAGTCGGCGGCGTCCATGCTCTCGCGTGAGCCGTCGGTCCCGACGCTCAGGACGCGAAGGGTGGTCATGACGGAACCTCCAGGACGATGAGGCGGAACGGTGTCCTGCCGCTCGGGTTCCACGCCAGGGCGGGGTCAGTCGTGCGTGCGGCGCGGGCGGCGCACGATCCGGCCGGGGCTCGCGACGGCGCACGTCCTGAGGACGGTCCCACCGGGACCACCATCGCCGGGAGAGGTGAACCGGCCCTGGTCACCGGGACGTTCGGCCCCACCGTGGGGCCACCGGGTGCCCCGAGTGCCCACGGAACCGACAGGCCCCCCGGCAGAGCCGTTCGGCCCCTGGCTGCACGGCGGGCGGCCCCGCAGGGTGGATCTGTCGCACGACGGCAGTCCGGAGTGGAGGAGGGCCGCGGGCAGGACCGGGCGCCGCCGATCGTCCGGCCCCGCCCGCGCCCCACCCCTTCGGAGGGAAACGTTCCCGGTCGCCGGCGCGATGCCCCCGGAAGGAGGCCGCCCCATGACCACCACGGCCCCGCGGATGAGCCAGGCCCTGCCCGAGACCTACCGGGACCGGCTGATGCGCCTCGCCCGTGACGTGACGTTTCCCCCGGGCACCCGGCTCTTCGAGGAGGGCGCCCGCGCCGACCACTTCTGGATCGTGCGCAGCGGCGGCGTCGGCCTCGACGTGCGGGTACCCGGGCGCAGCGCACCCGTCGTCGAGTCCTTGGGGCACGGTGAACTCGTCGGCTGGTCCTGGCTGTTCCCGCCGTACGTGTGGCAGTACGGCGCACAGGCCCGAACTCCCGTGCAGGCCGCGGAGTTCGACGCCGTCACGGTCCGCCTGATGTGCGCGTCCGACCCCGGACTCGGCCTGTTCGTCACCCAATGGGTCGCCCAGGTCCTCGCCCACCGTCTCAAGACCACCCGCACCCGGCTCCTCGACCTCTACGCGCCGTACGGATCCGGTGGGGCCCTGTTCGGGTGACGGTCCCGTAGGGCAGGAGATCGGGGCCGTTCGGCCCTGGCGGATCACCCCCGAGCGCCCCCAGGATCTAGGGGACGACCTCGGAGGGGAGGGCCGCCATGCAGCCGCCACGCACTTTCAGTGCCGACGAACCCGTCCGCATCCTGCTCCTCGACGACCACGAAGTGGTCCGGCGCGGGCTGCGCGACCTCCTCGGGGCCGAGCCCGACCTGGAGGTCGTGGGGGAAGCGGCGACCGCGGCGCAGGCCCTCGCCCGGGGGCCCGCGCTGCGGCCCGACGTGGCCGTGCTCGACGTCCGGCTCCCGGACGGCGACGGGATCACGGTCTGCCGTGAACTGCGCACGCTGCTGCCGGAGGTGAGCTGTCTGATGCTCACCTCGTTCGACGACGACGACGCGCTGCTGGACGCCATCATGGCGGGCGCCTCGGGCTATGTGCTGAAGCAGATCAAGGGCTCCGACCTGATCTCCGCCGTACGCACCGTCGCCTCCGGCGAGTCGATGCTCGACCCGGCGACGACGGCCCGGCTGATGCGCAGCCTGCGCGGACCAGAGCAGCGCTCCGCGGAGAGCGGCGGACCGCCCGACGGCCAGGCCGTCGAACTCACCGAACGGGAGCGGGACATCCTCGAACTGGTCGGTGAGGGCCTGACCAACCGGCAGATCGGCCAGCGCCTCTTCCTGTCCGAGAAGACCGTGAAGAACAACATTTCGCGACTGCTCGCCAAGCTGGGCGTCGAGCGCCGCATCCAGGCGGCCGTGCTCGCCACCCGGCTGCCGCCCAAGACCCCGTGACGAGCCGTCAGTCCGATCGGTCCGGTTCTCCGAGCGGGACGGTCCACACCAGCCGGGTGCCGCCGTCCTCGCGCGGTTCGGCCGTCAGCGTCCCGTCGCGCCGCGCGGCCCGCGCCGCCAGATTCGCGAGCCCACTGCGATGGGCGTCCGGCTCGATGGTGATGCCGATCCCGTCGTCGAGGACGCTCAGGGTGACGGCGCCGCCCCTGACGACCAGGACGACCTCGGCCGACGACGCCCGGGCGTGACGGGCGACGTTGGTCAGCGCCTCGCCGAGCACGGCGAGGACGTCGTCGGCCACCGGTCCCGGCACGTCCACGTCGACCAGGCCCTCCATGCGCAGGGCAGGGGTGAAGCCGAGCACCCGCGCCGCCTCCTCCACGGCCCGCACCACCCGGATCCGCAGACCCGCGCCGGTCGGCGGGGCGTCGCGCTCCCGCAGCCCGAAGATGGTCGACCGGATGATCTTGATGGTGGTGTCGAGGTCGTCCACGGCCCGCATCAGACGCTCCGCCGCCTCCGGGTGCTGCACGAACCGCTGCGCGCTCTGCAGCGTCATCCCGGTCGCGAACAGCCGCTGGATCGCCAGGTCGTGCAGGTCGCGGGCGATCCGGTCGCGGTCCTCCAGGAGGCTCATCTGCTCCGCGTCGCGCCGCCGGTCGGACAGTTCGAGGGCGAGCGTCGCCTGCCCGGCGAAACCCACCAGAGGGGTCAGCTCGGCCGCGGAGAACGGCTGCTCCTCCGCGTGACGGGCCAGCATCAGCACCCCGCGCTCCCGGTCGGGAGCGCCGAGGGGCATCGCCACCGCGGGCCCGAGACCGTCCCACCGGGCGGGCTGATAGGTGATCCGGGGATCCTTGCGGATGTCGTCGGAGGTGACCAGCTCGCCCGCGGCCAGCGCGGTCCCGGCGAACGTGCCACGGCGCGGCAGGACGATGTCGTGGTGCGCGGGGGCCTGGCGGCCCAGGGCCAGCACCTCGTGCAGTTCCTCGCGGCCCGGCACGACCAGTGCGATCACCCCGAGGTCGGCTCCGGTGATCTCCCGCGCCCGCTCCACCATCAGCCGCAGCACCTGGGTCTCCCCGGCGCCCGACAGCAGACTGCCGGAGAACTCCGCGCTCAGCTGGAGCCAGCGCTCGCGCAGCCGCACCTCCTCGTACAGCCTGGCGTTCTCGATGGCGACACCCGCCGCCGCGGCCAGCGTCTGCAGCACGGCCACGTCCTCGTCGTCGAAGTCGCCGCCGTCGCGCTTCTCGGTCAGGTACAGATTGCCGAACACGGCCTCCCGCACCCGGATCGGCACTCCCACGAAGCTGTGCATCGGCGGATGGTGCGGCGGGAAGCCGGACGAGGCAGGGTGCTCGGCCAGCTCGTGCAGCCGCAGCGGCTCCGGGTGCCGGATCAGCTCGCCCAGCAGTCCGTGCCCGGAGGGCAGGTCGCCGATCCGCGCCCGCAGTTCGTCGTCGATGCCGACGGGCAGGAACTGCGACAGCTTGCGCCGGTCCTCACCGATCACCCCGACGGCGCCGTACTCGGCGTCGACCAGCACGATCGCAGCCTCCACGATGCGCCGCAGCACCTGGGAGAGGTCCAGCTCCTGCCCCACCGACAGCACGGCCTCGAGCAGGCCCTGCAGCCGATTCCTGGTGCCCCGGACGGCATCGATCCTGACCTGGAGTTCCTCAAGGAGTTCATCGAGACGCAGACGGGGCAGTGGTCCGGGCCCCCGTGCCTCCTCTACGCCCATTCCGCCTCCGCCAGACGTGGACGACGCGTTGCGACTCTCACGGTAGCGGCTGGGCGCGCCGCGACGACCTGCTTCGTCGCACCCCGCCGCGCGAAACGCCGCGGACCGTACGTCCGCGGCGCGTCCGTGGGGAAGGAGGGGGCGGCGCGCCCGGTGGTGACGGGGTCGCCGGGGGAGCGCGACACCGCGGGCGCGCGCCTGTTTCACGCGATGCACCAGGACTTGAGGGAATCCGTCACACAGCGCGTCGAGGTGACTACACTTCCGTGGGTCCCGCCCGCCGCGCCCCTCTCCACCTGGCATCCGGCCGCACTTTCGGAAGGCCCCCCATGACCGTCCGCCCGTCGTCGCGCACCTCCCACCCGGACACGGTCGGCTCCCTGAGCGTCAGCGCCCGGCGGCTGACCGCGGGGACCGGGCGCGGTGGGGCGGCCGGGGATCTGCACGGTGTCCTCAACACGCCGTTCGGTACCCGGCTGCTTATCGGCGACGCGATGGGCAAGGGGCGCGAGGGTGCGCGCACCGCGGGCACGGTACTGGAGGCCTGGAGCGAACTGGCTTCGCGGGAGCGCTCGTTGGAGGCGCTCGCGGTACGGCTGCACTCCGCGGTCGCGCACTCGGCGGAACCCGACCGCTTCGTCACCGCCGCCCTGCTCACGATCGCCCCCGACGGCGCGGCCGATCTGGTCTGCTGCGGTCACCCGCCGCCCCTGCTGATCCGCGACGGCGGCGCCGTGCCCGCCGCGGTGCCCGCGCCGGCGCCCCCGCTCGGCCTCCTCGACCTCGCCCACGGCTGGTGCGCCGCCCAGCCGGTGCCCGCGTGTGCCTGGGAGCGCATGCTGCTGCACACGGACGGGGTCACCGAGGCCCGCGACGCCGACGGTGACTTCTATCCGCTCGCCGAGCGTGCAGCCGAACTGGCGGGCCGGCCGCTCGAGGTGTTCACCGCGGCCCTCACCGCCGATCTCCTGCACCATGCGCGGGGCAGCCTCCAGGACGACGCCTCGCTGCTCGCCGTGGAGGCGGCGCCCGCCCTCCTGCACGCGTGATCATGCCCGCGCCCCGCCGCCCGTTTGGGAGACGGGGGCGCGGGAAATCGCGGAACTGTCCGGCTCACCCCGAACCGAGGAGCACCTGCCGATGCTGCTGGCCCACCCCGTTCTGCTGGCCGATCTCGTCCGCGAGTACGAGTCGCTGAGCGCGCTGGACGCCGAGGACGGCGGCCCCGAGGCGCGCCGCCGCCTGGCCGACGTCTCCTACAGCCTGTGCGTCGCCACCGGCACCCGGGACGTCGACGCCGCGCTCGTCGCGGCCCGGTACCGGCTGCCCGGTGCCCGGGTCCACGACGACTCGCTCATCGGGGCGCCCCGGCCGCGTACCTCAGGGGTATGACACGACCGTGGAGGGCACCGTGTCGGAGCCCGAGGTGGCCCCGCCCGTGCTGTTGATGACGTGCTCGAACTGGCCCTTGCCGCCGAGGGAGACGACGGAGAGGCCGTGGAACTTCACCCCCGGCTTGTCCGGCACGGCGAACCCGTGGTCCTGCCGGATGGTCGGGTCCGTGTTGTAGAAGCAGTACGAACCGAGCCCCCAGCCCTCGTGTTCCGTCACCGAGTCGGCGACCTTGTAGGCGGCGAATCCCTTGACCGAGCCGTCCTGGACCGCGGCCTGGTTCGGGGCGTCGTACGCCTTCTCGTTCTGGAAGAAGATGGTGCGGCCGCGCTCGCCGGACCACTGCACGTCGTACTTGTTGAAGTGCTCCACGAACAGGCCGGTCATCAGCACGTCGTCGCCGTTGACCACGACGCCGTAGTCGGCCCGGTTGGTGTCCCAGCCGACGCCGTCGCCGTGGTCGGCGCGCCAGATCCAGGTGTGGTCGACGATGGTGTTCCGCGCGTTGACCACCAGACTGGTGGTCGCCTTGCCGGCGCCCGCGCCGCCGATCCGCACGAACACGTCCTGCACGGTGATCGGATCGGCGGAGTGGTCGGCGGACGCGCCCGACGGCCCGATCTCCAGCAGGGTGTCGGAGTTGACCGTCCCGGCGTCCACCAGGAACCCGGCGAGCCGCACCCCGTCCACGTCGGCCACCCGCACGGCCGTGGCGCCGCCGTCCGGGATGAGCGTCGCGTAGCCGAGCCCGAGCACGACAGTGCCCGCCCGCTTCACCTGGAGCGGCGCGTCGAGGTGGTAGATGCCCGGCGTGAGCAGCAGGTGGAGGCCCTGGTCGAGAGCGGCGTTCAGGGTGTCGGCGCCGTCCCCGGGCTGAGCCACGTAGAACTGCGTCAGCGGCACCGACGTGCCGCGCGGCGTGCCGTTGCCCCAGCTGGTGCCCCGCGCGTTCGTCCGCTTCTCGGGCAGGAACACCTTGTAGTCGGCGCCGTCCAGGTACAGGAACGGCTTCTCGCGGGAGACCGGCGTCGTGTCGAGCGTCGTGTACGGAGGGTCGGGGAAGCTCTGCGCGGGGGCGCCCTCGACGCCCGAGAAGACCATGTTCCAGACGGCGTTGAGCCAGCCGCCGACCGATGAGTCACGCGTGTACCACTGCTGCTGCGAGTACGGGCCCACGGACCCGTCGACGCGGCTGTCGGCGATGTAGCCGCCGCTCGCCCAGCCGTAGCCGTCGGGCGACAGGTTCAGGCCGCCGCGCACATGCATCCGGCGGAACGGGGCCGCCTGCGCGACCGCCCACCGGTTCGTGCCGCTGACCGGCACGAGGGCCAGGTTCTCGGCGCTGCGCCAGAAGTTCTGCGTGGCGTTGCCGTCGAACCAGCCGGCGTCGACCGTCACATCGCCGTTGATCGTGGTGTCGTCGGGGGAGAGACCCAGGCCGGAGATCGAGGTGTAGAAGCCGAGCTGGGCGTTGAGCCCGCTGTACGTGCCCGGCTTGAACAGCAGTGCGTAGCGGCCGGTGCCGAACTGGGCCGTCTCCTGCTGCTGGAAGATCTCGTCCAGCTTGGCCTGAATCCCGGGGGTGGACGGGTCGAACACGATGACGTTGGGGCCGAGGTCGCCGCCGGCCTCGAGCTTCGTCGCCGTCGCGGCCGGCCGGGCCTCGGCGGCGGACGCCGTGGCGGCACCGATCGCGGGCAGCGCCGCCGTCGCGGCGGCCGCGCCGAGGACCGTACGGCGGGACAGGGATGTGGGGGAGTGGGGCACAGCGACTCTCCTGGTTCATGAAGTGAACGAGTGGGGGTGTGGGAGCGCTCTCCTGGCGACGCATGTTTCAGGTGAGTGAATCGGGCGTCAAGAGTTGTGACCGAAATTCGCGTGATTCCCGAGCCGAACTCTCAACAAAACGCCCACAAGCGGCAGTTGAGGTTTCCCTGGGCTTCAGGAAGTGTCAGAAAGGCTGTACTTCGCCTTGTGTCACCGCTGTCCCCGCCGCCCCCGTTGACACACCGGGGAGGACCCCCATACGTTCCGCCCCGGAGCGCTCTCCTTCCGGCCTCTTGTGCACGCTCCGTGGCATTCCACATCCGTGAACCCGTGAAGGAGAGACATGCGCCGTCCCCTCCTGCTCGCTTGCGCCGCCACGGCCCTCGCCGCCCTGGTCCTCGCACCGCAGGCCCTCGCCGCACCGCCCACCGCCGCTGCCGCGGCGGCCGACTGGACCACCGATCTCGCGGCCGCCGCCTATGCGGCGAACCCCGCGTCCGTCACCGCCTCCGGCAGCGAGAACGCCGGCACCACCCCCGGCAAGGCCGTCGACGCGGACCCCAATTCCCGCTGGTCGAGCGAGTTCTCGGACACCGCGTGGCTGCGCGTCGACCTCGGCGCGACCCTGCGGATCGACCGCGTGACCCTCGACTGGGAGGCCGCCTACGGCAAGCGCTACGTCCTCGAGGTCTCGAAGAACGGCACCGACTGGCAGCCCTTCTACACCGAGGACGCCGGCACCGGCGGCAGCGTCACCGCGCACACCTATCCGCAGGAGGTGCGGGGCCGCTACGTCCGCCTGCGCGGCATCGAACGCGCCACGCCCTACGGTTACTCCCTGTACTCGTTCAAGGTCTACGGCGGCACCCCGGCCCCCGCCTCCACCGCCCGCACCAATCTCGCCCTGCACCACCCCGCGTACAGCAACTACTACCAGCACGCGGGCAATTCACCGGCGTTCGTCACCGACGGCGGCTGGCCCGCCGACCTCAAGGCCGACCAGACCCGCTGGTCCAGCGACTGGAACGCGGACCGCTGGGTCTCCGTCGACCTGGGCGCGACCTCCACCGTCAGCAGCGTCGACCTCTACTGGGAGGCCGCGTACGCCGTCGACTACGAACTCCAGGTCTCCGACGACAACAGGACCTGGCGCACCGTCTACCGCCCGAGCGCCGCCGAGATCGCCGCACGCCGCGCCGACATCAAGTCGCCGGGCGACGCGACGGGCCGGCACGACACCGTCCAGCTGCCCTCCCCGGCCACCGGACGGTACATCCGCATGCTCGGCAAGGAGCGCCGCTCGTTCTACAACCCGGCGCCCGCGACCGCCCAATTCGGCTACTCGCTCTACGAGTTCCAGGTCTGGGGCACCGGAGGCAGCGCCGACGCCGCCTACCCGGCCCTGCCCGGCGAGCAGTCGGGCACGTACCGCACGACGTTCTTCGACGACTTCACCGGGGCCGCCCTCGACCGCTCCAAGTGGCGCGTGGTGAGAACCGGCACGGAGATGGGCCCGGTCAACGGCGAGTCGCAGGCCTATGTCGACTCCACCGACAACATCCGCACCGAGAACGGCAATCTGGTCCTCGCCGCCAAGTACTGCAAGGGCTGCACCAAGGCGGGCGGCGGCACCTACGACTTCACCTCGGGCCGGATCGACACCCACACCAAGCTGGACTTCACCTACGGCAAGGTGAGCGCCCGCATGAAACTGCCCGTCGGAGACGGGTTCTGGCCCGCGTTCTGGCTGCTGGGCAGCAATGTCGACGATCCCTCGGTGTCCTGGCCCGCGTCCGGCGAGACCGACATCATGGAGAACATCGGCTACGGCGACTGGACCAGCTCGGCGCTGCACGGCCCCGGCTACTCCGCCGACGGCAACATCGGCGCGCAAGCGCACTATCCGGGCGGCTCCACCGCCGACCAGTGGCACACCTACGGCGTGGAGTGGACGCCGACCGAGATGCGCTTCACCGTCGACGACCGGGTCGTCCAGCGCACGTCGCGCACCAAGCTGGAGTCCACGCGCGGGCAGTGGGTCTTCGACCGCAACCAGTACCTGATCCTCAACCTCGCGCTCGGCGGGGCCTACCCGGCCGGCTGGAACAAGGTCACCCAGCCCTACTGGGGCCTGCCGCAGTCCAGCGTCGACGCGATCGCGCGCGGCGGCGTCCAGGCACAGATCGACTGGGTCCGCGTCGAACAGAAGGGCTGACGCCCGGCGCGTCCTTCTAGGCCTGGAACCAGCCGGCCGTCTGGTCCTCGATGACCCGCTCGGCCCGGGCCGGTGACGCCATCCACGGTGTCGTCACCGGCTCCCAGACCTGGATCCCGGTCGGGGCGCCGAGCGTCATCGCCTGGAAGCCCCGGCCGCTCTGGTCCGGCGACGCGGCCACCCGCAGGGACGGCACGGTCGGCGGCTGGTCGTCGGTGTCCGTCGCGGCGAGCGAGCGGACGGCCGCGTACGCGGTGGCGTGCGGGGCCAGCTCGTACGTGCCGCTCTCGGTGGCCGGCCGCGGCTGGGCCGCACCGTCCAGGTCTCCGTACGTCACCGTCGGTGCGACGTCGACGGTGCAGGCCCGGTCCGAGTCGTTGCGCACGCTGAGCCCGATGACGCCCTCGCTGTCGTCGGACGGCTGGGCCCGCAAGGTCAGACCGTTCTCGCCGCACGCGGCGGGCGCGGTGGCCGACACGGCGGCCGGTGCGCTGAGGACGGCAAGGGTGAGGGTCGCCGTGGCGGCGGCTGCGATGTGACGAGCGCGCATCGTGGATCCCCGCAAACTGGTGGATAAGTCGAAATGGGTACATTGCACGTTATACCGAATGGGTGATCTGGGACACCATGAATGTCGCGGGGGTGCAGTGACCGCAAGTTTGCACGGTGTGCAAGAATCCCGCTCGTGACCACCTCCCACCCGCAGCCGGACGCCCCCGCCGAGGGCCTCCGCGCGCGCAGGCGGCGCGAGACGCGCGCCGAACTGCACGCGACGACGCTGCGTCTCGCCCGCGAGCACGGCTTCGCGCGCGTCACCGTGGAGATGATCAGCAAGGAGGCGGGGGTCTCCCCCCGTACCTTCTTCAACTACTTCCCGAGCAAGGAAGCCGCGCTCTTCGCCCTGCCCGGCGCTCTGCCGCCCGCCCTCGCCGACCGCTTCGCCGAGGGGGACGGGCAGGACACCGACGCCGTGCTGCGCGACCTCGGGGACGTCCTCGCCGACCATCTCCAGGAGGCCGCCCCGGGCCCCCGGGAGCTGGAGGACACCCTGCGCATCGCCGAGGGCGTGCCCTCGGTGCTGGCCACGTTCCTCGCCCAGTGCGAGGCGGTGGAGCGGGACCTCGCCGGCACCGTCGCGCGCCGCACCGGCACCCCGGCCGACGGCGAGGACGCCGAGCTGCTCGCGGGCATCGCCATGGCGACCGTGCGCAGCGGACTCAAGCGGTGGTCGCAGGAGAGCGGCCCCGTCGAAGGGGCGGGGGGCGACGGCCCCGCCGGCTCCATCCGCGGCTCCTTCGCCACCCTGCGGGCCCTCCTCGCCGCAGGCACCGTGCGGCCGGGACCGGACGCGGTGAAGTAGCCGCCCCTCCGTGTGACCGACCTCCCCCGTCGCGGTCACCCACGCACCTCTCCCCGACACCCCGCGGCACCGCGGGATCCGTACGCGGCAACCGCTCTCCCCGACGCCGCGCGCGCAGTCAGACCTGATCCACTCGCACCCACCTCATCGGAGAAGCACGCAATGACGCACGCCCCCGCAACCGAGGGCATGGACACCGGTCCCGACCCGGCGGCCGAGAACACGGTGAAGCCCGCCAACTTCGGGCTGATCTTCGCCGCGCTGATGCTGACCATGCTGCTCGGCGCGCTCGACCAGACCATCGTGTCGACGGCGCTGCCGACCATCGTCGGCGAACTCAACGGCATCGAGCACATGGCGTGGATCACCACCGCCTACATCCTCGCCGCCACCATCGGCATGCCGGTCTACGGCAAGCTCGGCGACCTCATGGGCCGCAAGAACATCTTCCTCGCGGGCATAGCCCTGTTCCTGGTGGGCTCGGTGGTCTGCGGACTCGCCCAGAACATGGGCACGCTGATCGCCGGCCGCGCCCTCCAGGGCCTCGGCGGCGGTGGCCTCATGATCACCTCGCAGGCGATCATCGCCGACCTGGTTCCGCCGCGCGAGCGCGCCAAGTACATGGCGCCGATGGGCGCGGTATTCGGCCTGTCGTCCGTCGTCGGACCGCTGCTCGGCGGCTGGTTCACCGACGCCCACTCCTGGCGCTGGGCGTTCTGGGTCAACCTCCCGCTCGGCGTGCTCGCCCTCTTCGTCGCCGCCGTCGCGATCAAGCTGCCGCGCAAGGCCGTCGACGTCACGCTCGACTACCTCGGCACCGCGCTGATGGCCGCGGCCGTCACCTGCACCGTCCTGTTCGCCAGTTGGGGCGGTACGCAGTACGAGTGGAGCGACCCGCTGGTCATCGGCCTCGGCATCGGCGCGATCGTGGCCTGGGTGCTGTTCTTCGTCGCCGAGCGTCGCGCCGAGGAGCCGGTCATCCCGCTGCACCTGTTCCGCTCGCCGATCTTCAACGTCGCCACCCTGCTGGGCATGATCGTGATCGGCCTCGGCATGTTCGCGATCGTCGGCTACATGCCCACGTACCTGCAGATGGTCTACGGCAAGTCGGCCACCGAGTCCGGTCTGCTGCTCATCCCGATGGTCGTCGGCATCATGGCCACCGCCCTGCCGTCCGGCGCCATCATGTCCAAGACCGGCCGCTACAAGATCTATCCGATCGTCGGCACCGTCATCATCATGATCGTCGCCTACCTGATGTCGACGCTCGACGTCTCCGACCCGGTCTGGGTCGTCTGCGTCTACGTCGGTCTCGCGGGCGCCGGCGTGGGTCTGATGATGCAGACGCTGGTCCTCGCCGTGCAGAACGACTTCCCGGCCTCGGAGGTCGGCACCGCGACCTCCGCGAACAACTTCTTCCGGGAGATCGGCGCGACCCTCGGCGTCGCCGTCGTCGGCGCCGTGTTCGCCAGCCGCCTCACCGACAAGCTCGCCGCGAGCATCCCGGCCGAGGCCGCGGGCAAGATCGGTGACAGCGACTCGCTGACGCCGGCGCTGGTCAGGTCGCTCCCGACGGAGCTGCGCGACACGGTCGTCAACGCCTACCAGGAGTCCCTCGTCCCGATCTTCCTGTACCTGCTGCCCGTCTTCGGGGTCGGCCTGGTGCTCGCCTTCGTCCTGAAGGAGAAGCCGCTGGCCGACACCGCGGACTGGCACGCCGAGAACGCCGGTCCCGAGGCCCCGGCCGACAAGGAGCCGCAGCCGGTCGGCTGACCCGCACCGCCCGATGTGCCCCGCACCGCCCGCGCGGTGCGGGGCACACGTGCGTCAGCCCGCGGTCAGCCAGGCTCCGTCGCGCATCAGGTCCCGCCCGTCGAGCTCGTTCACCTCGCGCCAAGCCTGGACACGCAGGGGGCGGATACGGAAGTACGGGTACGGCGCCGACGAGGCCCGCGGGTCGAAGCCCGTCTTCGCGGCGAACGCGTCACCCAGCGTGGGCGTCAGCTCGTCGTCGGCGAGGACCTCCGCCGCTCCCTCGATGTGCACGACGTCCCGGGTCTCCCCGAGCCCCAGATGCACCCTCCCGGTCGCCACCAGGTTGCGGGCCACCGGGTTCGTGGCCCGGGTCGAGACGATCAGCGCCCCGTCGTGCCACAGGAACGACAGCGGCATCATGTACGGCGTCCCGTGCTCCGGGTCGGCCGTCGCCACCCACACGTCGACGTCGCGCTCCAGGCGGTCCAGAGTGTCCTGCTTGCGCTGCTTCGCCGAACGGGCGGGCGCGGCCTCGGTCATGGAGTCTCCCTCGGGAGTGATCGGCTCGCGGCGGGCGCCGCGTAGCAGCGTACGGCGACCGACGTGCCCGGCGCCCACCGCTGGCGTCCCGTCCCGAGGAACGTCCAGCCGAGCCGCTCGTACAGCGCGATCGCGGCCCTGTCCGTGGTGACGACGTCGAGGACGGTACGGGCTCCTTCGGCGTGCGCCGCGTCGGCGGCCCGCGCCAGCAGGAGGGCGCCGACGCGCAGCCCGCGGGCGGCGGGATCGACGAAGAGCCGGCTGACGGCGAGCGGGGCGGTCGGTCCGTGCCGAAGCAGCGTGGGGGCGACGTCGTCCGCGGCGGGCCGGACCAGCGCGACGTGCCCGACGATCCGCCCCGCCCGCTCCGCGACCCAGGCCCGGCCGTCCGCGCCGGGACCGAGCCAGGCCGCGGGATCGTCCGGCCAGATCGTGGGATAGCCGTCCGCGCGGTGCACGGTGTCCAGCACGCCGACACACGCGGCGAGGTCGTCCTCGTCGCGCTCTCTCACCCGGGGTGCGTCTCTCACGCCGTCGTCCTGCACCGGGCCATCAGATCACGCACGAGAGCGATGATCCACCGATTCGTGTCTGCTTGGGCGGCGATCTGGGAGAGCGCTCTCCGACATGCGTGGCGCACTTGGTCCGAAGTCCTGCGCGGGTTCCATCGGCGCGTCGACACCTCTGACCTGCACAGGCAACTCCGTTGCTCCTAGTGCGCGTTGGTCCACCGATTAACGAGATGTTCACCGAGCCTTGACGGGCTCGCGTCACGGCCGGAACACTGCGGGATGTGGGAGAGCGCTCTCCAACGCTTCTCCACCTCACGAGGGTGCGCCCCTCATCCCCCCAACAACCCTGCATCGCAGGAGGTATCCATGGCTCGAAGAGCACGATCCCTCTCGGTGGCCCTGATATCCGGCGCCCTGGTCCTCACCTCGCTCGGGGTGGGCGCCGTGGCCGCCGTCAGCGCGGAGTCGGACGCCGTCGCGTCCGCCGCCCCCGTCGCGCACACGGGCCACGTGATGGCCGCCTCGACCAAGGCGTCCGGCGACGACCCGGACGGCGACGGCTACATCCCGGCGAACCCGCCGGTCACCGGCGTCCAGCCGTCCGACAAGGAGCCGCCGCACCGCTACTTCCACGAATTCCAGGCCCACTGCACGGTCACCCACACCAGGCCCGACGACCCGATCGTCTACCCCGGCCAGCCGGGCAAGTCCCACGACCACACCTTCATGGGGAACACGACGACCGACGCGAACAGCACCACCGCCTCGCTCGACAGCGGCTCGACCTCGTGCCTCGCCCCGGGTGACAAGTCCGGGTACTGGATGCCCACCATGCTCAACGGGGACAAGCCGGTGCTCCCGGTCGGCGAGCAGACCATCTACTACAAGGCGGGTGTCACCGACTACACCAGCGTGCGGCCGTTCCCCAAGGGACTCCGGTTCGTGGTCGGCAGCCCGATGCAGACGGCGGAGGAGTTCCGCAACCACCCCGGGTTCGTCGAGGGCTGGGAGTGCGGCACGAGCTACTTCAACGTCGACTTCCCCAAGAGCTGCCCGACCAGCCAGGACACCCAGGTCAACATCCGCTTCCAGGCGCCGAGTTGCTGGGACGGGAAGTACCTGGACACGCCGGACCACAAGAGCCACATGGCCTACCCGGTGGTGAAGCCCGGCACGAACAACAACATCTGCCCGACCGACCACCCGGTCGCGCTGCCCATGATCGAGTTCAAGATGGCCTTCCCGGTCAACGGCGATCTGTCGCAGCTCCGGCTGGCGAGCGGATCCGGTCACTCCTTCCACTACGACTTCTTCAACGCCTGGGACGACCGGACGCTGAAGGCGATGGTCGACCACTGTGTCGTCGGCGGTCTGCAGTGCGACCCGCGCGGCTACGACCAGAGCCACCCGGAGGACGGTGCCGTCCTCGACGCGCACTACGAACTCCCCTGAGGTGAGCGGTGGCCGGTGCCTTCCGGAGCCGGCCGCCCACGCCCCGCCCACCACCCCCACCTCGAAACTTCCCCCCGGAGATACCCATGCCCCGACCCCACTCCGCAGGCCGGCGTCTCGCCGCCCCCGTCACCGCCGGTGTCCTCGCGGCCTGCGCCCTGATGCTGCCCGGCCAGCAGGCCCACGCCGCCGGCAGCGTCGTCAAGGTGACCGGCTCACAGGGCCACTGGCAGCTGACCGTCGACGGATCCCCGTACCAGGTGAAGGGCCTCACCTGGGGTCCCGCCGTCGCGGACGCCGCCAAGTACATGCCCGACGTCAAGTCCATGGGCGTCAACACGATCCGCACCTGGGGCACCGACGCCTCCAGCAAGCCGCTGTTCGACACGGCCGCCGCCAACGGCATCAAGGTGATCGCGGGATTCTGGCTGCAGCCCGGCGGCGGTCCCGGCAGCGGCGGCTGCGTCAACTACCTCACCGACACGACGTACAAGAACAACATGCTCGCCGAGTTCCCCAAGTGGGTGGAGACCTACAAGGACAACCCCGGCGTCCTCATGTGGAACGTGGGCAACGAGTCGGTCCTCGGGCTGCAGAACTGCTACAGCGGCGACGAGCTGGAGAAGCAGCGCGACGCGTACACGACGTTCGTCAACGACGTGGCGAAGAAGATCCACGCCGTCGACCCCAACCACCCCGTCACCTCCACCGACGCCTGGGTCGGCGCCTGGCCCTACTACAAGAAGAACGCGCCCGACCTCGACCTGTACGCCGTCAACTCCTACAACGCCGTCTGCGACGTGAAGTCCGCCTGGGAGCAAGGCGGTTACACCAAGCCGTACATCGTGACGGAGACCGGTCCCGCGGGGGAGTGGGAGGTGCCCGACGACGCCAACGGCGTACCCGCCGAGCCCACCGACCAGGCCAAGGCCGAGGGATACACCAAGGCTTGGGGATGCATCACCGGACACCAGGGCGTGGCCCTCGGCGCCACGATGTTCCACTACGGCACCGAGTACGACTTCGGCGGCATCTGGTTCAACCTGCTGCCCGCCGGCGAGAAGCGTCTGTCGTACTACGCCGTGAAGAAGGCCTACGGCGCGAGCACGTCCGGCGACAACACCCCGCCCGTCTTCTCCTCGATGAGCGTCGAGGGGGACGCGTCCAAGGTGGCCGCGGGCCGCGACCTCACCCTCGCCACCAAGGTGACCGACCCCGACGGCGACCGGATCTCGTACGAGGTCCTCGCCAACAGCATGTACATCGACCAGGGCAAGGACCTGACCCCGCTGAAGGTCACCGATCTGGGCTCCGGCCGGCTGAAGGTGACCGCGCCGGACAGGCCGGGCGTGTGGAAGATCTACGTCAAGGCCACCGACGGCCGCGGCAACGTCGGCGTCGAGACCCGGTCCGTGCGCGTTGTGCCGCCGCCCGTGAGCGGCACGAACATCGCCCAGGGCAGGCCCGCGACCGCCTCCTCGCAGCAGACGTCCGACTACGGCGACTGCCCGTGCCTGGCGTCCGCCGCCGTCGACGGCAAGAACGACACCCGCTGGGCCAGCGACTGGAGCGACCCCCAGTGGCTCCAGGTGGACCTCGGCTCCCAGCAGTCCTTCCGGCACGTCCAGCTCAACTGGGAGACCTCGTACGCGAAGGCCTACACGATCCAGACCTCCGACGACGGCCAGAACTGGCGGACCGTCAAGGAGGTGACCGACGGCAACGGAGGTGTCGACGACTTCGACGTCTCCGGCAACGGCCGCTACGTCCGCGTCAACGGCACCGCGCGCGGGACCGGATACGGCTACTCGCTCTACGAGTTCGGCGTCTACAACTGATCGGACGGGCCCCCGCCGGCCGTGGCGCGCGGCGGGGGCCCGGCATGTTCTCGGGGAGGGAACCGCATGGAGGACGACGAACTCACACGCCTCGTCGACAAGTTGAGCCTCGCGCAGAAGGTGGAGATGCTGACCGGCGCCACCACCTGGCGCACCGCCGCGCAACCCGCGGCCGGACTGCGCGAGATGGTGATGTCGGACGGACCCACGGGGGTGCGCGGCGAGTCCTGGGACGAGCGCCGCACCTCCGCGCTGCTGCCCTCGGCCACGGCGCTCGCCGCGATGTGGGACGAGGGCCTGACCGAACAGCTCGGCGCGCTCCTCGCCCGGGAGGCCCGGGGCAAGGGCGTCCACGTCGTCCTCGGCCCGACCCTCAACCTGCACCGCTCACCCCTGGCCGGCCGGCACTTCGAGTGCTTCTCCGAGGACCCGGAACTCACCGGCCGCACCGGCGCCGCCCTGATCCGCGGCATCCAGTCCGGCGGCGTCGCCGCGACCGCCAAGCACTACGTCGCCAACGACTCCGAGACCGACCGGCTCACCGTCGACGTCCGCGTCCCCGAACGCGCCCTGCACGAGGTCTACCTGGCACCGTTCGAAGCGGCCGTCGAAGCCGGTGTCTGGGCCGTCATGTCCGGCTACAACGGTGTCGGCGGCGCGACGATGACGGAGAGTCCGCTGCTGGCCGACCCGCTGAAGGAACGCTGGGGCTTCGACGGCGTCGTGGTGTCCGACTGGGCGGCGGTACGGTCCACCGTCCCCTCGGCGCGCGCCGCCCAGGACCTCGCCATGCCAGGCCCGGAGAGCCCGTGGGGCGAAGCCCTCCTGCGTGCCGTGCGGGCCGGTGAGGTGTCCGAGCAGGCGATCGACGACAAGGTCCGCCGTCTGCTGCGGCTCGCCGAACGGGTCGGAGCCCTCGGCGACCCGCCACCGGCCCGCCCCGGGACCCAGGGACCGAGGCGGACCCGTGCGCTGCTGCGCCGGGCCGTCGCGGCGAGCACCGTGCTGCTCACCAACCACGACGTCCTGCCGTGGTCCGCCGACACCGTGCGGACCGTCGCGGTGATCGGCACCCACGCGGCGCGCCCCCGGCTCCAGGGCGGCGGCAGCGCGGGCGTCTTCCCCCGGCACTCCGTCACCCCGCTCGACGGCATCCGCGCGGCGCTGCGCGGCACGGCCGAGGTCACCTACAGCCCGGGACCCGCCCTCGTCGAGCAGCCCTGGCCGCTCGACGCGGACCGGTGCGCCGACCCGCGCTCCGGCGAGCCGGGACTGCTGCTGCGGGTCCTCGACCGCGCCGGACAGGAGCTGTACGCCGAACACCGGCTCTCCGGCCGCATGCTGGAGCCCGCGCTGGTGCCCGGCGCGCACACGGTGGAGCTGAGCGCGGTCCTGCGGCCCGCCGTCGGCGGGGAGTGGACGTTCGGCGTCGGCGGCTTCGGCGACCTCGAACTCGTCGTCGACGGGCGGCGACTGGTGGCGGGGGAGTATCCGAGGACCACCGACGACCCGGCCGTCGTGCACGTCGGACCGCCCTGCCGGCACGGGCGGATCCACCTCCGCCCCGGCCGCGCGGTCGAGGTCGTGGCCCGCCGCTCCCTGGCCCCCGACACCGGTCGCGCCACCCTGCTGACCGCCGCACCGCCACCCCCGGATCCCGCGACGGCGCTGGCCCGGGCCGTCGAGGCGGCCCGCGCGGCCGACGTGGCCGTCGTCGTGGTCGGCACCACCGAGGGCAGCGAGTCCGAGGGCCACGACCGCGTCACGCTCGCCCTCCCCGGCGACCAGGACGAACTGGTGGCCGCCGTCGCCGTCGCCCAGCCCCGCACCGTGGCCGTGGTCAACTCCGGCGGGCCCGTCGAACTGCCCTGGCGGGACGACGTCGGCGCCCTGCTGCTCACCTGGTTCCCCGGGCAGGAGGCCGGTGCCGGGCTCGCGGACGTCCTGTTCGGGCGGGCCGAGCCGGGCGGCCGGCTCCCCACCACCTGGGCCGCCCGCCTCGCCGACGCCCCCGTCACCCGGACCCGCCCCGACGACGGCGTGCTCGCGTACGCGGAGGGCCTGGACATCGGCCACCGGGCCTGGCTGCGCTCGGGCCGGGAGCCCGCCTACTGGTTCGGCCACGGGCTCGGCTACACCACCTGGAGCCACGACGCGATCGAGGCGCCCGCCCGGTGCGGTCCCGACGGTTTCACGGTCCGCGTCGCCGTGCGCAACACCGGGAGCAGGACGGGCCGGGACGTGGTCCAGGTCTACCTCTCCCGGCCGGACTCCGTGGTCGACCACCCGGAGCTCCGGTTCGCCGGGTACGCGGCCGTGACGGCGCCTCCCGGGGCCCGGACGGACGTGGAGGTGCACGTGCCCGCGCGGGCCCTGCGGCACTGGTCGCCCGACGCCCGCGACTGGCGCACCGAGCCGGGCACCTACCGGGTGCACGCGGGCCGCTCGGCCGGGGAGCCGACCCTGACGACGGAGGTCGAGGTGATGCCCTCCCGGTGACCCCCAGGGCAGCCCCTCACGAGCCCCGCGACCTGCTCACCGACTGTCGGAGAGCGCTCCCCGAAGCGGGAGGGCGGCGGATAGGGTGGGGCCATGAGCAGAAGCGTGCCGACCCTGGAGGACGTGGCGCGGGAGGCCGGCGTCTCCCGGGCCACGGTCTCCCGGGTCATCAACGGCGTACGGAACGTGGATCCGAGCATTCAGGACCTGGTGCGCGAGGCCGTCGAGCGGACGGGCTACACCCCCAACCACGCCGCGCGCTCGCTGGTCACCCGGCGGGCGCAGACCATCGCGCTCGTGGTGTCCGGCGCCGGGGACGAACGCGACGACGGGCAGGGCGACTTCACCACACGGGTCTTCGCCGACCCGTTCTTCGGCCGCGTGGTCACCGGGGTCGTCGGATTCCTGCGGCCGCGCTCCATGCACCCCGTGCTCATGTTCGCCGACTCCGACGAAGCGCGCCGCCAGATCGTCGACTACCTGCGGCAGGGCAGCGCCGACGGCGCCCTCGTGGTCTCCACGCACGCCGAGGACCCGCTGCCCGCACAGCTCGCCGCAGGGCGGCTGCCCGCGGTGTGCTTCGCGCGGCCGGCGGTCGCCGCGCCGATCAGTTACGTCGACCTCGCCCACCGCGACGGCGGCCTGCTCGCCGCGCGCCATCTGCTGGCCCGCGGCCGCCGCCGGCCCGCCACCGTCTCCGGGCCGCTCGACCTGCCCGCGGGACAGGAGCGGCTCGCCGGGTTCCGGGACGGCATGGAGCGCGGTGGCGTGCCGTACGTCCCGATCGCGGAGGGCGGGTTCACGCTGGACAGCGGGGTCGCCGCGATGGAGCGGCTGCTCGCCGAACACCCGGACATCGACGCCGTGTTCGCCGCCAACGACCTGATGGCGCAGGGCGTCTGCCGCGTCCTGCGCGAGCGGGGCAGACGGGTGCCCGAGGACGTGGCCGTCGTCGGCTTCGACGACTCCAGCGCCGCCCTCGCCTGTCAGCCGCCCCTGACCACCGTCAGACAGCCGGTGGAGGCCATGGCGGCGGCGATGGCCGAACTCCTCCACGAGTTCGTCCTCGGCGAGCGCACCGAGCCCACCTCGCGGATCTTCGACCCGGAACTGGTGGTGCGCGAGTCGGCGTGACGCTCAGTGCAGCGCGCGCCCCTGCAACGCCCCCTGCCAGGCCGGTGGTTCGACCTCCCGCGGCGCCTCGGGCGGGCGACCGCCCCGGGCGAAGAACGCCGCCAGCGGGAGCGTCGCCGCGCCCACGGTCACCGCGTCGGGGCCGAGGCGTCCGAGTTCCACGCTGACCCGGGACGCCGGGTAGGAGAGCGCGTACGTCGGCAGATGGCGGCGTACCGAGGCCAGGAAGCGCTCGCCGAGCTGGAGTCCGGCCCAGCCGCCGACCAGGACGCGGTCCGGCTGGAAGAGGTTGACGAGGTCGGACAGGCCCGCGCCGAGGTACTCGGCCGTCTCCTCGATGATGGCCAGGGCCGTCGGCTCGGGCTCCCGGCCCGGCTCGCGCGGGTGCGCGGCGTCCATCATCGCGGCCAGCGCCGTCTCCTCGTCCACGCCCAGCGGCGGCTTCCCGCCCGCCTCCCGCCACCGGTCGAGCAGCGCCTCGGCGCCCGCGTACGCCTCCAGGCAGCCCAGGGCGCCGCACCGGCAGCGGCGCCCCCGGACCCGTACCGTCAGATGTCCCCATTCGACGGCCCGCGCCTGTGCCGCGTCGCCCGTCACCACGCAGGCGCCGACGCCGGAGCCGAAGAGCACGACCACCGCGTTCTGCGTACCGCGTCCCGCGCCGAACCACATCTCCGCCTGGCCGAGCGTCCGGGCGCCGTTGTCGATGAAGTAGTCGACCGAGGGAGGGAGTTGACAGGCGCGGCGCAGTACGGACTCCAGCGGCACCGCGGCCCAGCCCACCGTCTGGCCGTGCACGACCGCGCCCTCGGTGGTGTGCGCGACGATGCCGGGCACGCCGATGCCGACGCCCAGCAGCGGGCCGGGACGGTCCCGGCCGGCGTCGAGCACCTCGTGGATCCCCGAGGCGATCAGCTCGGCGACGCCCTCGACGGGATGCCCCTTGAGGTCCAACGGCCGCTCCGCGCGGGCCAGTTCGGTCAGCGAGAGATCGAGCAGCTCCACCCTGATCCGGGTCTCGCCCACGTCCACGCCGATCAGCTGCCCGCAGCCGGGCACGATGCGCAGCAGGGTGCGGGGCCTGCCGCCCTCGGACTCGACGCTGCCGGCCTCCTCCACCAGGCCGTCCGCGGCGAGCTCGGCCACCACATTGCTGATGGAACCTGAACTCAGGCCGATCGCAGGGCCCAGCTCGTTCCGGCTCATGGGGCCGTTGAAATACAACTGTTGCAATAGGGCGGTCCGGTTCTCCCTTCGCAGGTCGTGCACTGTCCGTCCACCGCGCCGCCCGGCCATGTGTCTCCTTCAGGCTCTGTCTGACTCGAAGTTGTTAGCTCCGACCCCCTTGACGGTACCTTCTCGTGCGGTTTAACTCACGTCCTAAATTAAGTCGTAAGGGTGTTCAAGAGTTGAAGCGGGCGGTCGGTTCGCCGATGTTGGCCGCGCCCCTTCGCGCTCCTCGTCGAGCCCTCTTGAGCCTTCCCCAGCCGACTTCCTCCGGAAAGGGACACCTGGAGCATGAGCAGAATCAGAGCAGCCGCCGTCGGTGCCGTCACCGTCTCGCTCGCCCTCGCCGCGACCGCCTGTGGCGGCGGCTCTTCCACGGGAGGCGGTTCCAACGACTCCCCGAAGACCCTCACGTACTGGGCGTCGAACCAGGGTGCGAGCATCCAGGTCGACAAGAAGGTCCTCCAGCCGGAGCTCGACAAGTTCGAGAAGAAGACCGGGATCAAGGTCAAGCTCGAAGTCGTCCCGTGGTCGGACCTGCTCAACCGCATCATGGCCGCGACCACCTCGGGGCAGGGCCCCGACGTGCTGAACATCGGCAACACCTGGAGCGCCTCGCTGCAGGCGACCGGCGCGCTGCTGCCCTGGGACGCCCAGCAGTTCGACAAGATCGGCGGCAAGGACCGGTTCGTCGACTCGGCGCTCGGCTCGGCCGGCCCCGAGGGCAAGGACCCGGCGGCGGTGCCGCTGTACTCGATGTCGTACGCGCTCTACTACAACAAGAAGATGTTCAAGGACGCCGGGATAACCAAGCCCCCGACGACCTGGGACGAGGTCGTCGCCGACGGCAAGAAGATCTCCAAGAACGGCAAGTGGGGTCTGGGCGCCGAGGGCTCGAACCTGTCCAACAACATCCACCAGATCTTCGTGATGGCGAAGCAGCGCGGCACCGACTGGTTCACCGCCGACGGCAAGCCGGACTTCACCTCCGACGGCGCGGTCGCGGCCGTCAAGCAGTACGTCGACCTGATGGCCAAGGACAAGATCATCGCGCCCGGCAACGCCGAGTACGCGCAGAACCAGTCCCTGAGCGACTTCTCCAAGGGCAAGACGGCCATGGTCCTGTGGCAGGCCGCCGCCTCCACGTTCAAGTCGCAGGGCATGTCCGAGGACGACTACGGCGTGGTCCCCGCGCCCGTCCTGTCCGGCGCCCCCGGCACCGGCAACCAGGTCAACTCGATGGTCGCCGGCATCAACATCGCCGTCTTCAAGAACACCAAGAACGTCGACGGCGCCACGAAGTTCGTGAAGTTCATGACCAGCGACGAGGAGTCGAAGCTCCTCAACAAGACCTACGGCTCCATCCCGCCGGTCAAGGCCGCGCAGGGGGACCCGGCCTTCGGGACCTCGACCACCGGCGTGCTCAAGGACACCCTGGCCAAGAGCGCGGCGCCGCTGCCCCAGGTCGCCGAGGAGTCCCAGTTCGAGACAGCGGTCGGTACGGCCGTCAAGGAACTCTTCGCCGACGCCGCCAACGGCAAGGCGGTCACCACGGAGTCCGTGAAGGCGGCGCTGACCAAGGCGCAGCAGTCGATGCCGACCAAGTGAGCACGGAGAACCCGATGACTGTGTCCACGACCGCCCCTTCCCCCGCACCCGCGGGGGAGGGGCGGGCCGTCGGCAAGAACTCCCCCGGGGCGGCGCGCGGCAAGAGCCGCCGCCCCGGGCGGATCCGCCGGATCGGCCTGCCCTACCTGCTGCTCCTGCCCGCCCTCGTGCTCGAACTCCTCGTGCACCTCGTGCCCATGGTCATGGGCGTCGTGATGAGCTTCAAGGAGCTCACCCAGTTCTACATCCGGGACTGGAACTCGGCTCCCTGGACGGGCCTCGACAACTTCAAGGTCGCCGTCGACTTCGACGCCCCGGTCGGCCAGGCGCTGCTCCACTCCTTCTTCGTCACCTGCCTGTTCACCGTCCTGTCGGTCGGCCTGTGCTGGGCGATCGGCACCGCCGCGGCCGTCTTCATGCAGGAGACGTTCAAGGGCCGCGGCATCCTGCGCGCCCTGTTCCTGATCCCGTACGCGCTGCCCGTCTACGCCGCCGTGATCACCTGGGTCTTCATGTTCCAGCACGACAACGGCCTGATCAACCACGTCCTGCACGACCAGCTCGGCGTCACCGACAAGCCGTCCTTCTGGCTGATCGGCGACAACAGCTTCTACGCCCTGCTCACCGTCTCGGTGTGGAAGGGCTGGCCGTTCGCCTTCCTCATCGTGATGGCCGGACTGCAGAACATCCCCAAGGAGATGTACGAGGCCGCGTCGCTGGACGGCGCCGGCCTGTGGCAGCAGCTGCGCCGCATCACGCTGCCCTCGCTGCGCCCGGTCAACCAGGTCCTCGTCCTCGTCCTGTTCCTGTGGACGTTCAACGACTTCAACACGCCCTACGTGATGTTCGGCAAGGCGGCGCCCGAGGCGGCCGACATCATCTCCGTGCACATCTACCAGTCCTCGTTCGTCACCTGGAACTTCGGCAGCGGATCCGCCATGTCCGTGCTGCTCCTGCTGTTCCTGCTCGTCGTGACGGGCGTCTACCTGGCGCTCACCTCGCGCGGAAGGAAGACTTCCGATGTCTGACACTGCCGTGGCCAAGACCGTGGACACACCGGTGCGGCACCGCTCGCCGATGGCGTCGCCGCAGTCCTTCCTGTGGTCCCGCCGGATCTTCCTGACGCTGCTCACCGCTTTCGTGCTGCTGCCCGTGTTCGTCATGGTCTCCAGCTCGCTCAAGCCGCTCGAGGACGTCCAGGGCAAGTTCCGGTGGATCCCCAGCGGACTGACCATCCGCCCGTACATCGACATCTGGTCGACGGTCCCGCTCGCCAAGTACTTCGTGAACTCGCTGATCGTGGCGGGCGCGGCGACGGTCTGCTCGGTGATCGTCGCGGTCTTCGCCGCGTACGCGGTCAGCCGCTACCGCTTCAAGGGCAAGCGCGTCTTCACGGTGACCGTCCTGTCGACGCAGATGTTCCCCGGCATCCTCTTCCTGCTGCCGCTGTTCCTCATCTACGTCAACATCGGCAACGCCACCGGGATCGCCCTGTTCGGCTCGCGCGGCGGACTGATCCTCACCTACATGACGTTCACGCTGCCGTTCGCGATCTGGATGCTCATCGGGTACTTCGAGTCGGTGCCGCGCGACCTGGACGAGGCCGCCATGGTCGACGGCTGCGGACCGCTCGGCGCGCTGTTCCGGATCATCGTGCCGGCCGCGATCCCCGGCATCGTCGCCGTCGCCGTCTACGCGTTCATGACCGCGTGGGGCGAGGTGCTGTTCGCCTCGGTCATGACCAACGACGACACCCGCACCCTCTCGGTGGGTCTGGGCGCCTACGCCAACCTCAACGACGTGTACTGGAACCAGATCATGGCCGCCTCGCTCGTCGTCAGCGTGCCCGTCGTCGCCGGCTTCCTGCTGCTGCAGCGCTATCTCGTCACCGGCCTCACCGCCGGTGCGGTCAAGTGACCGACCCCAATACCGCAGTTCGTACCTGTGAAAGGAACCCTGTGTCCGAGCCCCTAGACCTCGCAGCCTTCCCGAACGACTTCCTGTGGGGCACGGCCACCGCCGCGTACCAGATCGAAGGAGCGGTCGCGGAGGACGGCCGCGCGCCCTCGATCTGGGACACGTTCTCGCACACGCCCGGCAAGGTCGACAACGGCGACACCGGTGACGTGGCCTGCGACCACTACCACCGCTGGCGCGAGGACTTCGACCTGCTCAAGCGTCTGGGCACCAACGCCTACCGCTTCTCCGTCGCCTGGCCGCGCATCGTGCCCGACGGCGACGGCCCGGTGAACGCCAAGGGCCTCGACTTCTACGACCGGCTGACCGACGCGCTGCTCGCCGACGGCATCACGCCGATGGTCACCCTCTACCACTGGGACCTGCCCCAGGCGCTGCAGGACCGCGGCGGCTGGCCCGCGCGCGAGACCGCTCTCGCGTTCGGGGAGTACGCGTCCGTGGTCGCGGAGCGGCTCGGTGACCGGGTGAAGCACTGGACGCCGCTGAACGAGCCGCTCTGCTCGGCGTGGATCGGTCACCTGGAGGGCCGGATGGCGCCCGGCCTCGCCGACCTGAACGCCGCCGTCCCCGCCTCCTACCACCTGCTGCTCGGCCACGGTCTGGCCACACAGGCGATCCGCGCGGCCGTCCCCGACGCCGAGGTCGGCATCGTCCTCAACCTCGCCCAGGTGGAGCCCGCCACCGACCGGCCCGAGGACATCGCCGCCGCCCGCCGCATGGACGGCCACTCCAACCGCTGGTGGCTCGACCCGGTGCACGGCCGCGGCTTCCCCGAGGACATGGTCGAGGTCTACGGCGTCGACCTGCCCGAGCAGCCGGGCGACCTGGACACGATCGCCGCGCCGCTGGACTGGCTGGGCCTGAACTACTACTTCCCGTCCGCGATCGCCGACCACCCGGCGGGCCCGGCACCGTACGCCGACTCCGTGCGCCGGCTCGGCGTGCCGCGCACCGGCATGGACTGGGAGGTCGACGCGAACGGCATCGAGACCCTGCTGATGCGTCTGACCGGCGAGTACGGCGCGCGGAAGCTGTACATCACCGAGAACGGCTCCGCGTACCCGGACGTGGTCCGCCCCGACGGCACGGTCGACGACCCCGAGCGCGAGCAGTACCTCGTGGACCACCTCGCGGCCTGTGCCCGAGCGGTGCGCAAGGGCGCCCCGCTCGCCGGGTACTTCGCCTGGTCGCTGCTCGACAACTTCGAGTGGGCCTACGGCTACGACAAGCGGTTCGGCCTCGTGCACGTCGACTACCAGACCCAGGTGCGCACCATCAAGGGAAGCGGCCACCGCTACGCGGACATCGTGCGCCGGCACGGTGCGCGGGTGCGGCGCGCCGCCTGAGAACGCCGTCCCGGTGGGGCCGACCGGAAGCGGTCCCACCGGGACGGTCCCGCCTGTACGGGGGTCAGGCGAGCGAGAGGAACAGTTTCTCCAGCTCTTCCTCGGTCAGCGGCGGCTGTTCGCCCTCCGCCGCGTTCATGCAGTCCCGCATGCCCGAGGCGATGATCTTGAAGCCGGCCCGGTCGAGGGCCCGGGACACGGCGGCCAGCTGGGTCACCACGTCCTTGCAGTCGCGGCCCGCCTCGATCATGGCGATCACGCCGGCGAGCTGGCCCTGCGCGCGGCGCAGTCGCTTGAGAACGGCGTCCGTGGCCACCGGGGTGCCGCTCATGCGCGCAGCGCGGCGCGGGCCGCGTCCAGGGCGTCGGGCGCCGGGCGGTTGAAGGGCAGCTTGCCGAGCATCGCCGCCATGGCGCAGGAGTTGCTCACGGCCGAGTAGACCAGGCCGGCCGCGACGCCGGCGGCCAGCAGACGGCCCTTCGGCGCGCGGCGGCCGAGCGCGAGCCCGGCCAGGACCAGGGAGCCGGCGGTGAACCGCACCTGCCGGTCCATCGCCCAGACCGCGCGGCCCTCGTGGGCCGCCGTGTCGACGGGCAGGCCCTCGGCCGTCCAGGCCCGGGTGCCGCCGTCGAGGCCGACCGCGTCCACGCCCGCGTCGGCCAGCTTGGCGCAGGCGGTCGCGGAGCGCTGTCCGGCGGCGCAGACCACGACGATGCGGCGCCGCTCGGCGGCGGTCCGCAGGTCGGGCAGGAGCGCGTCGAGGTGGTCGGCCGGCACGTTCACCGCGCCGGGCACGTGACCGGACGCGAACTCGCCGGGTGCCCGTACGTCGATGACGAGGGTGTCGTCGGCGGGGCGGGCGTGCAGCTCCGCCGGGGCGAGGGTGGTGCTCATGGTTCTCCCTGATGTGTGGGGGATAGGGGGGGATCAGGCGGCCCGGCCCGCGGACCAGGTGGCGTAGCCGCCGTCGAGATTGGCGGCGTCGCGGCCGAGTCCGGCGAGCAGGCGCAGCGCGGTGTGGCCGCGCAGGCCGACCTGGCAGTGCACGAGGAGGTCGCCGTCGGGCAGTTCGGCGGCGCGCTCGCGCAGCTCGTCGAGCGGGATGTTCACCGCGCCCGGGATGGCGCCCCGGGCGTGCTCGGCCGCCGTCCGTACGTCGACGAGCGAGGCACCCGCGGCCCGCGCCGCGTCCAGCTCGTGCCACTGGACGGTGCGGTCGGTACGGGTCACGAGGTTCTCGGCGATCATCCCCGCCATGTTGACCGGGTCCTTCGCCGAGCCGTACGGCGGGGCGTACGCCAGCTCCAGATCGGCGAGCTCGGGCGCGGTCAGCCCGCCCGCGATCGCGGTGGCGAGCACGTCGACGCGCTTGTCGACACCGTCCGCGCCGACCGCCTGCGCGCCGAGGATGCTCAGGTCGTCCGGGTCGAACAGGACCTTGAGCGCGATGGGGGAGGCGCCGGGGTAGTAGCCCGCGTGCGAACCGGGGTGCAGGTGCAGCGCCTGGTACCGGCGGCCCGCGGCGCGCAGCCGCTTCTCGTTCCACCCGGTGGCCGCCGCGGTCAGCCCGAAGACCTGGACGACCGCGGTGCCGGTGGCGGGCCGGGCCGACACCGGGCGTCCGGCGATCGCGTCGGCGACGAGCCGGCCGTGCCGGTTGGCCAGGTTCGCCAGCGGCACCAGGGTGCTCTCGCCGCTCAGCGCGTCCCGCTTCTCCGCCGCGTCGCCCACCGCGTAGACGGCCTCGTCGCTGGTGCGGCCGCGCTCGTCGACGGCGATGCCGCCGCGCGGGCCGATCGCGAGGCCGGCGGCGCGGGCCAGCTCGACGTCGGGGCGGACCCCGATCGCCATGAGGACGAGATCGGCGGGGACGCTCCGGCCGTCGTCGAGGACGACCTCGTGGTCCCGGACCGCCGTCAGCTGCGTACCGAGCGCCAGGTCGACACCGCCCGCCCGCAGCTCGGCGGCGAGCGGTGCGGCCATCTCCGCGTCGAGCGGCGGCAGCACCTGCCCGGCCAGCTCCACGAGCGTCACGTCGAGGCCGCGCCGGCGCAGATTCTCCGCGGCCTCCACGCCGATGAACCCGGCGCCGACGACCACGGCCGAGCGCGCGCCCGCCGCCAGTTCGTCCGCGATCCGGTCGGTGTCCGAGACGTCCCGCAGCGTGAACGCCCGCTCCACGCCCGGCAGTTCCGGCACGAAGGGCCGGGCGCCCGGGCTGAGGACCAGCCGGTCGTACGACTCGGTGTACTCGGTTCCGCCCGTCAGGTCGCGCACCGTCACGGTCCGGGCCTCCGTGTCCACGGCGACGGCCTCGCTGCGCACCCGCACATCGATCCGGAACCGGGCACGCAGCGCCTCGGGAGTCTGGACGAGCAGGGCGTCGCGCTCCTCGATCACGCCGCCCAGGAAGTACGGCAGCCCACAGTTCGCATAGCTGACATGGGCGCCGCGCTCCAGCACGACGATCTGCGCCTGCTCGTCGAGGCGGCGCAGACGCGTCGCCGCGGACATGCCGCCCGCCACTCCTCCGACGATCACGACCTTCACGGGAACCTCCTCCGTCACTGGTGAATCTATACCCCCGAGGGTATCAATCATACCCCAGGGGGTATCGATGCGGCCGAGGTGAGGGTGATCACGCACCGCCGCGCGGCAGAGGCGCGGAAAGTCGGACAGAAGGTGTCGGGATTTACGGGGATGCTCGGTGCGTCCGGCCGGTCCGGCCGGGTGGACCGACACGAAAGAGCAGGTCATGACGGACACAGCAGAGCCGGGCAGCACCTCGGACGACCGGCCGTTGCGCGGCAGGGTGGCCCTCGTCGCGGGCGCGACCCGCGGCGCGGGCCGCGGCATCGCCGTGGAACTCGGCGCGGCGGGCGCCACCGTCTACGTCACCGGCCGCACCACCCGCGAGCGGCGCTCCGAGTACGACCGGCCCGAGACCATCGAGGACACCGCCGACCTGGTGAGCGCGGCGGGCGGCCACGGCATCGCCGTCCCCACCGATCATCTGGAACCGGACCAGGTGCGCACCCTCGTCGAGCGCGTCGACGCCGAACAGGGACGCCTCGACGTCCTCGTCAACGACATCTGGGGCGGCGAGCACCTCTTCGCCTGGGACGCGCCCGTCTGGGAGCACGACCTCGACAAGGGACTGCGGCTGCACCGCCTCGCCGTCGAGACGCACGCCATCACCAGCCACTTCGCGCTGCCGATGCTGCTGCGCACCCCCGGCGGACTGGTCGTCGAGATGACCGACGGCACCGCCGACTACAACGCCGCGAACTACCGCAACTCCTTCTTCTACGACCTCGCCAAGAGCGCCGTGCTGCGCATGGCGTTCTCCCTCGGCCACGAACTGGGCCCGCGCGGCGCGACCGCCGTCGCCCTCACACCCGGCTGGATGCGCTCGGAGATCATGCTCGACGCGTTCAAGGTCACCGAGGAGACCTGGCGCGACGCACTCGCCGCCGAGCCGCACTTCGCGATCTCGGAGACCCCAAGCTACACCGGGCGTGCCGTCGCCGCGCTCGCCGCCGACCCGGACGTCGCCCGGTTCAACGGCACCTCGCAGTCCAGCGGGGGCCTCGCCGGGACCTACGGCTTCACCGACCTCGACGGCAGCAGGCCGGACGCCTGGCGGTACCTGGTGGAGGTGCAGGACGCGGGCAAGCCCGCCGACGTCACCGGATACCGCTAGAACCGGCGGCCGGTCAGACGTCGTCCGGATCGTCGATGCGCGCGGGCCAGATCCCGCTGCCGCCGCCGCGCCACTCGACGACGTCCGGATCGTCGAGCGGCGCGTCCTCGAGACCGGCCCGGCGCAGGAACGCCACCACGTCCGCCTTCGACCGGGCGAGGCCCGCGTCCTCGCCCCGGATGTAGACCCTGCGCCCGCCGGGCTGGGCCGCGTGCACCACGACCGAGGGGTAACCGTCACGTCCTGCGTCTTCGATCATGGACTCAGCTTCCTTCCGGCGGCGCCCGGCCGCACCTCGCGGCGGCAGGACGGTGAATCGGGCGGCGCGGGCGGTACGGGAGAGCTCCGACGGGGCACACAGTCTCCCGCGCCCCCAGCCGTCTCCCTCCGCGGAAGTGCCCATGCGTCTTCACCCCCTCCGCCGCCGTCACGCCCTCGCGGCGACCCTGCTGACCGTCTCGCTCGTCCACGGCGGGGCCGCCGGCGCCGACGGCCCCGGACCCGCGTCCGGCCCCGCGGCCCTCCCCGGCAAGGGCACCAATCTCCTCGTCGCGGGTCTCGACGTGCGCGGCGGTCTGACCCGCCAGGAGATCGACCGCCTGCACGTCGGCGGCGAGGAGTGCGGCTGCACCGACGTCCTGATGCTGGTCCACGTCGCCGCCGACGGCCACCGTCTCAGCGTCGTCTCGCTGCCCCGCGACTCCTACGTCCCGTTCGCCCCGCACGACCACCCCGCGCACAGCGGGAAGATCAACGGCGCCCACGCGCACGGCGGCGCCGACCTCACCGTGCGCACCGTCGAACAGGCCACCGGACTGCGCATCGACCACTACCTGGAGACCGACTTCCGCCGGTTCACGGAGGCGGTCGACGAACTGGGCGGCGCCGAGGTCTGCTCCGACGTCCCCCTCAAGGACGAGAACTCCGGCCTCGACCTGCCAGCGGGCACCCACGCCCTCGACGGCCGCGGCGCCCTGCGCTACGTCCGCGCCCGGCACGTCTTCCCGCCGGGCGACCTCGGCCGCGTCCGCAGACAACAGCGGCTGCTGCTCGGCATGGTCGCCCGGCTGACCGACGCCCGAATCTTCCGCGATCCGGCCGCCACCGTCCGCACCGCCCGGGCCCTCCTCGCGCACGTCCGCACCGACGACCACACCGACGTCGGCACCCTGCTCTCCCTGGCCTGGTCGCTGCGCGACATCGGCCCGCGCGACGCCGAGTTCGCCACCGTCCCGATCGCCGACTTCGACTACCGCGTCCCGGAATGGGGCTCCGCGCTGCGCTGGGACGAGCCCCGCGCGCAGCGGATGTTCGGCGCGCTGCGCGCGGACCGGCCCCTCACCGCCGAGTTCCCCTCCGGCGGACCCGCGCCCGTCGGGATGGCGCCGGCCGAGACCCGGGTGACGGTCGACGACCCGCGCGTCGCCGACGGCCTGCGCGCCAGCGGCTTCGCCGTGACGGCCACCTCGGTGCCGCGCGTGCGGCCGGACGGCCCGACCGTCGTCACGTACGACCCCGAACAGATCCGCTACGCGCCCTCGTTGACCACCGCGCTGCCCGGTGCGCGGCTGCGTGCCGTGGCCGGATCGGGCCCCGTCTTCCACGTCGCCGTCGGCAGCGCGGACCAGGAAGTGCGACCCGTGACGTACGACCGGAGCATGGTGGAGGGCGCTCCCGTCACCGGGGACACGCTGCGCTGTCCGCGTCCGGTGGCCGAAACGGGCTGAAAGCCACCCGTAGCCGGACCAGTTGGGTTTGCCGGAGCGGTCGGCCGACCCTCGGTATTCCGGTTACGGTGCTCTGGTGGTGATCAACGCGCAAGGCAACGACCAGGCACAACCCGCCGACCCCGGGACGGCGCTGCTGCTCGCGGCGGCCCCCGTCGGCAAGGGATGCCTCATCGACGCGGCGGCCGTGCTGCCCGCGCTCGCCGCGGTCCCGCCGAGCGCGCTCACCGGGACGGCGGCGGCCACCGTCGTCGAACTCGCCGACCCGCTCGACCCGCAGGCCGTCCTCACCCGGATACGGACCGCCGCCGCCCTGCCCGGACAACTGCACGTGTACGTCACCGGGCAGCTCCACCTCGATCACCGCCAGCACCTCCTCCACCTGGCCCTGGCCCGCACCACCGCGTCGACGCTGCGCTACACGGCGCTGCCCTGGCACTGGCTCACCGGTGAACTCGCCCTGCGCCGCCCGCACACCACCACCGTCGTCCTCGACCTGGTCGCCGACACCGACGCCTGGCCGCACGTGCGCGCAGGCGGCGTCGGTCTCGGTCACGGCATCCGCGTCTTCGGCCGGGTCAGCCCGCCCCCGCCCCGCCGGACGCTCCTGACCCCCGACTACCTCAGGGTCTACGCCGACATCTGGCGCACCGGCGTCCGCCCGCCCCTCGCGCACCTCCACGAGACCGCCGCCGGCCGCTCGGGCCCGGCCGAGGCGCTCTTCGTGGCGATGGACACGCCGGTGCGGGCCTTCCCGACGGGACAGGCGGCGCCGCCGGCGGGCGTGGCCCCCGCCGTCGTGGCGCCGATGCCGACGTCCGCCCCCGCGACACACCTGCCCCCGGTGCCGGCGGTCCTGGTCCCGGCGCCCGCCCGGCCGGCCCCCGTGCCGCCCCCGGCTCCTGCGCAGCCCGAGCCCGCCGCGGACCCGCACCCGGCCCTGCTCGCCGCCGCGCGGGCGGGCCGGCACGCGGAGGCCGCCGCCATCGCGGCGCGCTGGGAGAGCGAGGCGCTGCGGACGCACGGGGCCGGGTCGGCACAGGCCGTGCACTGGCTCGAGGTGCGGGCGGATCTCGCGCGGCTGGCCCAGGATCCCGGACGCAGCTGCGCACTGTGGGCCGAGGTGGCACAGACCAGGCTGGCCCGCGGGGAGACGCCCGCCGACGAGGACGTGACGGCGGCCGTCGACCGCGCCCACCACCAGTGGGAGCAGCTGGGGGACCCGGACCGGGCCCGCGCCCTCGCCGATCTCCTCACCACGCTGCGCCGGCAGGTACCGGGCCGCCGCCCGGGCGCCCTGGAGGCGATCCACCGCCGCCTGGAGGTACTGGGCACACCGTCCCCGCTGGGTTAGGCCGTGCGGTGACGGGTCCCGGACACCGTCAGCACGTGCGCCGCACGTACCCCTTCGTCCCGGCGGGCCGCACGTCGACGTCCCGCAGTACAAGGGACAGCTTCTTGCCGTAGGCGCGGCAGGCCCGGTCGAAATCGGCGGCGCGGTACTCGACGGCGAAGACCCGGTCGGCGTACGCCTTCGCGTACGCACCGCACTCGTCGTAGCTCCCGCACTCCTCCGAGACGGCGAAGTCGAAGCCGACGGCGGACCGCTTCGGAAGCAGTTCGGCGGTGTTCTTCTGACCGACAGCCAGCCCGGCCGCGTGCGCCCGGTCCGCCAGCAGTCGTGCGAAGGCGACCGCGTCCGCGGCGTCGAGCAGACCGTCCGAGCGCGAGTAGGAGTCCAGGTTGTCCAGCTCGACGGCCTGGAAACCGTCGGCGCCGCAGCCCTCGACCCAGCGGCCGACGATCTTCGCCAGACGCGCCCGCTTGGCGGCCGTGGAGATGTCGAACAGGGCCTCGTCCCAGTCCTCGTCGATCACCACGTCGTCCTCGTCGTCCCGCAGCAGCAGATCCGGATCGTCGCGCTCCCACCGGCGCAGCGCGTCCGGCTGCGCCTGGAACGCGTTGACGTAGCAGACGTTGTACATGCCCTTCGCGGGCTCGGCGCTCCGGTCGCGGGAGACGGCCCGCACCCCGGACGGCGGCTTGTACGGCCCGCCGATCTGGTAGTCGAAACCGACGTGCGGCGTCGGCCTGACCACCTCCGGGGTGTCCGTGCCGGAACCGGACGGCGAGGACGTCGACGAGCAGGCGGTCAACAGCAGTACGGAGGCGAGGACGAGCCCGACGGCCGACGGGCGGGCGGAACGACGCGAGGACGGAACGAAGATCACCACAGAACCTTAAGCGGCCACCGCGCCGTGACCCACCTCACGCACCCCTCGCAGGAGGCCGGGAACAACAGGCCCCCCCTGCCCGTTGAACCCACCGTGGACATGGATGGAGCAGTGTCCCCGGGCCCTACCCATAGCCCGCAGGGAAGATCGTTCGGCTGAAGCCCTGCGGAGCCCCCCGCCGAGAGGCGACCGCCATCCGTGCCCACCCAGAGCCGCCCCGGCCGTGATCCCCCGTCACGGTCGGGGCTTCCCGCTGTCCGGGGACCGGTGTCGCCGATCGACCCGTTCTTGATCGATCCATGTCCAGTCCGGGCGTCTGCGACTACAGTTCGGGGGCATGGCGCGTGATCAGGACACTCGGCACCGGCTCGTCACCGCGTTCCAGCGCAAGATCGTCAATCCGGTGACCAGACGGCTGCCGGGGCAGATGATCATCGAGACGACCGGCCGGGTCTCGGGGCAGCCGCGGCGCACGCCCGTCGGCGGACGGCGGATCGGCGACACCTTCTGGCTCGTCTCGGAGTTCGGGCTCAAATCCCAGTACGTGCGGAACATCCAGGTCAGTCCCGATGTGCGGGTCAGGATCCGCGGCCGCTGGTACCACGGGGTGGCCCATCTTGTGCCCGAGGACGACGCCCGGGCCCGGCTCAGGAGGCTGCCGCTGCTCAACAGCACCGCGGTCCGCGCGTTCGGCGACGAACTCCTCACGATCCGCGTCGACTTGGCCTGACCGCGGAACGGCCCGGGAGGGCGTGGACACGTCAGCGTTCTTCGGACGGGGTCCGGCCCTGGCATGATCGGGGCATGGCAGAACGTGTGATCGCCGCGTGTGACGGCGCGTCCAAAGGAAACCCCGGACCGGCCGCCTGGGCCTGGGTGGTCGCCGACGGCGACGAGAAGGTCGTCCAGTGGGAGGCCGGTGCACTGGGCACGGCGACGAACAACGTCGCGGAACTGACGGCTCTGGAGCGCCTGCTGAGCACGGTCGCGGCCGATGTCGCCCTGGAGGTCCGGATGGACTCCCAGTACGCGATGAAGGCCGTCACGACCTGGCTGCCCGGCTGGAAGCGCAAGGGCTGGAAGACCGCGGCCGGCAAGCCGGTCGCCAATCAGGAGCTGGTCGCCCGCATCGACGCCCTGCTGGAGGGCCGCTCCGTCGAGTTCAAGTACGTCCCGGCGCACCAGGTCGACGGCGACCCGCTCAACGACTTCGCGGACCGCGCCGCCAGCCAGGCCGCCGTCGCGCAGCAGGACGCGGGCAGTGCGCTCGGTTCCCCGGAGCCGCCGCCCTCGTCGCCGTCGTCGGCCGCCCCGGCCCGCGCCAGGACGCCCCGGCGCAAGAGCGGCGGTGCGACCGGATCGACCGGGTCCTCCTCGCGCACCCTCAAGGCGAAGTTCCCCGGGCGCTGCCGCTGCGGCCGCTCGTACGCCGCCGGTGAGGACATCGCCAAGAACCCCGACGGGTGGGGCCACCCGGAGTGCCGCGAGTCGGCCTGACGGCACGGGCGAGGGGCACCGGCCCCTCGCCCGCGACGCGCTGCGGTCAGTCGGAGACGCGGACGTAGTCGACGACGAGCTGCTGCGGGAGCTGGGTGCTGCCGTCCGGGTCGCCCGGCCAGTAGCCGCCCACCGCCAGATTCAGGATCACGAAGAACGGCTTCTCGAAGACCCACTGGTTGCCGCCCACGTCGGCGGGCGTGCGGGTCTGGTACACGGTGCCGTCCACCGACCACTTGATCTCGTTCGGCGACCAGTCCACCGCGAAGGTGTGGAAGTCGTCCGCGAACGCCTGACCGTTCGGCAGCGAGTACCCCGCGCCGATCCCGCCCGAACCCGAGTAGCCGGGACCGTGGATCGTGCCGTGCACGGTGGACGGCTCGAAGCCGACGTTCTCCATGATGTCGATCTCACCGGAGTTCGGCCAGCCGACCGAGCCGATGTCGTCGCCGAGCATCCAGAACGCGGGCCAGATGCCCTGGCCGCGCGGTATCTTCATCCGCGCCTCGACGTGCCCGTGCGTCGTCGAGAACTTGCCCGACGTGTTGAGCCGCGCCGAGGTGTACTCGCACGTGCCGTACCAGCACTGGTAGTTGGACGGGTTCTCCTTGCGGGCCGTGATGACCAGATGGCCCTGGCCGTCGAGTGCGGCGTTGCTGTTGCCGCCCGTGTAGTACTGCCGTTCGTGGTTGTTGACGTTGTCGCCCGTCTCGGTCTGCCACTTCGAGCCGTCGACCGCCGAACCCGCGGGCCCGTCGAAATCGTCGGAGAAGGTGACCGCGGCGGCCCGGGCGTCGTCCGTGCCCGCGGCGTTGGCGACGGGCACGAGTCCCGCGCCGAGGCACAGGAGCGCGGCCGCGCCCAGCGGGAGGCGGCGCCGCAGGAACGTGCGGGAGCGGTGTGAACTGCGCATGGAGCATCACGTCACTTCGGGTAGGGGGATCGTGTCTGTCTCGGACACGCCAGAAAGTGAAGACAAGGGAGGTGCGCATGGTGCGATGAGTTCAAGGGTTGATTTAAGGGGCGCCCGGAAGACACGTCAAGGGATTCGTCCGTACCAACTTCCGCCGCGGCCCCCGCGCGAGGCCCGTACTAGGGTGCTTCGTGATCACGCCAGCCGATCGAACAGGGAGCCCGGGTGACCACGCTGCGCTGTGCCGTACTCGACGACTACCAGGGCGTCGCCCGCGAACTGGCCGACTGGGACCGCCTCGCCGGCCGCGTCGACGTGCGCTTCCTCGACCGGCACCTCACGGACCACGACGCGCTCGCCACCGAACTCGCCGACTGCGAGATCGTCGTCGTGATGCGCGAACGCACCCCCTTCCCGGCCGGGCTCATCGAGCGGCTGCCCCGGCTGCGGCTGCTGATCACCTCGGGTCTGCGCAACGCCTCCATCGACCTCGCCGCCGCGACCGCGCACGGCGTCACCGTCTGCGGCACACCCAGCGGCTCCGAGCCCCCGGTCGAGCTGACCTGGGCGCTGCTGCTCGGCCTCGCGCGCGGTGTCGTGACGGAGAGCGTCAGCCTCCGCGAGGGCGGCCCCTGGCAGTCCACGCTCGGGGCCGACCTGCACGGGAGCCGCCTCGGACTGCTCGGCCTCGGCAAGATCGGCACCCGCGTGGCCCGGGTCGGCGCCGCCTTCGGCATGGACGTCGCCGCGTGGAGCCAGAACCTCACCGAGGAGCGCGCCGCCGCGGCGGGCGTCACCCTCGCCGCGTCCAGGGAAGAACTCCTGGAGACCAGTGACTTCGTCTCCGTGCACCTCGTCCTCGGCGACCGCACCCGCGGACTGATCGGCGCCGACGAACTGCGGCGGATGCGGCGCACCGCCTATCTCGTCAACACCTCGCGGGCCGCGATCGTCGACCAGGACGCCCTCGTCCGGGCGCTGCGCGAGGGCTGGATCGCCGGAGCGGGCAGCGACGTCTTCGAGACCGAACCGCTCCCGCTCGACCACCCGCTGCGCACCGCCCCGAACTTCCTCGGCCTGCCGCACCTCGGCTATGTGACACGGCGCAACTACGAGGGCTACTTCCGGGGCGCCGTCGAGGACATCGAGGCGTACCTGTCCGGGAACCCCGTCCGCACGCTGGGCTGAGGCTCCCGGCCCCGCCCGCACCGGTGGACGGGGCGCCGGGCCGCCTCCCGCGACGGTCCGGCGCCCATGGTCAGTCGCTCCGCCCGGAGACCTGCCGCGGCGTCAGCCCGGTGCGGCTGCCGACGCCCCCGATGGGCACCGCGTGGTCGAGGCCCACGAACCGGCCGTCACTCTGCCAGAGGGCGGGCTCGAGGAAGGCGTACTTCTCCTCGTCCCACGTTTTCCAGTCGTCCTTCAACAATCCGCCCGTGTCACCGGAGTTGGGGTTGAGGCACCAGAACGTCTGGTTGATCCGGTGTTCGGTGATGAAGTCCCTCAGCGCGGTCATCCACTTCTGGTTGTCGGCTCCGTCGAGGCGGCCGCCCCATTCACCGATGAGCAGCGGCGCGGTGCCCCGGTCCTGAAGGTAGTACCAGTTGGGCTGCCACACGTCCTCGGTCAGGGTGTCCTTGTTCCAGTCGCCCTCGAACCAGGGCTGCCGGAAGACGGCCGGACCGTAGTCGTGCGGTGAGTAGACGAGCTGGTCCTGGTCCTTGCCGAGGTCGACGGGGTGGTCGGCGGCGCCCCGCAGGTTTCCGCCCCACCAATTGAAGTGGTAGTCGGCCTCGTTCGTCGACTGCCAGTTCTCGCCGTCGCGCGGGTAGATCTCGATCCCCTCGCAGAGCACGAGCAGGTGCGGGTTGATGGCGAGGATCCGCCGGCCGGCCGTCTGGCAGGCGTTCTTCCAGTTGTCCTCGTCGGTGGAGTCGTCCCACTTGGCGCGGGGACTCTCGGTCTGCTTGCCGTGCGGCTCGTTCTTCACGTCGGCCGCGATCACCGTGTCGTCGTTCTTGTACCGGTCGGCAAGCCACTCCCAGGCCCGGTAGAAGTCCTCACTGGTGATGGCGCCCTTCCACCACACCGGGTACATGTGGCCCGAGTTGTCGGCCTCCGCGCTGTGCACGTCGAGCATGACCTTGATCCCGTACGTCTTGCACAGCTCCAGGAAGCGGTCGAACACCTCAAGGGTGGTCTTGTCCTTGAGGTCCGGGTTCTCGTAGGTGTTGACCGCGCTGGACACCGCGGCCCTGCCCGCCTGCCACTCCAGGACGAGCTGGGTGCTGAGGGGGACGCGGATGGTGTTGAGGCCGCGCTCGGCCATCTGGCGGGTGATGGTCTCCAGGTTCGCCGACCACAGTCCGTGGAAGACGCGTTCGGTGGTGTTGAACCCGAACCAGTTCGTGCCGGTCATCCACACCGGATCGCCCTGCTCGTCGACGACCTGGGCGCCGTCGGTGTGCAGCCAGTCGTCGCCGTCCGCGGCCGCGGTCTTCGTGGAGTACGACGCCTGCGTCGCCTTCGTCGACGGCGCCGTGCTCACCGCCGGGTACGCGTTCTTCACCAGCATCGCGAACTGGGCGTCGAACCAGTGCCCCGCGAGCGGTGCGTCGGGCAGGGCGCCCGTCTTGACGCCTTTCGGAGTGGTGAAGTCGGGGTCGCAGTTCGGGTCGGGGCGCTTGCCCTCGCCGTTGTCGATGTCCTCGCCGGAGCCGTCGGACTCACCGGGCGGCTTCACCCACAGGTAGGCGTCGACGCCGGGCGCGTCGGCGGGCGCTCCCTGCGGCCGTGCGCCGAGGCCCGCGCCCTGCTGGTTGCACCAGTTGCCGCGGTCGGTACGCCGGTCCACGCGTCCGGAGGTGACGTAGGCGTCGGCCGTGTCGCCGCTCGCGCCGCCGGGCCGGTCGGCGCCGCCCCAGCCGTTGCGCGAGGTGTCCACGAGGACACCGAGCCCGTCGGACCAGCCGGCCGCCGCGAACGAGGTGCGCAGCGCGTCGGCGTAGTCCGCCTCGTCGAAGTTCGGGTTCCACTCGTAGAACTTTGCCGACTTCAGCGCCTGGCCGCCCACCGTCAGATCGGGGTCGTCGAGGTGGGGTTCGGTGGTGGGCGTGTAGTTGGAGACGTTGGTGACGACTCCGTCGACGCTGTCGAGCCCGGCCTTCGTGCCGCGCGCCGTCTCGGTGTAGAGGTCGACGACGCCCTTGAGGTTGTCGTCCCAGCCGAGCCAGCCGGAGTGTGCCGCGTCCAGGTACGTGTAGACGTTCGGGAGGGCGTGGAGTTTGTCGAGGGCGTACTGGACCGCCTTGACCTGGAGGCCACTGGCCTTGGCCTGGGCGCACTCGGGGTCGGAGAGGTTGGTGACCAGGTTGGGCAGCCCGTCGGGTTCGATGACGGTGGTGATGCGCAGGTCGGCGTACTTCGGGTCGGCCAGCGCGTCGGCAATGGGGTCGATGTACTCCTTCTCGTAGCGCTCCAACCCGGCCTCCGTGAGCGGGAGTTCGCCGTTGGAGGCGAGGGCGGAACAGTCGCGCCCGGGGAGGTCGTAGACGACGAACGTCGCGGTCATGGGGGTGCCCGGCTGCTTCTGGGCGAGGGCCTTGTCGAGGTGGCCGGTCAGGCCGAGGCGGCCGTCGTTGGCGGCGCCGCCCTCGATGGCGGCGATCCGGTCCAGCCAGACGGCGGTGGACTGCCCGCCGACGCTGCGCATCCGGGCCGCCAGGTCCGCGTCGTCCTCCTTGTCGGCGGACTGCTCGACGCGGGACGTGTAGTCCGGGTTGACGTAGGCGTCGGCGCCCTGGAACGGGTTGTCGACGTGCTCGGCGGCGCGGGCGGTGCCCGCCGTCGCGGACCAGGGGGTGAGCAGGGCCGCGGCGAGCGCCGTGGCCGTGAGGGCCGCCGCGCCGGACGGACGGGTCAGGCGTCTGCGGTGCGGGCGATGGCCGCGCAATGGATTCCGGTGCACTCTTCTGTCCCTTCGTGGGGTGGACACAGGGGTGGACACTGGGAGGGGAAAGCGGGCGTGACGCCCGGTCAGGAGACGCTGAGGGAGAAGGAGTCGGTGCGCAGTCCGGTACCGCCCTGCCACGGCTCGAACCCGGCCTGGACGCTGGTGAGATACCAGTCGGCGCGCACGCTGCCGCGCGCGGTCGCGTCGTCGGCGAACGCCCTCAGATCAAGGTCGGTGACCGCGTCCGTGGGGCTCGTGCGGACGTAACTGATGACGTTCCAGCCGATGTTGCCCGTCCACACGTCGTAGTTCGCGCCGCCGACGGTGACGTTGCCGGTCTTCTGGCCGACGGGCTGGACCGGCCCCTGGTACTTGTTCCAGATCATCAGCTCGCCGGCGTTCTGGCCGGTGACCTGGGCATCGGGGTCGAACCAGAGGTCGTAGGCTACGTCGTAGACGCCGCTGGTGGGGGAGTGCGTGGACCAGCTGCTGGTCACCCGGTTCATCGCGTCGACGCGCAGCGGCAGACCGCTGCCGGTGGTGCAGGCGCCGTAGTGGCAGCCCGCGTAGATGGACGGGTACGAGGCGGGGGCGCCGCTCGTCGGATTGGCGTGGTCGGCGCGGGTGACCTCGAACGAGGTGCCGTCGACCGAGAGGCACTGGGCCGTCGACGCTCCCCAGACGTTGTTCTGGACGGTGTACCTGCCGCCTTCCACGCTCAACGTGTCGAACGCGCCGCAGAGTTCGGTGGAGCGGGCCGAGGCCGTCGCGGGGGAGGCGGACGCGGAGGCGAGCAGGAAGCCTGCCGCGGCGAGCACGGCTGCCGCCGTCCTGGCTCGACGGGCGGCGGTGGGGGGACGCTTCACGTCTCTTTCCTTTCGATGGGTTCACGATCATGGGAGCGCTCCCATTCCAGTGCGGGGAGGCCCGACCGGAATCGTGGGGAACTCCGGGGCCCGCGTCAATCAATCGCGCGAGTTTCGGACGACGGCGCAGGTCGGCACCGCGCCGTCGAAACCCGTCACCGGTGCGGGAGCGTCGCTCAGGCGCATCCGGTACGGAAACCGGTGGCGGCGAGACCCGAGCAGAAGGCCCCCCGCGCGTCCGTGTTCCGCGACAGCCGTCCGTCCGCGAACCAGGTCGAGTCGGGCGGGAAGTCGAACGAGCCGTCGTCCTGCCCGTCCCAGCCGTAGCGGAAGTCGAGGTTGATGTACGTGACCGTGCTGATGACGTCGGACAGGTCGTAGGTGCCCGCCATGTTCGGGATGGGGCCGCGGTAGTCGAGGAGACCGAAGAGCCGCTTCGTCCACATCGCGCCGCGGACCGGTTCGGCGCCGCTGGTGTCACCGGCGTCGGCGGTGAAGTTCATCATCCCGGACTCGGAGACGATCATCTTCTTCCCGTGGTCCTGCGCGAACTTCATCATCTTCAGGACGTTCGCGTCGTAGTCCCAGTTCTTCCAGACGGCGCTCGGATGGCCCGAGGAGTCGGTGGCGAGGTAGGCGTTGCGGCACTGCAGCGCGGACGTGTCGTAGTTGTCCGGCGGGGTGCCGTTGTAGAGATAGCCGCCCAGGTCGTGGAGGGGCATGCACAGTTCGTGGGCGAAGATCGAGACACCGACCTGGTCCACGGCCGCGTCCCCGGGGTAGAGCTTCTCGAACTCGCCGCGTACCGGGTGGAAGACGAACCGGACGTTGTTCTGGTGGATCCGCCCCTCGATGAGCGAGCGGATGCGGGCGAAGGCGTTCTTGTACGAGGCGCAGGTGTCGTCGGTGCAGTGGTAGAAGGAGCTCACCTCGTAGTCGAGGCGCAGCAGGAACGTGGCCGACGGATGGGCGTCGACGAAGTCGATCAGCGTCGCGAACCGGTCGGCGTACTTGCCGTCGGCGAGTTCCTGCGTGACGGCGCGGGACCGGGCGGCCTTGGCGTTCTCGTCACCGCCCTCGAAGCCGGGCGGGTTGTCCTTCCAGCTGATGCCGACCTGGACCGTCTTGCCCTGGCCGGCGAGGAAGGACGCGTAGTCGGCGTGGCCGGGGCCGACCCAGGTGCCGGAGGCGAGTTCGTAGTAGACGGAGCCGCCGTCCGGGGCCTGCCCGAAGGACGTGTAGTCGTCCCAGGCGGCGCGGGTGGACTGCCCGATGAGCAGCGACCGTGGGGTGGACGGCGCCGCGGAGGCGCTCGTGCTCCAGGGGAGCAGCCACGCGAGGGCGAGGAGCACGGTGAGGAGCAGGAGGTGGGGACGGGCTCTGCCGCTCAGGTCTGCGGTGCGCATGAGGTCGCTCCTGACTGCCGGGCCGCCGAGGTGGGGTCGGCCCGGCGCGGTGGGGGAAGGGGGCGGCGGGACGGCAGGGGGAGCGGCCGTCCCGCCGCGGGGAGGGGTGGTTCGGGGTCAGCCGTTCGTCCAGCCCGGGCCGCGCAGTTGGGCGAGGAAGCGGTCGCGGATCGTGGGATTCGCCTGGATGCGGGAGTCGCCCCAGTAGCCGTTGGCGCAGCCGGGGCCGCCGGCCTGGGCGCCGTCGGCGCACTGCCACTGGGTCTGGCTGTCCCAGTCGGTGTTGATGTAGGCGGCGGCGCGCACCACGTCCCGGTTGGCGGCGATCCAGTCGAAGTAGGGCTGGTACCACTCGTTCCAGATGGTGTCCGCGTCGGTGGCCGACGGGCTCTTGCGCATGATGCAGCTCTTGGTGCCCGCGCCGTTGTCGTAGCCCTGCGGCGCGGACTCGGCGACCATCACCGGTTTGCCGTGCCCGCGGGCGAAGTCGAGCACGCGGCCCTGGAGGGCTCCCGGCGCGGTGTCGGTGGCGCTGCATCCCCACTGGGTGGCCACGGATCCGCCGGAGTAGAACGAGGACATGCCCACCCAGTCGACGTACTGGTCTCCGGGGTACCAGGCGTCGAAGTGGTGCGGGTCGGTGACGACGTAGTTCCACTCGGGGTGGTCGGTGCTGGTGTTCAGCGGCCAGGCGGCGGTCTGCCAGACCGTCGCGACCTTCGTGGCGCCGAGGGCGTCGATGCGGCCCTTGATGTAGGCGAACGCCTGCTTGTAGAAGTCGGCGTTGTAGCAGTTCCAGGGGCCGTCGAACTCGTAGCCGATCCGCAGGAACACCTGGCGGTCGTAGCCCTTGAGCCGGTTCACCATCTCGTCGACCTTGTCGCGGTAGCGCGTGATGAGGTTCGGGCTGCCCGAGGTCACGTCGCTGTCGTTCGTGCCGATGATGGCGCGCAGCGGCTGGTTGTTGCAGCCGCTGGTGGCGTCGGAGAGGTAGAGGCCGACGGCGACGGCCGCACCCGGGTACTGGGCGAGGGTGCTGTCGAAGTCGACGGTGCCCGCACCCCAGTTCGCGGGCCCGGTCATCCCGGCGAGCGGCTCCGGGTTACCGCCGAGCACCAGGTTGGTGTAGAGCGTGACGCCGCCGGGAGCGGGCGCGCCGAGCGCGGACCGGTCGAGGACGTCGCGCTTGTAGTCGGCGAGCGTGTCGCTGTCCTGGCCCATGAGGGACAGCGTCGTGCCGTCCGGTGGGAGGTTGCGGGCGGTGCCGGCGGAGTCCGCGGCGGCGGGCAGCGTGCCGAGCAGACCGAGCACGGCCGCCGCCACCGTCATGACTCCCAGTTTTCTGAGGCGGTTCACGGGTCAACTCCTCGGAGTGGGGGGATGGGTTCCGCCCCGCATCGTGAGGACCGCTCCGCGTTACGTCAATGAATCACGTAAGTTTCGTAGAACTTCGCTGGTTGCAGCCTTGCCTCCGAAACGAGTGCTGTGGCTGTAGGAATGTCTTCAGTCCTCAAATGCCCTGCGATCAGGCAAGGTTCCCGTGCCGGTGACGCTCGCGTCGGCATCGAATGTTTTCCGAAACTCTTGACATTAAGTTTCGACAACCGTCAGGTTGTGCGCATCGAAACGCCTTCGCGTCCCTCGGTCTCCCACTCACTCACGATCCCCGGAGGTCCCTCATGGGCTCCTCGCATGCCCGCAGATCTGTCGCCGCGGCGGCCGGACTCGCCACCCTGCTCGTTCTGTCCGGCTGTTCCTCCGGCTCGGTGGAGTCCGACGGCAAGATCACGCTGACCGTCGCCACCTTCAGCGACTTCGGGTACAAGCCGCTGATCAAGGAGTACGAGAAGGCGCACCCCGACATCGTGGTGAAGGAGCGGATCTCCCAGCTCGACCAGCACCACAACAGCCTCTCCACCCAGCTGTCCTCGGGCAGCGGCGCCGCCGACGTCGTCGCCGTCGAGGAGGGGTACCTGCCCAAGTTCCGCACGGTGCGGGACAAGTTCGTGAACCTCGCCGACTTCGGCGGGCTCAAGCGCAAGGACGAGTACCTGCCCTACAAGTGGGCGCAGGGCACCGCCGACGGCGGCAAGTTCGTGATGGGGTACGGCACCGACGTCGGCGGCCTCGCCATCTGCTACCGCAAGGACCTGTTCCAGCAGGCCGGACTGCCCACGGACCGGGAGGCGGTGGGCAAGCTGTGGCCCACCTGGGACGCGTACTTCAAGACCGGTGACACCTTCCGCGCCAAGGTGAAGGACCACACGTGGTTCGACTCGGCGGGCAACGTGTTCAGCGCGATGATGAACCAGACCGAGTACGGGTTCTTCGACGCCCGCGACTCCTACATCGCCGCCGAGAACCCCGACGTGAAGCGGTCCTTCTCCGCCGCCGCCGACGCCGCGGCCGACGGCATGTCCGCCAACCTCGTCCCGTTCAGCCAGCAGTGGAACGCCGGCATCAAGCAGGGCCGGATGGCGACCATGACCTGCCCCGCCTGGATGACCGGCCTCATCCAGACCGCGGCCGGCAAGGAGGGCGAGGGGAAGTGGGACATCGCCGCCGTGCCCGGAGGCGGCGGCAACTGGGGCGGCTCCTTCCTGACGGTGCCCAAGCAGGGCAAGCACACCAAGGAGGCCGCCGACCTCGCCGCGTTCCTGACCTCGGCGGACTCGGAGAAGAAGATCTTCCAGGGGCCCACCGGCTCGCTCCCCTCCCTGACCGGCGCGCTCTCGGACCCGGCGGTGCAGAACACCCGGCAGAAGTACTTCGGCGACGCCCCGACCGGCAAGATCTTCGCCGCCTCCGCGCAGGGCCTGAAGCCCAGTTACCGCGGCACCAAGGACCAGCAGGTGCGCATCCCGTTCGCCAACGCCCTGCAACTCGTCGAGCAGCGCAAGGCCTCGCCCGCCGAGGCCTGGAACAAGGCCCTGACCGACGCGGCGAAGAACCTCAAGCACTGACCGCCCGACACCCCAGCCCGTAAGGAGGCCTCCATGGCGGTCCACACCGCCGGTGCCGAGCGCACCCTCGGCACCGACGCACCACCGGGCCGCCGTGCCCGCAGGCGGCCGACCCGGCAGAGCCGCGTCACGCCGTACACCTTCATCGCACCGTTCTTCGTCGTCTTCGGGGTGTTCGGGCTCTACCCGCTGCTCTACACGTTCTGGGTGTCCCTGCACCGCTGGGACCGGCTCACCGGCGACGGCGGATTCACGGGCCTCGCAAACTTCCGCGACCTGTTCGCCGACCCCGACTTCTACAACGCCACCTACAACACCTTCAGCATCTACCTGCTCTCCACCGTCCCCCAACTGCTGCTCGCCCTGGCCGTCGCCTGGCTGCTCGACCGCCGGCTGCGCGCCAGGACGACCTGGCGGGCGCTGGTCCTGGTGCCGCAGTACGTGTCCGTGGTCGCCGTCGCCCTCGTCTTCTCGCAGCTCTTCGGCCGCGACTTCGGCGTCGTCAACTGGATCCTGGAACAGCTCGGCCTGATCAGCGCCCCCGTCGACTGGACGGCGGACACCTGGAGTTCGCACCTCGCCATCAGCTTCATGGTGATGTGGCGCTGGACCGGCTACAACGCCCTGATCTATCTCGCCGCGATGCAGGCCGTCCCGCGCGACCTGTACGAGTCGGCGATGGTCGACGGCGCCGGCCCCTTCCTCACCTTCCGCCGCATCACCCTGCCCGCGATCCGGCCGACCCTGCTGTTCACGGTCGTCATCTCCACCATCGGCGGCCTCCAACTCTTCGCCGAGCCACTGCTGTTCGACTCCCAGGCCAACGCCGAGGGCGGCACGGAGCACCAGTTCCAGACGCTGACGCTGATGCTCTACAAGTACGGGTTCATCAACAACGACGCCGGATACGCGTCCGCCATCTCCTGGGTGCTGTTCCTCGTCATCGCCGCCGTCGCCGCGCTCAACTTCTTCCTCACCCGACGCCTCGGCGGCTCCGACCGATGACCCCCGCCCCCGAAGGAAGCCCCCGCATGGCCACCTCCCTCTCCGACAAGCGACCGCGCACCCGTGTCACGGGCCCCCGGCGCCACGACAGCGCCGGTCCGCTGGCCTACGCCCTGCTCGCCGCCGTGGTCCTGGCCTCGATCTTCCCCCTGTACTGGACGTTCGTCGTCGCCTCGCACAGCGACAACTCCGTTCTCGGCGGCTCGACCCCGTCCCTGGTGCCCGGCGGCCACCTGCTGGAGAACATCCGGCGCGTCTTCGACACCGTCGACTTCTGGAAGGCCCTCGGCAACTCCTTCACCGTCGCGGGCACCACCGCCGTCAGCAACGTCCTGCTCTCCTCGCTCGCCGGGTACGCCTTCGCCAAACTCCGCTTCCCCGGCCGCGACGCCCTCCTCGTCGTGGTGATCACCACGGTGATGGTGCCGACGCAGCTCGGCATCATCCCGCTGTACCTCCTCGTCACCGACATGGGCCTGTACGGAAAGCTCAGCTCGCTCATCGTGCCCGCGCTGGTCTCCGCGATCGGCGTGTTCTGGATGCGGCAGGCCATGGAGGAGAACATCCCCGACGAGCTGATCGAGGCGGCCCGGATGGACGGCGCGGGCCAGCTGCGCACCTTCTGGTACGTCGCCTGGCCCGGCGTCCGCTCGGTCGCCGCGGTGCTCGGCATGTTCACCTTCATGTTCGCCTGGAACGACTACTTCTGGCCGCTGATCGCCCTGCCGCCCGAGAACGGCACCGTGCAGATCGCCCTCAACCAGCTCGCCGCCGGTTACTACACCGACTACACCCTGATGCTGGCCGGCGTCGTCGTCTCCGTCGTCCCCGTGCTCGCGCTCTTCGCCGTACTGGCCCGGCGCATCGTCTCCGGAGTCATGGCCGGCGCCGTGAAGGGGTGAGCCGCGCCACCGCGCCCCGCCTCCCCGACCGCACCGATCCCCGAGGAACCGTATGACTGCCGCCGCGCCCGCGACCGGGCCGACCCCCGCCGCCCCGCAGCCCGCCACCGGGCGGCCCCCGACGATCCGCAACCCCGTGCTCGCCGGATTCCACCCGGACCCCTCCCTGCTCCGGGTCGGCCAGGACTACTACCTCGCCACCTCCACCTTCGAGTGGCTGCCGGGCGTGACGCTGCACCACTCCCGCGACCTCGTGAACTGGCGCCCCCTGGGCGGCGCGCTGACCGAGGAACGCCTCGTCGACCTCGCCGGCGTCCCGGACTCCGGCGGGGTCTGGGCGCCCTGCCTGTCCTACGCCGACGGACTGTTCCACCTCGTCTACTCCAACGTCAGGAGCCTGGCCGGCGCCTACAAGGACGTACGCAACTGGGTCACCACCTCGCCCACCCCCACCGGCCCCTGGTCCGAACCCGCTCCCGCGCCCGGCGGCGGCTTCGATCCGTCCCTGTTCCACGACACCGGCCCCGGCGGCAGCGGCCGCAGTTGGCTGCTGTGGCTGACCTGGGACCACCGGCCGGGCCACGATCCGTTCGGCGGCATCCTGCTCCAGGAGTGGGACCGGACCGCGCGCCGCCCCGTCGGAGCCGTGCGGCGGATCTTCACCGGCACCCGCCTCGGCCGCACCGAAGGCCCCCATGTGTACCGCAAGGACGGCTGGTACTACCTGTTCACCGCCGAGGGCGGCACCTCGTGGGAGCACGCGGTGACCGTGGCGCGCGCCCGCGACATCACCGGCCCCTACACACCCGATCCGGCCGGACCGCTGCTCACCGCGTACGGCGACGACGCCCTGGAACTCCAGAAGGCCGGACACGGCAGCCTCGTCGAGACGCCCGACGGCGCCTGGTACCTGGCCCACCTCACGGCCCGCCCGCTGACCGCGCGCGGCGCCTGCGTGCTCGGCCGCGAGACCGCCCTGCAACGCGTGCACTGGACACCCGACGGCTGGCCGCGCGTCGACGGCGACGCGGGCCCCGGGCGCCCCTCCGTGCGCGTCCCCGCCCCGGCCGGTGCGCGGCACACGTCCCGGCGGCCCGCCGCCGCGCCGTCGACCGGCGTCCTCGGCCCCGAGTGGATGACCCTGCGCCGCCACCCCGACCCGTCCTGGCTCACCCGCACAGGACCGCACGGCGACACCCTGCGGCTGCGCGGCGGCGAATCGCTCTCCTCGCTGCACGCCCAGAGCCTGGTCGCCCGCCGCCAGCAGCACCTGCGCTGCACGGCCGAGGCGACGGTCGACTTCGACCCGTCCTCGCCCCAGCACATGGCGGGCCTTGTCCACTTCTACAACACCGCGATCTGGCACTACGCCCACATCACCCGGGACGAGGAGCACGGCAGAGTGCTGCGCCTCGCCGTCTGCGACCGCGGACGGTACTCCGAACCCGTACCGCCCGTGCCCCTGCCACCGAGCGGACCCGTCCGGCTGCGGCTGACCGCACGCGGCGCCGAGGCCGCCTTCACCTGGTCTGCGGGCGCCGACGACCGCCCCCTCGGCCCGCCGCTCGACGCGACCCGGCTCTCCGACGAGTACGCGACGGTCGGCGACGGGGGCCACTTCAGCGACTGGGGTTTCACCGGAGCCTTCATCGGCGTGTGCGCCCAGGACCTCACCGGCGGCGGCCGCCCCGCCGACTTCACCTCGCTCGGCTACCAGGGCATGGACGACCGGTGACGGGCTTTAGGCTTCACCCCACCACGCCGCACGCCGCCGTCTCACGGGAGTCCTCCGCCGCATGACCGCACAGTCCCGTCCCCGCGCCACCATCGGCACGATCGCGGCCGAGGCCGGAGTGTCGACGGCCACCGTGTCCAAGGTGCTCAACGGCCGCAGCGACGTCTCCGCGGCGACCCGGGAACGGGTGCAGGAGATCATGGCGCGCCTCCACTACCACCCGCGCCGTCCCCGGCGCCGCGGCGGCATCGTCGACCTGGTCCTCAACGAACTCGACAGCCTGTGGTCTGTCGAGATCATCCGCGGCGCCGAGGAGACGCTGCGCGAGGCGGGCGTGAGCATGGTCCTGTCCGCGGCGCACGGCAGCAGCTCGCAGACCAGCGCCTGGCTCGACCAGCTGGCGGCGCGGCGCTCCGACGGCGCGATCCTGGTCGTCTCCGATCTGACGCTGGGCCAGCGCAACCGCCTGGCCTCGCTGGGCGTCCCGTTCGTCCTCGTCGACCCCGTCGGCAACGTGGAGGCCGGCGTGCCGACCATCGGCGCCACCAACTGGGCGGGCGCGGTCGCCGCCACCGAGCACCTGATCGGCCTCGGCCACCGGCACATCGCCCATCTCGCGGGCCCGCGCCAGCTGTTGTGCAGCCGGGCGCGCGCCGACGGGTTCCGGGCGGCCATGGAGGCGGCGGGCCTCGACATCCCGGAGGGCTCGGTGCGCCACGGCGCGTTCACCGACCCCTCCGGGCGCGCCGAGACGATCGCCCTCCTCGACGAGGTCGGGGAACGCCGACTGCCGCGCCCCACCGCGCTGTTCGCCGCCAGCGACCTCCAGGCGTTCGGCGCGTACACGGCGCTGCGCGAGCGCGGGCTGCGGGTGCCGCAGGACATCAGCGTGGTCGGGTTCGACGATCTGCCGGTGACCCGGTGGAGCGATCCGACCCTCACCACGGTCCGCCAGCCGCTCCAGGACATGGCGGCGATGGCCGCCCGGACGCTGCTGCGGGTGATCGACGGCGAGGAGGTCGACCTGCCCCGGGTCGAGCTGGCCACCCGTCTCGTGGTCCGCGCGAGCACCGCGGCCCCCGGCGCCGGCTGACCCTCAACGCGCCCATCGTGGCGGGAAGTTGACGTGGCACACTGCGGGCTGATCATCCCGACAGGACCACCTCTCGCGACGATGGAGCCCGCCATGACCGCATCCGTACCTCCGATCGACACCACCCGGGCCCACCCCGCCCGGGTCTACGACTGGCTGCTCGGCGGCAAGGACAACTACCCCGTCGACGAGGCGGTCGGCGGCAAGCTGCCCGCGCAGGCGCGGGACGCGGCCCGGCAGAACCGGGAGTTCATGCACCGGGCGGTGTCCCATCTCGCCGGACAGGGCGTCGACCAGTTCCTCGACATCGGCTCCGGCATCCCCACCGCGCCCAACCTGCACCAGGTCGCCCAGCGCGCCCTGCCGTCGGCGCGGGTCCTCTACACCGACAACGACCCCCTCGTGCTGCGGCACGCCCAGGCCCTCCTGACGGGCAGCCCCGAGGGCGCCACCGACTACATCATGGGCGATGTGCGCGAGCCGGACGCCATCCTCGAACACGCCCGCACGGTCCTCGACTTCGAGCGGCCCATCGCGCTGTCGCTGATCGCGCTGCTCCACTTCGTCACCGAGGACCAGGACCCGTACGGCATCGTCGCCCGGCTCGTCTCCGCGCTCCCGCCGGGCAGCCATCTCGTCCTCACCAACGCCTCATCGGACTGGCGGCCCGACCTTGCCGCGCAGGTCGTCGACGAGTACGAACGGGCGGGCATCCGGCTCGCCTTCCGCACCCGGGCCGAGGTCGCCCGCTTCTTCGACGGCCTCGACCTCCTCGCGCCGGGCCTGGTCGCGGTCACCGACTGGTACCAGGGCGACAGCGCGCCCGCGCCCGAGGAGAGCGGGATCTACGGGGCAGTGGCGCGCGTGCGGTGATCGTTTCGTCCGCTGTCGTTGATTACCGGCCGGTTTGCATTCACTTGTCACGCGAACAGCAGTAGAACTCGTTCCCATTCCATCGAGAGTGAGGAACGGACGTGACCGAAGCAACCCGCCCTGAAGTCGTACGCAACGGACTGAGCCGCCGTGGCTTCCTCGCAGGAACAGGTTCTCTTATTGGCGCCGTGACCCTGACCGGTCACGCCGCCGCGGCCCAGCCCCGCACCACCGCCGCCGTGGCCGACGGCGCGCACCTCCCCGCGCTCGTCATCGGCACCGGCTACGGCGGCTCGGTGGCCGCGCTGCGCCTCGCCGAGGCAGGCGTCGACGTACAGATGGTCGAGATGGGCATGGCCTGGGACACCCCCGGATCCGACGGCAAGATCTTCGCCAACACGACCACCCCCGACAACAGATCGTTCTGGCTCAGAACCAGAACGAAGCAGCCCCTGAGCAACTTCCTCGGCTTCCCGATCGACAAGGACATCCCGCGCTACACCGGCATCCTCGACGCCGAGGAGTTCGCCGGGATCATCGTCTACCAGGGCCGCGGCGTCGGCGGCGGCTCCCTGGTCAACGGCGGCATGGCCGTCACGCCCAAGCGGGAGAACTTCGCGGCGATCCTGCCGTCCGTCGACCCGAACGAGATGTACGGCACCTACTACCCGCGCGCCAACGCGGGCCTCGGCGTCGCCACCATCGACCCGAACTGGTTCGAGACCGCCGAGTGCTACCAGTACGCGCGCGTCGGCCGCAAGCACGCCCAGCGCTCCGGGTTCCCGTTCGTGTTCGTGCCCGACGTGTACGACTGGGACTACATGAAGCAGGAGGCGGCCGGTACCGCCCCCAAGTCGGCGCTCGCGGGCGAGATCCTGTACGGCAACAACTACGGCAAGAAGTCCCTGCAGAAGACCTACCTGGCCCGCGCCAGGGCGACCGGGCGGGTGTCCATCTCGCCGCAGCACAAGGTGACGTCGGTGGTCCCGGCCGCAGGCGGCGGCTACACGGTCCGTATCGACGTGCTCGACACCGGCGGCGCCACCACCGCCACCAAGGAGATCACCGCCGACCGCGTCTTCTTCGCCGCCGGGAGCGTCGGCACCAGCAAGCTCCTCACCCGCCTCAAGGCCACCGGAGCGCTGCCCGGGCTCAACGACGAGATCGGCCAGGGCTGGGGCGACAACGGCAACGTCATGTGCGGCCGCGCCAACCACCTCTGGGACCCCACCGGCGCTCTCCAGGCGTCGATCCCGACGGGCGGCATCGACAACTGGGCGGCGGGCGGCGCCTTCGCCGAGGTCGCCCCGCTGCCGACCGGCATCGAGACGTTCGCCTCGTTCTACCTGTCCATCACCAAGACCCCGCAGCGCGCCCGGTTCACGTACAACCCGACGACCGGCGGGGTCGACCTGAGCTGGCAGAAGGCGTGGAAGCAGACGTCGATCGACGCGGCGAAGACCATCTTCGACAAGATCAACGCCAAGGAGGGCACGATCTACCGCACCGATCTCTTCGGCACGTACAAGATCTGGGGCGACCACCTGACCTACCACCCGCTGGGCGGCGCCGTGCTGAACAAGGCGACCGACAACTACGGCCGCCTGCGCGGCCATGCGGGTCTGTACGTGATCGACGGGGCGCTGATCCCGGGGAACACCAGCGTCAACCCGTTCGTCACCATCACGGCTCTGGCCGAGCGGAACATCGCACAGATCGTCGCCACTGATCTGTGACCGGACGCGTCCTGTCCCGGCCCCGAGCCGTGCGGTGGTTCAGGGCTTGGGCAGGACGCACACGGCGTCGAGGCCGAGGACGTGGTTGAGGCGGCCGAACGCCAGCCAGGAGCCGATGCCCATGCTCAGCTCCACGATCTCGGTCTGGCTGTAGTGCGCGGTCATCCGCTGCCAGAACTCCTCGTCCAGGCCGTGGTGGTCGAGCGCGTACCGCTCCGCGTACTCGGCGGCGAGCCGGGTCCGCTCGTCGAAGGCGTCCGTGGTGCGCCACTCGGTCACCGCGTCGGCGAAGGACTCCTCGACCTTCTCCTCGCCGTCGCGCTCGGTGCGCCAGTCCAGGCAGAACAGACACCCGTTGATCTGCGCGATTCGCAGCCGTGCCGCCTCGAACTCCCGCAGCCCCAGCGTCGAATGGTCGTAGACGGACATCGAGAACTGCGCCGCCGCCACGCCGATGCCGGGCACCATCTCGCCCCACACGTACGCGATCGGGTCCTTGTCGTCGGGTACGTCGATCATCATGACTGCGGTTTCCTTCCGAGGCGGCCGGCGGCGGGGAGGACGGGCACGTCGAGTGCGTCGTAGAGGCCGGGCTCCGCCGCCACCAGCCACTCGACGGCCCCGACGAGCCGGCCGACGGCGGTCGCGTTGCCCCCGGCGGAGTGGTTGCCGCCCTCGTCGGTCGCCTGCACGGTGACCTCGATGTGCGGGCGGCCCTCGATGACGACCCGGTGCGCACCGGCCCCGCCGCCGGGCGGCGACGGCCAGTCGGGCGCGCAGGACGGGTGGATCCGGGTGACGTGCTCGACGACGAGCCGCACCTCGCCGTCGACGACCCCCTGCACCTCGAAGCGGACCGCGCCCTGGGTGCCCGCCGCGAAGTCGCCCATGATCTCCGTCGTCACGTCGCTCTCCAGCGCGCGACGCTCCAACGACTCGCGTATCTCGTCGAGTTGCACGCCGAGCGCGCGGGCGAGCAGCCGGATCTGGCCGCCCCACACCATCGTCGGGATCGACTCGGCGAGCATCAGCGGCTCGTAGTCCATGGGATGCCCCATGCCGATCAGGTCCCGGACCGCGTCCGGCTGGTCGTACGTCGAGTAGTCGAAGATCTCCTGGCAGCGGACCGTGTCGATGTGCGTGCCGAGGCCGCTGACCAGGAGCGGCAGCACGTCGTTGGCCCAGCCCGGGTCGACGCCCGACACGAACAGGGAACCGCCGCCCTCGGCGATCGCCGCGCGCACCGGATCCGTGAAGTCGGGCGGCGCGCTCGCCGGGTCGTAGAGCGGGTACAGGGCGGGCGTGACGACGACGGCACCGGCGCGGATCGCCCGGCAGATGTCGTCGAGCGCCTCGTCGGGACGCAGATCGCCGGAGGCCGCGTACACGACCGCACCGGGGCGGGCCGCGAGCACCGCCTCGACGTCGGTCGTGGCCGCGACCCCGAGGGCGCGGTCGAGTCCGGCGAGGTCGCCCGCGTCGCGGCCGGCCTTCGCGGGATCGTGCACGAGTACACCTGACAGGGCGAGCGCGGGGTGAGCGGAGACGGCCCTGATCGCCGCGCGGCCCACGTTGCCGGTGCCCCAGACCACCGTGGATGTCATGCGCCGGAGCGTAACCTGATGGAGTGTCAGTTCATAGAGTCGTCACGTGAGTTGGCTGCGGGCGGCGGCCACGGCCTGCTCGGCGTAGCCGCGCCCGAAGAGCACGGTGTGCACCAGGAGCGGGAAGAGCTGGTGCAGCGCGACGCGCTCGCGCCAGCCGTCGGCGAGCGGCGCCGCCCGCCGGTAGCCGGCCAGGATCCGGTCGAGGTGCGGTGCGCCGAAGAGGTCCAGCATCGCGAGATCGCTCTCGCGGTGCCCGCCGTGCGCCGCCGGGTCGATCAGGTGGGCGGCGCCGTCGCCGTCCCACAGCACGTTGCCGTTCCACAGGTCGCCGTGCAGCCGGGCGGGCGGCTCGGCGGGGCCCGCGAGACCCGGCAGCAGTGCGCAGACCCGCTCGATGGTCCGGGCCTCGTCGGCGCGCAGCGTGCCGTCGTCCACGGCCATGCGCACATAGGGCAGCACCCGCTGCTCGGCGAACCAGCCGGGCCAGTCCTCGCCCGGTACATTGCGCATCGGCGCGAGCCCGATGTACGCCTCGGCGGGCCCGTCCGGCGGCGGGGCGCCGAAGGCCGGGGCTCCCGCGGCGTGCAGCGCGGCCAGCTCCCGGCCGAACCGCTCGGCGCCCTCGGCGCTCGCCCGCCCGTCGGCCACCCGGTCGATGACCAGCCAGGTGTCGTCGTGGCCGTGCACCGTGGGCACCCGCACCGCGTCCGCGGCGGCCAGCCAGCGCAGCCCGGCCGCCTCCGCCCGCGCGGCCCCGGGGTCGTCCGCGTACTTGACCACGACCACCCGCCCGTCGGCGAGCGTGACCTCCGTGAGACGACGGGACAGCCGGCGCTCCCCGGCGGCGGCGGAGCCGGTGAAACGGGCGGCGACGGCGGAGGGCGTGGCGGGCATGGGGGCAGCGTAGAGGGGCGCCCCCGCCGTTGACGCGCGCCGCCACGCCCTGATCTGCTGCCTCCTGGCCGATCGAACGACGGAGCCGGGGAGGCGCGCATGGCGAGGGAGAGGGGCACCGCCGTCCTCGCGGTGCAGCACACCCCGAGCGGCGGTCCGCGCCGGGTCGGCGCCTGGCTGGCCGAGGCCGGACTCGATGTCCGGGTCGTGCGGGCGTACGCGGGTGAGGCGCTGCCCGCGACGCTCGGCGGGCGCCCGCTGCTCGTGCTCGGGGGCGGCTACCTCCCCGACGACGACGCGCGCGCCCCCTGGCTCCCGGCGACCCGGCGGCTGGCCGCCCAGGCGCTCGACGACGGCAGCCCGGTGCTCGGGATCTGCCTCGGCGGGCAGTTGCTCGCCCAGGTGGCGGGCGGCACGGTCGAGGCCGAGCACGGCACTCCCGAGTACGGCAGCACGCCCGTGCGGCTGCGCCCGGAGGCGGCCGCCGACCCGCTGCTGCACGGGCTCGGCCCGGTGGTGCCCGCGATCGAGCGGCACGTCGACGCGATCACTGAACTGCCCCCGGGGGCCACCTGGTTGGCGTCCAGCGAGGCGTGCCCGTATCAGGCGTTCCGGGTGGGGGAGCGGGCATGGGGCGTGCAGTTCCACCCCGAGGCCGACGCCGCGCGGATCGCCGCCTGGGACCGCGATCAGCTCGCCGGCCGGGGCGTCGACCGCGACCGGCTGCACGCCCGCGCGCTGGCCGCCGAGGACGCGGCGGTCGCGGCGTGGTCGGTCTTCACCGCGCGGTTCGCCGCGGTGTGCCTGGAGTGACGGCGGCCTGCGCCGGCGCCGGCGCGGAGGCCGTCCTGCCGCGCCGCGCCGAGGTGATCAGGCTGGTCAGCGCTCCCGCGAGCAGCCCCCAGAACGTCGAACCGATCCCCAGGAGCGTGACGCCGGACGCCGTGGCGAGGAACGTCACCGCCGCCGCCTCGCGCGCCGACGGATCGGCGAGCGCCGCGGCCAGGGACGCCTCGATCGTGGCCAGCAGGCCGACGCCCGCGACCGCCATGACCAGCGCGTGCGGCATCGCCGCCAGCAGCGAGACCACGGTCGCCCCCAGCAGCCCCACGCACAGATAGAAGACGCCCGACCACACGGCCGCGAGATAGCGCCGCTCCCGGTCGGGGTGCGCCTCCTCCCCGGTGCAGATCGCGGCGGTGATGGCCGCCAGGTTCAGCCCGAACGCGCCGAACGGCGCGAGCACCGCCGTGACGGCGCCGATCCACGTCATCATCGGCGACACCGGCACCTCGTAGCCGGAGCCGCGCAGCACCGCGACACCGGGCAGGTTCTGCGAGGCCATCGTCACGACGAACAGCGGTACGCCGACGCTGATCAGCGCCTTCCAGTCGAAGGACGGCGCCGTGAACACCGGCTCGGCCAGCGACAGCCGGATCCGCTCCAGATGCCAGCCGCCCGCCAGGACCGACGCCACGACGCCGCCGCCGAGCGCGACGAGCACCGCGTACCGGGGCAGCAGCCCACGGGCCAGCAGGTACAGCACGAACACGGGGAACGCGATCGCGAAACTGCCGTCCATCGAGGCGAAGAGCCCGGTGCCGAAGTGCAGCAGCACCCCGGCGAGCAGCGCCGACGCGAGCGGCACCGGAATGCGGTCCATGGCCTTGGCGAACCACCCCGTCAGCCCGCTCACGACCATCAGGACAGCGCTGAGGACGAACGCCCCCACGGCCTGCGCCATCGACACCCCCGCCAGGCTGGTCGCGAGGAGCGCCGCGCCCGGCGTCGACCAGGCGGTGACCACCGGCGCCCGGAACCGCAGCGAGAGCCCGATGGACGACACGGCCACGCCGACGCCGATCGCCAGCATCCACGACGACGTCTCCCGCGCGTCCGCCCCGGCGGCCCGCGCGGCGGTGAACACGAGCGCCGCCGAACTCGTGACGCCGACCAGGACGGCGATGAGGCCCGCCGCCACGGCCGACGGCGGAGCGGCCGCGCGTATGCGGGCGAGCGGGGAGGGGGAGGGCGACGGTGGCGCGGCCATGCGGGCATCACTTCCGGTGCGTGCGGAGGGCAGGTGTCAGGTGTTCCATAAACAGAACGTTCCGTTTATGGAACACTAGGGAAGCGGACGGCGGCCCGTCAACCAAGGGCGGATCGGCCGCGGAGATCAGCTACGGACGGAGCCGGGGCGATGGGTCTGAACGACGAAGTGGGGCGCAGGCTGAAGGGGCTGCGCCAGGACGCCGGCCTGTCCCTGTCCGAGCTCGCCCGGCGCTCGGGCGTCGGCAAGGGCACCCTCTCCGAGCTGGAGAGCGGTCGCCGCAACCCCACCCTGGAGACCCTGTACGCGCTGACCACCGTGCTCGGCCGCCCGCTCAGCGCGGTCCTCGACGACCCCGGGCCCGGCGCCCACGAGGGCGTCTCCGGCAGCGCCGTCACCGCGGTCCTCGTCGAGCGGTACGAGGACGCGGAGGCCGCCACCGACGTCTTCCGCGTGACCATCGCCGACGGCGCGACCCAGGAGTCGGCCGCGCACGCCCCGCGCACCACCGAGAGCCTGATGGTGCTCTCCGGCACGGCGGTCGTCGGACTGCCGCGGGCGCCGCAGACGGCGGGCCCGGGAGGCCACGCCCACTGGCCCGCCGACGTGCCCCACCTCTACGCCGCGCCCGAGGGAGTGGTGCACGGCATCCTCTTCGTCCGGTACCCGAAGGAGCCGTCGGGCGCCGCGGCCACGGTCTAGGGCCTGTCTTCGAACTAGGCCTGCGGCGGCGTCTGGTTCGGGTTCATGTCGTGCAGCTTGGAGACGTCGACGGACTCGTCCGCGGGCGGGGTCGCCGACGGGACCGGCTTGTCGTAGTCGGTCAGCGTCATCGTCAGGTTCTCGTCGGAGCCCTTCTCCGTCGCCCTCACCAGGCGGTGCGGGGCGTCCGCGGTGATGTACATCGTGATCGTGCTGCCCTTGTCGCTGCCGGTCAGCGGGACGGCGCCGGTGCCGTCGACCGTCGTCTCGTCCCCCTTGGACAGCTTCTGCTGGGCGGCGTGAGCCGATCCGTCGTCGAGCTGGGCGCGGAACGCGTCGAGGTCGCACGTGTCGGCGAACCCCTTGAGCATCTCGTCGTCCGTCGTGCCGTGCACGTACTTGCCGTCGAACAGCTGGGCCGCCAACTCGCCCGAACCGCCGCCGACCTGCGTCTTCCAGAAGGTGGTGTCCGGCTTCATCCAGACCTCGTCGCCGCGCTTGACGAGATCGACCGTGCCGCCGTCCGCGCCGCCGACGCCCATGCGCAGCGAACCGGCGCAGTTGCCGTCCTCGTCGAGCCGCAGATCGAACATCGCCGGGGTGCGGACGTCCCGCTCGGTGTCCGACCGGTTCGCCACCGTGATGTGCAGGGACGTGGCGTCCAGGAGTTCCCTCTTCGCCTCGTCGGCCAACTGCCGCGCGGAGAGATCCGAGGCTCCGCCGTCGTCGGCGAGTGCCGGAGTCGCGGCGAACACGCTCGCGCACACGCACACGGCCGCCACTGTCGTTCGGGTCATGACGTCACCTCGCCGTCCAGGACGCCCGCATCGGGACGGATGCTTCCGGGCGACCGAAATACCCGTAAATTGTACGTTCGTTCCCTGGGAGGTGTCCTGGTGGAAAGGTGGGTCGGGACCGGGTGCGGTCAGTCGGCCCCGCCGCACACCCGCAGCCCCACCGGCGTCCCGCACGGCAGATGCCCGTGGGCGGCGACCACGCCCTTGCCGGTGCCGTTGTCGACCGCGTACGACAGGAAGCTGGAGGCCAGGGAGTCGGCGGGCGGGCGGCCGTACGTGTAGGCGTACTCGATCTCGCGGTACGGATAGCCGTCCTGGTCGAGCCGGTCCGGATCGGGGGCCCGGCCGTCCAGCGTCACCGTGTGCAGTCCGTGCGGCGCGTCCGGCGGCGACGCGGCGCGCAGCTCGCTGTAGCCGAGGGCGCCCGGGGTGCGCGCCACGGCCTGGAGCACCTGCTCGGTGGAGTCGAGTTCGCAGCGGAGCACGGACGAGGGGGAGCGCACGGTGCGGTTGACGCAGTCGTCCGACGTGGCCGGCGGCTCGTCGGTGCCGCCGAGGACCCGGCTGGTCAGCGCGGAGCGGGTGCCGGACCCCGAGCTGCGGCTGACGAGCACGACCGGCAGATCGGGGCCGCCCAGCTGTGACCAGTCGCGGATCTCGCCGCGGTAGAGGCGGCGGACGTCGGCGACGGACAGATTCTTCAGGCGGACGTCGTCGTGCACGACGAGGGTGAACAGCGAGACCGCGATGCGGCTCTCGCTGAGCCCCGTGTAGCTCGTCGGGCGTGGGCCGTCCGAGAACGCGACGACGCTCGCGCCCTCCTGCGGCTCGCCGCCGGACAGGGCGAGTTCGCGCACCCCGGTGCGGCTGCCGTACGCGGCGACCGTGATGGTCGGCCTGTCCTGGCAGTGGTCCCGGTACTGCCGCGCGAGTTCGTTCATGACCGGTTCGAACGCGGTGGAACCCGTGAGCCGGAGGGAGCCGGTCTCACAGTCGCCGGGCAGCGCCGGCGGCAGCAGCAGCGGGAAGGTGACCGCCGCGATCAGGCAGAGGCCGAGCACGACGGTGGTCCAGCGGGCCCGCTTGCTGTACACCGGCGGCTTCTCGTCCGGGGTGAGGCTGTGGTTCTCGTGCAGGCTGCCGTCGCGCACATCGCCGGTGACCGTGACCGGGCCGCCCTCCTCGCCGCCCGTGAGCAGCACGAGGATCTTGTAGAACGCGCCCGGCCGCAGCGGCACCCGGGGGATGAGCAGGGTGCTGGAGCCGACCACGCGCAGGCCCGGTTCGTTCTCGAAGTAGCCCATCAGGTTGGTGTGTTCGGGCGGCAGCGTGACGTCCTGCGCCTCGATGCGCCGCCCGGTGAACTCGGCGGTCAGCCCGTACTCCCGCGGGGAGTGGATGTAGTCGGACTCCTCGACGTGCCGGGTGCCGTCGTTCTCGATGCGCAGCAGTACGAGCGTCGCGTCGCGCATCGCGGGCAGATCGTTGAAGAGCCCGAGCCGCGGATCCGACGCGTGCGGCGGGCCGTTGTGCCCTATGGCCATGTCCATCTGCTTGCGGAAGCCGATGCGTCTGCTGCGCCGCGCGCGCAGGTCTGCGATGAACGGCGTGGCGATGGAGAAGACGCCGAGCGCCAGGCCCGCGATCGTGAAGGTGATGTCGAGCCGTCCCATGCGATGACGGTACGGACTCTCCGGGCGGCCCGGGGGAGCCCGGCGCCGCCCTTCGCCCAGTGTTCTACACCTGTTCAACTACGGTGTGAGGAAAGCCGGTTGGGTCATCCTCCGGTGGTGGATCCGGGGCGGACGATCATCAGGACCGTGACCGTGGCCCACAGCAGATTGAAGACTCCGGTGACCATGGCGAGGCGTCCCGCGGGCGGCCCCGGCGCTCCGGCTCCCGGCTCCTCGACGGCGGCGAGGGCCGCCTCCTGGCCGGGCAGGATCCCCACGATGAGCACCACGGCGGCCGCGGCCGTCAGCGCGATGGAGGCGATCAGCCACGCGCTGCCGAGAACGCCGAGACTGCTCGCCGTGGCGAACCCGAACAGCGGCACCGCGAGCCCGACCCCCGCGTACACCCGGCAGATGCGGTGCAGGACGCGCAGGGGCGCGGCGGCACCGGCGGCGTCCGGCGCACCGGGCGCCGCCCGCAGCGACGCGGGGAACATGCTCGCGGCCACGGCGACCGGTCCCACGGCCAGGACGGCGGCGAGCACATGCAGGATGAGCAGCAGCTTCGTCATGATCAGGAGCCGTCCGCCGGGGCGGCCGTCCGGCGGCTGCCGGTGACCTTGGACGCGGGCAGTCGTCCGGCCCTCGACGTTCCGGAGAGGGTGTCGCCGTCGACCGTCACGGCGAAGGCGAGGTTCAGCCGCAGCGGCCTGGTCACGGCCTGCCGCCAGGAGAGCCGGTCGCCGTCGAGCAGTACCTCGGCGAGCGGCACCTCCTCACCGGCCCCGCGGGCCGTCCCTGTCAACTCGCCTGCCGTGTCATGGAGTTCGACGACGGCGTGCAGGGTGCCGATCGGGGTGGAGACGGCCAGGTCCCAGATGCCTGTGACGGTCGTGCGGTCCATGGGGTCGTTCCTCACGTGATGATTCCTTGCGCTGCGGGGGAGGGGCGGAGGCTCAGAAGGCGGCGGGGAGCGGGCCGTGCGGGGTCCACACCGTGCCGCGCCGCTCGTACGCGAACAGTTCCTCGACCGCGTGGGCGATCCGCGGGCCCACCTCGCGCTCCAGCAGATAGAGGCCGAGGTCGAGCCCCGACGTGACGGCGCCGGCGGAGACGAGGTCCCCGTCGTCGACGAGCCGGGCGCGCACCGCGTGCGCCCCGGTGGCGTCCAGCAGGTCGAGGCCCAGGTGATGGGTGGTGACGTGGCGTCCTTCGAGAAGCCCCGCCATGGCTGGGACGAGCGCCCCGCCGCACACCGTCGCGAGCGTCGTGCCGGGACGGTCCAGGGCGGCCTTCAGCAGCGCGGGCAGCCCGGTGGTGAGCGTGCGGCCGAGGAGCACCGGGATCGACGGCTCGGCCGCGTCCGGGTCCGGCTCCTCGTCCGGGGCGCCGACGCGGCCGGCGGCGCCGGGCACCAGGACGACACCGGGCCGCGCCGGATCGAGGGCGGCGGTGGCCCGCAGCGCGAGCCCGCCGGTGCCGCCGACCACCTCACGGGGACCTTCGGCCGAGACGAGCACGACGCTCACCGCACCGCCCGAGGCGGTCCCTCCTGCGTGCAGCACCTCATAGGGGCCGATGACGTCGAGCGGGTCGAAGCCGTCGAACAGGACGATCTGTACGTGCATGGGGGCGAGTCCTTCGTGGTTCTTCGCGGTCCCTGATCGGGGACGGCTCCGACGCTAGACAGCGAATGATCTCCGTCCCAGTGGCATTAATGACACCTTCCAACGGGAAAGCGACAGGCGAGGGAGCAGGGGAAGTGCCGACAAGGTGCTGTGCCACATCCATGGCGTCTTTCCGTCGCCGGGATACATTCACGCCATGCACACCGTCGCGCTGCTCGCCCTGGACCAGGTGATCCCCTTCGACCTGTCCACCCCCATCGAGGTGTTCGCGCGGACCCGGCTGCCCGACGGGCGTCCCGGCTACCAGGTGCGGGTCTGCGGCGAGGCGCCCGAGGTCGACGCCGGTGCCTTCCGGATCCGGGCGCCGTGGGGGCTCGACGGGCTGCGCGGGGCGGACACGGTCATCGTGCCCGGAACGGCCGAGCCCCTCGCGCCGCTCGCGCCGGCCGTGCGCGACGCGCTGCGCGCGGCCGCGGCGGACGGCACCCGGATCGCCTCGATCTGCTCGGGCACGTTCCCGCTCGCGGCGACCGGGCTGCTCGACGGGCTGCGGGCCACCACCCACTGGATCGGCGCCGACGCGCTCGCCGCCGCGTATCCGCTCATCGAGGTCGACCCGGACGTCCTCTACGTCGACAATGGGCAGATCCTCACCTCAGCGGGCGCCGCCGCCGGACTCGACCTGTGTCTGCACATGATCCGGCGCGACTACGGCTCGGCGGTGGCGGCCGACGCCGCCCGGCTCTCCGTCATGCCGCTGGAGCGCGAGGGCGGACAGGCCCAGTTCATCGTCCACGCCCGGCCGCCCGCCCCGCAGGGCTCCTCGTTCGAGCCGCTGCTCAGCTGGCTCCAGGACAACCTGGGCCGCGATCTCGCCCTGGCCGACATCGCCGACCGCGCCGGGGTCAGCACCCGCACCCTGATGCGCCGGTTCCGCGAACAGACCGGCACCACACCGCTGCAGTGGCTGCACCGCGCGCGCATCCGCCGTGCCCAGCACCTCCTGGAGACCACCGCGCACCCCGTGGAGCGGATCGCCGCACAGGTCGGATTCGGCTCCCCGACGGCCTTCCGCGACCGCTTCAAGCGCACCACCGGCGTCAGCCCGCAGGCGTACCGGCGCAGCTTCAGCTGACGGCGGGCCGTCGCGTGGGGGTCGCCCCGCGCAGCCATCCGTACAGCACCACCGAGCAGACGGCGGCGCAGGCGCACCACGTCGAGATGAACTCCCAGCGCCACAGCGCCGCGCACACCGCCGCGCCGATCCCGGCCAGGACGCCGAGCAGGACGAGCCCCGCCTCGCCGGACAGCAGCAGCGAGCCGATCGTCGCGAGCAGATAGCCGGCGAGCAGCCACGCGGCGTGCGGCAGTCCGATGGCGTAGCCCATCGTGTGCCCGCGCACCTCGGCCGTGACCGTGCTCGTCGCCAGGGTGTGGGCGAGGGCCGCCGACGTGACGACTCCGGACGCGAGGGGCAGCACCAGTCGGCGGCGTGCGTGGCGCGGGGCGGCGCACAGCACGCCCACCGGCACCCACAGCGGGAGCAGCGGCAGGGCGATCACCGCCCACGCCACGGTGGCGGGCCCGCTGCCGCCGCCGTCGTTCCAGATCAGCGCCTCGATGATCTGGTGCGCCCCGAGGAGCAGCGGGAGGGCCGCCAAAGGCAGGGCGCCGCGCCGGGTGCGGGCCGCGCGGACCACACAGGCGACCCCCACCGCGGTGATCGCACTGCCCGCCACCAGATCCGCCGTCGCACTCCAGCACATGCCGGTCACGCTACGTCGCCCCGGCCCGGCGCGACATCGGGGTGCACCCCCGCGCCAGTGAATGTAGAGGGCATGTATATTCTTTCTATATGCATCTATCTGAGAGGTCGGCCGACGGTCCGGTCGGTGACTCGGTCGACGCCGTCGGAGCGCGGCGCATCGAAGGCGCCGCCCGAGGGCTCCTGCGCGGGATCGCGCAGCTGTCCCAGATCCTCTTCAGGGCCGGTGAATTCGGCCTCACCCGCAGTCAGGTCGCGGTGCTCGACGCCCTGGAGCAGGGGCCGAGCCGGGTGACCGCGCTCGCCGCGCGCACCGGCATGGCGCAGCCCCGGGTCACCGTCATCCTGCAACAGCTGCAGGAGGCCGGCCTCGTCGAGCGGCGCCGCTGCGAGGACGACCGGCGGGCCGTGGAGACCTCGCTCAGCGCCGCGGGCCGCGGCCTGCTGGAGCGGGGCCGGCAGCGCATGGCCGCCGCCCTCCTCACCGCCCTCGAGGGCGGCGCCGAGAGCGTCGAGGAGTCCGAGCGTGCCGTCGCCGCCGCCCGGACCGCGATCACCCCCTTGGTGGATGCCCTGATCGCCCAGAACGCACCCGCGAACACCGTTGAATCGGAGGCCAGTTGACCACCCCGGGCACCCTGCCTGACCTGTCCGCCACCGCTGAGGGCACCGCCGCGGCGGGCCTCGCCCCGCACCGGGTCGCCGGACCCCGCAGATGGTGGGACTGGGTACTCGCCGCCGACCCCGGACTCGGCCAACTGCAGTCGGGCTGGCGGTCGTTGGTCGCCATGGTCACCTCCCTCGCCGTCGGCTACTGGATGGCCGAGGCGCTGAACATCCCCGCCATGATCGGCATGATGGTCGCCGGGATGATGGGCCTGATGAGCGCCTTCGCGGTCGCCGAGAACACCTGGGACCGGCTGGCCCGCGCCATCCTGTGGATGCCGTTCCCCTACAGCGTGGTGCTCTGGGTGTGCGCGAGCCTCGACGGGCGGCGCCTGGCCCAGATGAGCCTCATGGTCGCCGCGCTCGCCCTCACCTTCCTCCTCGCCAGGTTCGGTCCGTTCGCGCTGATCACCGGCATGATGCTGTTCAACGGCCTGATGGTCGGCATGCTCGCCGGGATCCCCGCCTCCCTCGTCGGCAAGGCCTTCGCCGTCGCCCTGGTCGCCGCGGCCGCCGTGCTCGCGACCCGGCTGCTGCTCTGCTTCCCGATGCCCCGCGAGGACCTGCTGCGCACCCAGCGCGCCTTCGTCGTCGAGGCCCGCCGGGTCGCCGACGCCGCCGTCGACGCCCTGGACCCGGACGCCGACCAGCAGCGCGCCGTACGCCGGATGACCCGCGCCCTGCGCCGCCTCAACATCACCACCGTCACCATCGACGGCCGCCTCGCCCAGCCCGAGGTCGCCGCCGACCCGGCCGCCGCCGAACTCCTGCACCGCCACCTCTTCGACGCCGAACTCGCCCTGCGCGGCATCGGGCAGGCCGCCGCCGACCTGACCCGCCTGCCCGTGCCGGGACCGCTGCGCGAAGCCCTCGCCGTCGGCCTCGTGCTGGCCCGCGACACCCCGCTCGGCCGCGCCGAGGGGCTGCGCCCCGCCGCCGCCCACATCCAGGAACGGGCCGAGGCGATCCTGCGCGACGCCACCGCCTCCGCCGACGACGTCGAGGCCGCCGTCCTCGCCCGCCGCACCGGCGACCTCCTCAACACCCTCGCGGACGCACTCGGCGCCTGGCTCGCCCTCGGGCAGCGCACCTGCGCGAACCCGGCCGACGTCCCGTTCCAGCCGACCGTCGCCCTCGAGAACAACCGCCTTCCGGGCTCCGCCGGGCCGGCCCGGCGGGTCCTCGCCGCGGGCACCGAGACCGGCTGGCGGCGCGCCGTCCCGTACATCCGCGTCCCCGTGCACGCCGCGATCGCCGCCGCCATCGTCTGCCCCATCGCCGACGCCATCGACCCGCGCCGCTTCTACTGGGGCCTGGTCGGCGTGATGATCACGCTGTTCGGCACCAACACCACCCACGAACGCCTGCGCAAGTTCGCCCACCGCATGGTCGGCACCGCCGTCGGCGCCGTCCTCGGCATCGTCCTGCTCCACCTCATCGGCCGCGACCACGTCTACGCCACCCTCGCCGTCATCGTCGCCGGACTCTCGCTGGGCGCGTGGGGCATACAACGCGCGTACGCCTTCTGGGTCGTCGGCCTCGTCGTCGCCCTCACCCAGCTCTACGCCCTGACCACCCCCGACAGCGGCATGGAGCACCTGATGGGGGAGCGGATCCTCGACAACGGCATCGGCGTCCTCGTCGCCACCGCCTGCGCCGCGCTGATCTTCCCGCTCTCGCGCCGCACCGTCGTCCGCGAGGCCGAGCGCGGCTGGGTCGACGCGCTCGCCCAGGTGATCCAGCAGGTCGAGCGGCGCTGGGACGAGCCCGAGGCGCCGGTACGGCTGCGCGGCGCGGCCCGCACCGTCGACGCCGCGCTGCTCCAGGTGCAGGGCATCGTCCAGCCACTGGTGCGGATGCCGCTCGGAGTGCGCGGCCCGTCCGCCGACCACCGGGTCGCCCTCCTGGCGACGGCGACCGGACACGCCCGCTCCCTCGCGGCGGCCGCCGACATCGACGTCGACCTGCCCCCGCGCCTGACCGACCGGGCCCGCCTCGTCACCCAGACCCTCATCGCGTCCCTGAAGGAACTCGACCGGTTCTACGCGACCGGCGAACCGGAAGGAGCCTGGCGGCGGGTCGGCCCGCTCGTCCGCGAACTGGAGACGGAACTGACCCCCGCCGCGCCCGGACCGCGCGCCGACCGGCTGCGCACGGCGCTGCGGGAGATCGCCGCGCTGGACGAGGCGCTCGCCGCCTACGCCGAGCAGGTCGGCCTCCCGGTGGCCGCGCCCGGACGCACGGCACCCGTCACCACCACCCCGATGCAGCGCACCACCCGCGCGCTGATGGCCGCCTGGGGAGAACCGCAGGCACGCACCCACGCCCCCGCCCGGCTGACCGGGACCGTGCGCTGCGACAGGCACCCCGAGGGCTGCCCCGCCTGGATCACCGTGATCAGCGCCCGCGGCAAACGCCTCGCCAAGGCCCAGGTGCACCACGGCGACTACACGGTGGAGACCGTCCCGGCCGGCACCCACACGCTGGTCGTCTCCGGCGAGCGGCACGCGCCCCGCGCCGAACTGGTCACGATCGACCCGGACGCGGGGACCGTACGGCACGACATCACCCGGGCCCCCTGAAGCAGCCGGTCGGCAGGCCGGCCGGTCAGCGTGCGGCGCGGACCTGCGGGGCGACGGCGAAGGAACCGCTGTAGGCGCGGGCGCCGCCCGCGCGGGCGGCCAGCTCGATCGTGTAGCCCTCGCCGTTCACGACGGTCGGCAGCACCGTGGCGGTCTCGCCGTCCGATGCGCCGCTCAGCTTGGCGGCGAGCCGTATCACCCGGCCGTCGCTCCCGTGCACGAGCCACATGTCCAGCTCCTGCCCCGTGGTGTTGCGCCAGGTCACGAAGACGCTGGCGCCCGCCCGGTGCACGGAGCCCGTGGCCGGGGCGGTGACGGTGAGCGCGTCGTCCCCGGCCGCCGTTCCCGCGGGCGCGACGACCAGCGCGGGGAGCGCGGCCAGAGAGAGGGACAGGGAAAGGAATCCGGTGCGGCGCATGCGACGACCTCGTTCCGCTGGAGTCGGCTGACACCGACACACGTTCCACCCCGGCAAGATCACGAAAGGGCTCGGGGCGCGGCCCCACCCCATGGGGTACGTCTCTGTCCCCGAACCGGCGGGTTCGGCAGGACAGCTCCGCCGCACCCGCGCATCCTCGCGCACGCGCGCCCGAGCGCACCGGTGCGCGAGCGAGCCGCGTCAGACGCCGCCCGGCACCACCAGGGCCAGCCACACCACGGCCGGGGCGACGAGCACGACCGCCGCTCCGTAGACCATCAGCTGCCGGAAGAACCGGTCCCTGTCCACCTCCTCGGCGTTGGCGAGGACCAGGGCGCCGTTGGTGGAGAACGGGCTGACGTCGACCACCGTCGCCGACACGGCCAGCGCCGCCACCATGCCCACGGCCCCCACCTCGCCCGCCGCGAGGAACGGCACGGCGAGCGGGATCAGCGCACCCATGATCCCGACCGACGAGGCGAACGCCGACACGATCGCGCCGATGTAGCAGAGCAGCAGGGCCGCCAGCAGGGGCACGCCGATACCGCCGACGGCGTCGCCCGCCCACGTGATCGTGCCCATCTCGTCCAGGACCCCGACGTAGGTGAGCACCCCGCAGATGAGGAAGACCGTGGACCAGGAGATCTCGGCGACCGCCGTCCTGCTGGTCGCGGGCCACACGATGCTGAGCAGCACCGCGATCGTGATCGCCGTCAGACCCACATCGAGGTCGAAGACGAGCGCGCAGACGACGAGCGCCACCAGACCGGTGAGCGTGACGGCGATCGGCGCGTCCAGGCGCGGGGCGGCCGGCACCGGCGCGGCGGCGGCCGTCTCGGTGGCCGTACCCGTACCCGTACCAGTGCTCGCGCCGGTCCCGTCGCCGGTGGCGACCTCCGCCGGCTCCGGCGCGGCCGTCCGCGACGGCCTCCCCGCCGGACCGCCGACACCGGCCTCCTCCGTCGTGCCCCCTTCGGGAGCGCGTGACGGCACCCCTCCGCGGCGCCGCAGCGCGACGTAGACGATCCCCGCGATGACCGTGTTCACGACGAGACTGGCAAGGAACAGCGCACCCTCGTTGCCGGGCAGATGTTCACGGTCGACGATGCTGTTCACCGTCGAGCCGTACACGCTCGTCGGCGAGAAACCGCCGGCCTGCGCGCCGTGGACGACCATGATCCCCATCAGCAGGGGGCTGATCCCGTACTGGGCGGCGAAGCCGAGGGCCAGCGGTGCCACGATGGCGACCGCCCCCGGGCTGACCGCGCCGATCGCCGTGAGCGCCGCCGTGACGGCGAACATCACCCACGGGATGAGCCCGACCCGCCCGCCCACCAGGCGCACCGAGGCGTGCACCAGCCAGTCGGTCGTACCGTTGGCGCGGGCGATGGCGAACAGATAGGTGACGCCGGCGAGGACCACGAACAGATCGCCGGGGAAGCCCGCGAACACGGCGTCGGCGTCGAGATCGGCGGCGAGCCCGCCGACGGCGAAGGCGGCGGCGAACGCCAGGGCGCCCATGTTGACGGAGCGCGTGGTGGCGATCACGAAGATCACCGCGAGGACGAGGACGGACAGCAGTTCCGGGGACACAGGCGACTCCATTGGTCGAGTGGCTCAGCCAATTTCCCCACTTGTCGGCGCCCTGTCAAGATTTTTCACCGGGTCGGATCCTGCCGCGCTCCGCACGGCCGAAGGGCGTGATCGGGCGCAGACTGGATAAGCGACAGGGACGGAACGCAACGGGGCCCGGAAGGAGGAGACACCGGATGACCGAGCCGAGTGATGTCACGGCCATGGGTGACGAGGTGTACCAGCCGGGTGATCCGGATGCCCGGGAGGACGAGGGCATCCTGGAAGTGGAGGACACCCTCTACGACCGTGGGGTCGACCCGTACGACGAGGGCTGGTCGCCGCCGGAGCGGCCCCTGGGCGTCGAGCACAGCGGGATCACCGCGGCCGAGCGACTGCGCGGCGAGAGCCTCGACGAGCGGCTGGCCGAGGAGCGTCCGGATCCCGTGGTCGAGGAGTACGAGGCGCTGGAGTCCGGCGAAGGGGCCGGGGACGGCATCGGCGATCTGGCCGGGGGTGAGGGAGAGCCCGTCGACGGCGAGGTGGGAACACTGCGCGCGGGACGGCTCGTCGCTCCCGACGAAGGCGCCCACGAGGACGCCGAGAAGGACATGATCGCCACGGACGTGGGATTCGGCGGTGGTGCGGCGTCGGCCGAGGAGGCCGCCATGCACCTGGTGGAGGAGGACGAGGGGACGGCCGACTGATCACTGGCCGGTGTAGGCCGCCGCCAGCATCAGCGCCACCGACAGCAGGGCGGTGCACAGCGCGGTGATCGGCGGCGTGAGCGCGACCCGGTCCGCCGCTATCTGGCGCGCCGTGAGACCTATGCAGACCACGCTGACCGCCCCCAGGATCATTGCCACGTAGATGAGCACGAACCGTCCTCCTTGAGCGGGCCGGGATCCGGGCTCCATGATCGCGTGACGCACGGCGCGGCGCACCCGGACCGCGCGCGGGGCACGGAGGGGACCGATGGACGGAAACACCTGGCTCGTACTGGCGACGATCGTGACCGTGGTCATGGTGGTGGCCGCGCTGGTGCTGCTCGTGCGGGTGTTCAAGGCCCGGCGGCTGCTCGTCGACGCGGGCATCCCGCTGCGCAACAAGGCCCTGTTCTGGACCGCCGTGATCTACACGATCTCGCCGGTCGACCTGCTGCCCGATCCCATCTACCTGGACGACATCGGCGTCCTGCTGATCGCCCTCAAGGCCCTTCATTCCGCGGCGCAGCGCGCGGGCCTGGAGCGCGCGGAGCACGAGTGACGGTCGATCGGCGCGGGAACCGGCCGTCGTGAGACGGGGCCGGGGTCGTGCGGTCCGCCTGCGCCCGCACCTCGGTGTGCGCCTCGTGCGCCGAGATGCGGTACGCCTCCTCGTACGCGGCGAGCACCGCGGCGAAGGCGAGAAACGGCACGGCGGCGGCCACGGACACGAGCCTACGCCGTGCCCCCGGCCGCCCCCGGCGCTCCGTCAGACCGTCGCGCCCCGCGCATCCTCGACCGGCACGCCGTCCGCGGGCCGTTCGCCCAGCTGCGGCGTCGGCACCCGGTACGTCTCGCGCGCCGTCAGCGCCGCGATCACCGGCGGTACGCACAGCGCCGCCGTGAACAGCGCCACCGCGAACCAGTCGGCGCCGTCCGGTCCGGCGATCTGCGCGGCGAACGTCACCGCGAACCCGGCGACCGCGAAGCCGATCTGTGTGCCGATCGCCATCCCGGAGAGCCGGACCCGGGTCGGGAACATCTCGCCGTAGAAGGCCGGCCACACCGCGTTGGCCGCGCTGTAGACGACGCCGAAGGCGAGGATCCCGAGGGTGAAGGTGAGGACGTACGAACCCGTGGAGATCGCCCACAGATAGCCGAACATCGCCAGCATGCTGCCCGCGGCGCCCGTCAGATAGACCGGGCGGCGCCCGATCCGGTCGGCGAGCCGGGCCCACAGCGGGATGGTGCCCAGCGCCACCAGGTTCGCCAGGGCGGCGACCCACAGCATGGCCGAGCGGTCCATGCCGACGGCGTCGCTGGTCGCGTAGGACAGGGCCCACACCGTGAAGATCGTGCTCACCGAGGCGACCAGCGCGCCCGCGACGACCCGGAGCAGCCCCGCCCAGTGCTCGGTGAGGAGCACGACGAGCGGCAGCGACGCGGCCTTGCCGGTGCCGGCCGCCTGCCGGGCGAACTCCGGCGGCTCCTCCAGGGTCCGCCGGATGACATAGCCGACGACGGCGACGACCAGGCTCAGCCAGAACGGTATCCGCCAGCCCCACGACAGGAGTTGGTCCTCCGGGAGCGCCGCGATCGGCAGGAACACCAGTGTGGCCAGGAGCTGTCCGGCCTGCGTGCCGCTCAGCGTGAAACTCGTGAAGTACGCGCGTCGGTGACCCGGCGCGTGCTCCAGGGACATCGATCCCGCGCTGGCCTGCTCGCCGGCCGCGGAGATGCCCTGGAGCACCCGGCACAGGACCAGCAGGACGGGGGCGAGCCCGCCGACCTGGTCGCGGGTCGGCAGACAGCCGATGAGGAACGTCGACAGGCCCATCAGGACCAGCGTGAACACCATGATCGTGCGGCGGCCCAGCCGGTCGCCGACGTGGCCGAGGAAGAGCGCGCCGACGGGCCGGGCCGCGTAGGCGACACCGAACGTGGCGAGGGAGAGGAGTGCCGCGTTCGCCGGATCGGACTCGTCGAAGAAGACCTTCGGGAAGACCAGCGCGGCGGCACTGCCGTAGATGAAGAAGTCGTAGTACTCCAGGGCGCTGCCGATCCAGGCGGCGAGAGCCGCCTTGCGCGGCTGGCCCTGCGGCGGCGGGGGTGCGGGGACGGACACACGGGCTCCTTCGGGGGACGGGAAGCACTCGGCTCGGCATCCGGTTAATTAACCCACTGGATAGTTAGTAGTGGATGGCCAGGAATGTTGCGCCGGTGTCAACGGCCTGTCAAGGGGTGTGTCGTGGCCGGTCGTCGACCGCGTGGCTAACGGGCCGTGAGATACGCGATGACCATGTCGCCGAGCATGGTCCGGTAGTGCTCACGGCGGTCGGCCGCGGTCAGGTCGCGACCGAACAGGGCGCCGAACGTATGCCGGTTGGAGACCCGGAAGAAGCAGAACGAGCTGATCATCGCGTGCAGATCGACCGCGTCCACGTCCGCCGTGAACACGCCCTCGGCCCGGCCCGCCTCCAGGATCCGGCGGATCACGTCGATCGCGGGGGAGTTGAGCGAGCTCAGCGTCTCGGACGCGGTGATGTGCTCGGCGTCGTGGATGTTCTCGATGCTCACCAGGCGGATGAAGTCCGGGTGCGCCTCGTGGTGGTCGAAGGTCAGCTCGGCGAGCCGGCGGATCGCGGCGGCCGGGTCGAGGTGCTCGACGTCCACGTCCTGCTCGGCCTCGCGGATCACCGTGTAGCTGCGCTCCAGCACCGCGGTGAACAGCTGCTCCTTGCCGCCGAAGTAGTAGTAGATCATCCGCTTCGTCGTCCGGGTGCGGGCCGCGATCTCGTCGACCCGGGCGCCCGTGTACCCGGCGCGGGCGAACTCCTCGGTGGCCACCGCGAGGATCTCGGCCCTGGTGCGGGCCGCGTCGCGGATGCGGCCCTCGCGCCGCGCCGGTTCTTCCGTGGTGGTCATCAGGATCGATCCTTCGGGCGGCGGGCGGACGTGCGGTGGCCTGTACTGCTGGTGATTGTAGAAGCCGGGTTTCCGTCGCGGCGGCGCCGCGTCCCTTCACAGGAGGCGTCGCGCTTGATATGAGTAACGAACCAGTTCGTACATTAACCGGGAGTCCGTCGTGCGCACCTCGATCGCCACCGTCTCGCTCAGCGGCTCGCTCACCGAGAAGCTCACCGCCGCGGCCCGCGCCGGTTTCGACGGCGTCGAGATCTTCGAGAACGACCTGCTCGCCAGCCCGCTGAGCCCCGAGGAGATCCGCGCCCTCTGCGCCGACCTCGGCCTGAGCATCGACCTGTACCAGCCGATGCGCGACATCGAGGCGGTGCCCGCCGACGTGTTCGCCCGCAATCTGCGCCGCGCCGAGCACAAGTTCCGCGTCATGCGCCGGCTCGGCGCCGACACCCTCCTCGTCTGCTCCAGCGTCTCCCCGCTCGCCCGGGACGACGACGCCCTCGCCGCCGAGCAGCTCGGACGGCTCGCGGACCGGGCGGCCGAGTCCGGGATCCGGATCGCCTACGAGGCGCTCGCCTGGGGCCGCCACGTGAACACGTACGACCACGCCTGGCGCATCGTCGAGGCCGCCGACCACCCCGCGCTCGGCACCTGCCTCGACAGCTTCCACATCCTCGCCCGCGGCTCCGATCCCAAGGACCTCGCGGGGATCGAGGACATCCCCGGCGACAAGATCTTCTTCCTGCAACTGGCCGACGCGCCACGGCTCGCGATGGACGTGCTCCAGTGGAGCCGCCACTACCGCTGCTTCCCCGGGCAGGGCGACCTGGACGTCGCCGGACTGCTGCGCCACGTGCTGCGCGCGGGCTACCGCGGACCGCTGTCCCTGGAAGTCTTCAACGACGTGTTCCGGCAGGCCGAGGCCGGGCCCGCCGCCGTCGACGCCCTGCGCTCGCTCCTCGCTCTGCGGGAGGCCGTGGGGGAGGGGAACCTGCCCGCCCCCGTCGTCCCCACCGGCGTCGCCTTCGCCGAACTCGTCACCCCCGACATCGCCCCCGCCACGGACCTGCTCACCGCGCTCGGCTTCACCCGCACCGGCCGCCACCGCGGCAAACCCGTCGACCTGTGGGAGCAGGGCGAGGCCCGCATCCTGCTGAACACCGGGCCCGCCGCCCGCCGCGACGGCACCTTCGTCGCCGCCGTCGGCCTGGAGAGCCCCGACCCGGCGGGCGCCGCCCGGCGCGCCGAGGCGCTGCTCGCCCCCGTCCTGCCGCGCCGCCGCGCCACCGGCGACGTCCTCCTCGACGCCGTCGCCGCGCCCGACGGCACCGAACTCTTCTTCTGCGCCACCGACCGGCCCGAACTCCCCGACTGGAAGAAGGACTTCGCTCCCACCTGCGAGGAGGCCGCGAGCGGCGCCGTGCACCGTGTCGACCACCTCGCGCTCACCCAGCCCTGGCACCAGTTCGACGAGGCCTCGCTCTTCCATCGCGGGGTCCTCGGCCTCGACGCGCAGGGCAGCGTCGACGTCGCCGACCCGTACGGACTGCTGCGCAGCCGCGCCTTCTCCACCGCCGACGGCGCCGTCCGGTTCGCCCTCGGCGTCGGCCCCGGCCCCGCCGACGACCGCGACCGGGCCCAGCACATCGCCCTCGCCACCGACGACGTGGTCGCCGCCGCCCGCCGCTTCCGCGCGGCCGGCGGTCACCTGCTCGCCCTGCCCGGCAACTACTACGACGACCTCGCCGCCCGCCACGCGTTCGCCCCCGGCGAGCTGGAGACCTACCGGGAACTCGGCATCCTCTACGACGAGGACGACCACGGCACCTTCCGGCACTGCTACACCCGCACCGTCGGCCGGGTCTTCTTCGAACTCGTCCAGCGGGACGGCGGCTACCGCGGGTACGGCGCGCAGAACACTCCGGTACGGCTCGCCGCCCAGCACGACACGGCCGATGCGGCCGCACGCTGACGGAACGTCACCTCAGGTCACGGATTTGCCTTTATCTCATCCGTTGCCAAGAAACCCCGCATACGCTCAAGGCGCCACATATCCGAACGCCGACGGGCCGTCCTGACGGGGAGTGCGATGACGAAGGCGAAGTTCCCGGCCGGCCGGGCCCTCGTCGCCCTGCCGTACGCGGTGATGGGCGTGGTGGTCCTCGCCGAACTGGTGACGCCGACCGGCTTCGGGCTGCTGTCCCTGATGGCGCTCGGCCCCGCCTTCGCCGGACTGAGCGGCGGCAAGCGGCGCACCGCGCGGATCGGCGCGTTCGCCGTGCTGCTGTGCGTGCTGCTCGCCGCGTCCGACGGAACGCTCGGCAAGCGCCGCGTCTACATCGCGTCCATCAGCGTCGCCGGGGTCACCGCGGCCGCCCTCGGCGCGGTCGTGATGCGCGAGCGCCGCGACGCCGAACTCGCCAGCGTCCGCTCCATCGCCGAGGTCGCGCAGCGCGTCCTGCTGCGCCCGGTCCCGCGCGTGGCCGGCGCGCTGCGCGTCGCCGTCTCCTACACGTCGGCCGTCGCGCAGGCGCGGATCGGCGGCGACCTGTACGAGGTCGTGGTCGTCCCCGGCGGCACCCGCGTCATCATCGGCGACGTCCAGGGCAAGGGACTCGAGGCCGTGGAGACCGCCGCCCTCGTCCTCGGCGCGTTCCGCGAGGCCGCGCACGACGAGGCCGAACTGGCCGGGCTCGGCAAGCGACTGGAGCGCGCCCTGGAGCGGGAACTGCTCGGCGAGCGGTTCGTCAGCGCGCTCCTCGTCGAGGTGGCCGCGGGCGACCGGGAGGCGACCTTCCTCAACTTCGGGCACCCCGCCCCGCTGCTCGCCCGCGCCGACGGCACCACCGAGTTCCCCGAACCACCGCACTTCGCCCTGCCCCTCGGCCTCGGCGTGCACGGCGGCGACGAGCCCGTGCCGTACGCCGTCCCCTTCGCGCCCGGCGACCAACTGCTGCTCTACACGGACGGGGTGAGCGAGGCCCGCGACGGGGACGGCACCTTCTATCCCCTGGAGGACCGGGTGTCCTTCCTCAAGGACACCGATCCGCAGGCCGCGCTGGAGCGGCTGCGCACCGATCTCGTGGAGCATGCCGCGGGGCCGTTGCACGATGACGCCGCGATGCTGTTGCTGCGGCATCGCGAGGACTGAGCCTTCTTGTCGGTTCGTTGTCGGGTGCGGCTTCGGTGGGGGCTGGTCGCGCAGTTCCCCGCGCCCCCAAGGCGTGCGCTGCGCGCAGCCTTCCCCCGGGCGAGCGAAGCTCGCTTCAGGGGCGCGGGGAACTGCGCGACCAGCCACGACGAAACCCATGCCCGGCAACGCACCGCGCCGCGTACTACGGTGCCCGCATGCCTCGATCAGCGGTCATCGGCGTGGACATCGGCACCTCCGGCAGCAAGGGCGTCCTCGTCGCCCTCGACGGCACCGTGCTGCACACCGCCGTGCGCGCCCACACCGTCGACCGCCCGGCGCCGGGCCACGTCGAGATGGACGGCGCCGTGTGGTGGGACGAGTTCATCGCGCTGGCCCGCGAACTGACCTCGGCCTCGGACGCGGTGGTGACGGCGGTCGGCGTCAGCGGGATGGGCCCGTGCGTCCTGCTCACCGACGCCGACGACATCCCGGTGCGCCCCGCGATCCTGTACGGCGTGGACACCCGCTCCGTCCGCCAGATCGACCGCATCGAGCGGGAGCTGGGCGCCGAGGCGATCGTCCGCCGCTGCGGCTCCCGCCTCACCTCCCAGGCCGCGGGCCCCAAGGTGGCCTGGATCGCCGACGAGGAACCCGAGCGCTACGCCCGCGCCCGCCGCCTCTACATGCCCGCCTCCTGGCTCGTCCGCCGGCTCACCGGCGCCTACGTCCTCGACCATCACTCCGCGAGCCAATGCACCCCGTTGTACGACATCGAGGCCCACGGCTGGTACCGGCCCTGGTCCGACGCCCTCGCCCCCGGCATCGAACTGCCGCCCCTGGCCTGGTCCGGCGAGCGGGCCGGCACCGTGACCGCCGAGGCCGCCCGGCTCACCGGACTGCCCGCGGGGATCCCCGTCGGCACCGGCACCATCGACGCCTGGGCGGAGGCGCTCAGCGTCGGCGCGCACCGCGTCGGCGACCTGATGCTCATGTACGGCAGCACGATGTTCCTGGTGCACACCGTGCCGCGCCCGCTGCGCGACCCGTCGCTGTGGACCACCGTCGGCGCGCTGCCCGGCACCCACAACCTGGCCGGCGGCATGGCCACGTCGGGCGCCGTCACCGACTGGCTCCGCGACCTGTTCGACGACGCCGACCACCCCGGGCTGCTGCGCCTCGCGGAGGCGTCGGGGCCCGGCGCGAACGGCCTGCTGATGCTGCCGTACTTCGCGGGGGAGCGCAGCCCCGTCATGGATCCGGACGCCCGGGGCGTGATCGCGGGCCTGACGCTCTCCCAAACCCGTGGCGATCTGTACCGCGCGGCCCTGGAGGGCACCGCGTTCGGCGTCCGCCACAACATCGAGGCCATCGAGGCGGCCGGCGGCGACATCCGGCGCGTCGTCGCCGTCGGCGGCGGGACCCGGGGCGGGCTGTGGACCCGGATCGTCTCGGACGTCACCGGCAGGACACAGGAGGTACGGACGACCACGGTGGGCGCGAGCTACGGAAACGCCCTGTCGGCCGCCCGACTGGTGACCGACGCCGACATCGACGCCTGGAACCCGGTCGCCCGCACGACCGCCCCCGACCCGGCGACGACGGCCCGCTACGACACGCTGTACGGCCTCTACCGCGAGCTGTACCCGGCGTCCGCGCCCCTGGTGCACGCGCTCGCCGGTCTCCGGAGCGGCGGGCGGCCGGACCCACCGAGGGAGTGACGCGCCACCGCACCCGACGGGCGACGGACGGCGCCCGCGCCGACAATGGCGTTCCGCGAACCGACGACCCGCACGAGGTGACCGCCTGATGACCGCCCAGCAGAAGACCTACTCCGGCGAGGACATCGAGGTCACCTTCGAACCGGGCCGCTGTCTGCACGCCGCCGAGTGCGTGGGCGGTCTGCCGGAGGTCTTCGACACCTCCCGCCGCCCCTGGATCACGCCGGACGCGGCGGACGCGCCGCACGTCGCCGAGGTCGTCCGTCGCTGCCCGTCGGGAGCCCTCACCTACCGCCTCGCCGACGGCACCGCCGAGGAGCCGGACACGCCGACGACCGTCGCGAGGACCGCGTCCGGCCAGCTCGCCGTGCGCGGGGACCTGGAGACACGGACGGGCGCGGGCCTCCGGAGGGAGACCCGCGCCCTGTTCTGCGCGTGCGGCGCCAGCGCCCACCAGCCGTACTGCGACCACTCCGGGCCGTGCGGACAGGACGGCTGACGGCGGCGACCGGCGCCGCCGCTCAGGACTCCAGCCGCAGCGAGATGTCCGCGAGATGGCGGCCCTGGTAGCGGGCGGCCTCGAGAACGGCCTCGTCCGGGCCCTCGCCGCCGCCGCTCGGCCAGCTCACGCCGTAGGGGTTGCCGCCCGCGTTGAAGATCAGCGGGTCGGTGTAGCCGGGCGGCACGATGACACAGCCCCAGTGGTAGAAGACGTTGTTGAGGGCGAGGATCGTCGACTCCTGGCCGCCGTGCCGGTTCATCGCCGAAGTGAAGCTGGTGGCCGGCTTGTTGTGGAAGACGCCCGCGTTCCACAGCCCGCCGGTCGTGTCGATGAACTGCTTCAGCTGCGCGGTCGGCGTGCCGAACCGGGTGGGCGTGCCGAAGGCGTACGCCGTCGCCCACTCCAGGTCCTCCAGCGTCGCCTCGGGCACCGAGTCCTTGGTCGCGTCGACATGCGCGCGCCAGGCCGGGTTGGCGTCGATCGCGGTATCCGGCGCCAGCTCGGGCACCCGCCGCAGCCGCACCTCCGCGTTCCTGCTCCGGGCGCCTTCCGCGACGGCTTCCGCGAGGGCGTGGACGTTGCCGGTGGCGCTGTAGTAGACGACGGCGACGCGTGCTTGCATCGGGTTCTCCTCACACGGGTAATTCAGGCGTTACGGACATCCTCGCCCGGTGCGGAGGCTTGCGAACGGGGCTTTGGGCCATGCGGGTGAGGCCCTTCGTCCCGGCCCTCACCGGCTCAGGTCCCGGCCTCCCGGGCGATCCGCTCCTGCCGGTCGCGGAGCTCCTGCCACCAGGCCGGATCGTGCGAGGGCAGCGAGTCGTTGTCCTGCCGGTACCCCACCGCCCCGTCCAGGCCCTCCCGCAGGATGTCGGCGTGCCCCGCGTGCCGCTGGGTGTCGGACAGCGTCCGGACCAGCGCGTGGTGCAGGGTGATCGCGGCGCGCTCCGCGGGCCACCACGGCACCGTGCCGGACGCGTCGAGCGGGAGGGCGCGGACCGTGGCGTCGGCCAGCTCCCAGGCCCGTCGGTAGCGCTCCACGATCAGCTCCCGCGACTCGTCGGCGGCGGCGAACATGTCCGCGTTGGGATCCGCGCCGTCCCGGAAGTCGGGCAGCGGCTCGTCGTGCGGCCGGCCGAACGTGTCGCAGAGATAGCCCAGTTCCACACTCGTGAGGTGCTTCAGCAGGCCCAGGAGGTTGGTTCCCGTCGGGGTGAGGGGGCGGCGCACGTCGTACTCGCTCAGCCCGTCCAGCTTCCACACCAGCGCCTCGCGGGCGTCCTGGAGATAGCGCAGCAGGTCGCTCTTGTGATCGTTCTCGGTCATGGGGGCAGTCTGCCGGGGCGCGTACCGGCGCTCCATGGGTTTCGATGGACGGATGCGACACGACCCGCAAGGCCCTCCGGGCGACCCGCTGAGCGGTCTCCTCGACCAGGTGCGCCGCAGCCTGCGCGATCTGGGCGGCGGTGCGCCCGCCTCGTACATCCCCGAGCTGAGCCGGGTCGATCCGGACCTGTTCGGGCTCAGTCTGTGCGCCCTCGACGGGCAGGTCTACGGCAGCGGCGACACACAGGCGCCGTTCACCGTGCAGTCCGTGTCGAAGCCGTTCGTGTTCGCGCTGGCCCTCGCCGACCGGGGCCTGGAGCACGTGCTCACCCGGGTGGGCGCCGAGCCGAGCGGCGAGGCGTTCAACTCCATCCGGCTCGAACCCGGCACCGGCCGGCCGCCGAACCCGATGGTCAACGCCGGAGCGATCGTCACCACCTCGCTCGTCGCCGGGGACACCCCCGAGGCCCGCTTCGACCGCATCCTCGACGGGCTCAGCGCCTTCGCCGCCCGGCCGCTCGCCGTCGACGAGGCCGTCTACGTCTCCGAGCGCGCCACCGGCGACCGCAACCGCGCCCTCGCCTACCTCATGCACAACGCGGGCTCCCTCACCGGCGACGTCGAGGACCAGCTCGACGTCTACTTCCGGCAGTGCTCCGTCCTCGTCACCTGCGACGACCTCGCCGTCATGCACGCCACCCTCGCCGCGGGCGGCATCAACCCCGTCTCCGGGGAACGCGTCGTCGCCCCGCGCCACGCCCAGCACGTCCTCGCCGTCATGGCGACCTGCGGCATGTACGACGCGTCGGGCCAGTGGATGCTCCAGGTCGGCATGCCCGCCAAGAGCGGTGTCTCCGGCGCCATCGGCGTCGCGCTGCCCGGCCAGTTCGGCATCGGCGTGTTCAGCCCGCCGCTGGAGGAGAAGGGCAACAGCGTGCGCGGCATCGCCGCCTGCCACCTCCTGTCCGACCAGTTCGGGCTGCACCTGATGCGGGCCAGCGTGCCCGAGCGGCGGCCGATGCCGCCCCGCTCGCTCGACCCCGCGCCGCTGCGCTCCCTGCGGCACCGCCCCCGCGACCAGCGCGCCGCCCTCGAAGCCCACCCGGACCGCATCCGCGTCCACGTCATGCAGGGCGACCTCGACTTCGCCACCGCCGAACAGACCCTGCGCGCCGCCCGCGAACTCCCCGCGGCCGCGGGCTGGTTCGCCCTCGACCTCACGCGCGTCGGACGCATCGAACCCGTCGCCTCCGACCTGCTGCGCGCCCTCGGCGAGAACCTGCGCGGCCGCGACGTGCGCATGGTGCTGGCCGACCCCGACCAGCGCCAGGCCATGGTCCACGCCGCCGACGAGTTCCCCGACCTCGGCCGCGCCCTGGAGACCTGCGAGGACGCCTTCCTCACCGAGCTCGGCCTCGACCCGGCCGCGCCGGTGCCGCTCGCCGCCTGCGACCTGTTCGGCCGCATCGACCCGGACCTGCGGGCCGCCCTCGCCGACGCCTTCGACACCCTCCGCCTCGCCGAGGGGGAGAGCGTCGAACCACCGGGACGGCAACTGCGCGAACGCATCGTCCTCTGGTACGTCGAATCCGGCCGCCTCGCCGTCTGCGCCGACTCCGCCAAGGCCGTACCCGCCCTGCGCACCTGGTCCGCGGGGCCCGGCGCGGCGCTCACGCCCGCCGACTTCCCCGCCCGCATCGCCCGCCGCGTGCTGGCCGAGCGGGACACCGTCTGCCGGACCCTCACCGCCGCGGGCCTGGTACGGCTGCGCTCCCTCGTGCCCGAGGCCGTGGCCCATCTCGAACGGGCCCCGCTGGAGGGCGCGGACACGGTGGACCGGCCGGACGCCGGATAGTCACGCCCCGCGCCTGCGCCTGCGGGCCGCGACCGCCTGCGGGTCGATCTCCGGATGCGACCACGCGGCCGCGAGCGCCAGCGACTCGGCGCGCCCGTCCGCGACATGGCCGAGGGCGAGCACCGCCGCGCGGTCCGCGGCACCGGCCGCGATCGCCTCGTACAGCTCCTCGTGCTCCGCGCACTGACGGGCCGGGTCCCGCTGCGCCGTGAGCCGGAACAGCCAGAGCGTGCGCGCCTCCAGGGGCCGCATCATGTTCGTCAGGAGGGGGTTGTCCGACAGCTCCACGATGTCGGTGTGGAAGCCCGCGTTCGCCGCCGCGATCGCCGCCCGGTCCCGCTTCCGGGTCGCCGCGCGAGCCGCGTCCAGTCGGCTCGCGAGCCGCGCGAGCCCCTCGGCGTCGGCCCGCTCGGCGGCGAGCCGCGCCGCCAGGGACTCCAGCGACTCGCGTACGTCGAACAGATCGCGGACGTCGGAGGGCGTGAACGGCGACACCAGGGCCCCGCGCCGCGGCACCAGGACCACGAGCCCCTCCGCCTCCAGACGGCGCAGCGCCTCGCGCAGCGGGATCCGGGAGACCTCGAGCTCCGCCGCGAGATCGCGCTCCACCAGCCTTTCACCGGGCTGGAGTTGAGCCTCCACGATGCGCCGCCGCAGCGTGTCGTACGCACGGTCGCGCAGCGAGCCGCGCTCCGCGCCCGCCGCCTGTGCCGCTGTCACCAGGGTCTCCTCCGCTCGGGTCCGGATCTCACAGTAAGCGGACCGCGGGGGAGTGCGCGCAGTGCTAACCGGCCGCTAACACGCGGGCAACATGCGGCTCCCAGACTGAGGGCGCGTAACGGTATACCACTAACGGGCCCACGGGCCCCGCCCTTTGGAGGCACCCCAGTGGCACACACCCCTCTCCGCCGGCCGGGCGCGCTGGCGGCCGGAGCCTGTCTCGCCCTGCTCACCGGATGCGGCGGCGCGTCCTCCGCGCAGGACGCCGGGCAGTCCTCCGGCGGCGACCTCAAGGTCGGCGTCCTCTTCCCCGGCTCGCTCTCCGACGACGGGTTCATGGAGTCCGCCCACCGCGGCTATCAGCGCGCCGCGAAGCAGCACACGGGCAAGGTCGCGTTCAGCAAGGTCGAGCAGGTCCAGGCCGCCGACTACGAGCAGGCGCTCGTCCGCTTCGCCACCCACTCCGACCTGGTGATCTCGCTCGGCGGCCAGACCGACGCCGCCGTGCGCAAGGTCGCCGCCCGCTTCCCGAAGGTGAAGTTCGCCGAGATCGGCGGCCCGGCCGACGCCGAGCCCACCGCGAACCTCGCCCTCTACGACCCGCAGCAGGCCCAGGCCGCGTTCCTGTCCGGCGCGGCAGCCGCCCTGCTGTCCAAGAAGGACACCGTCGGCTTCGTCGGCGGCGCCGAACTGCCCGCCATCGTCAACGCGGCCAAGGAGTTCGAGCGCGGCGCGAAGACCGCCGACCCGAAGGTCGAAGTCCTCGCGCCGCAGTACGTCGGCGACTTCAACGACGCCGCCAAGTCCAAGCAGTCCGCCCTCGCCGACTACGGCGCGGGCGCCGACGTCCTCGGCCAGATCCTCAACCTCGGCCACAAGGGCATCGCCCAGGCCGCGGCGGGCCGCGACGGACGCCTCGTCGGCGGCCCCCTGGCCCACGACTGCGGCAGCGACCCCGCCTACGCCGGATACGTCGAGACCGACATCGGCGCCGAGATCGAGTACGCCACCGACCAGCTGGTGAAGGGCGCCTGGAAGGCGGAGTCGGTGCACTTCGGCCTCACCTTCGCCACCCCGCACAACGACCTCGTCCTGTGCGGCACCGGCGACGCCGTGACCGCCGCGAAGAAGAAGCTCGACGCCATCAAGGCGAAGCTCGCGTCCGGGGAGATCACCACCCGATGACCCACGCGGCACCCGCACTGGAGATCACCGCACTCACCAAGTCCTACGGCGGAGCACCGGCGTTGGACGGCATCGACCTCGTCGTGCGCCCCGGCACCGTGCACTGCGTGCTCGGCGAGAACGGCGCCGGGAAGTCCACCCTGTGCCACGCCGTCGGCGGCTCCCTCACCCCGGACACGGGCACCCTCAGCCTCTACGGACGGCCGTACGCGCCGCGCCGCCCCGCCGACGCGCTCGCCGCCGGAGTCGCCCTCGTCCACCAGCACTTCAGCCTCGTCCCCACCCTGACCGTCGAGCAGAACCTGCGGCTGCTGCGCCTGCCCGGACTCCACCGCGCCCTCGCCCGGGTCCGGGACGCGTACGGCCTGGAGGTCCGGCTCGACGCCCGGATCGAGGAACTGCCGGTGGCCGCCCGCCAGCAGGTCGAGATCGTCAAGGCGCTGCTGCGCTCCCCGCGACTCCTCGTCCTCGACGAACCGACCGGCGTCCTCGGCCCGGCGGAGACCGACGCGTTGCTCGCCACCTGCCGGAGCATCGCCGACGCGGGCGGCGCCGTCGTCCTCGTCACGCACAAGCTGGGCGAGGCGCTGCGCACCGGTGACGAGGCCACCGTGCTGCGCGGCGGCCGGGTCGCGGGCGGCGGCCCGCTCGCCGAACTCGGCACCCGGCACCTGGTCCCGATGATGATCGGCCGCGCCGCCGACTCCCTGGACCCGGCCCTCGCCGGAGCGGTCGGCCTCGCCGAACCGGTCACCACCGCCGCACGCGAAGCACCCCGCGCGGCGGGCTCAGCCCTCACACTGAGCGGCGTCACCGTGCGCCGCCCCGACGGCACCCACGCCCTCGACGGAGTCGACCTCGACATCGGCCGCGGCGAGATCGTCGGCATCGCCGGGGTCGAGGGCAACGGGCAGAGCGAACTCATGGCCCTGCTCGGCGGCTCCCTCGCCCCGAGGAGCGGCCGCATCGCCCTCGACGGACGGGACGTCACCGGCGCCGGACCCGCCGCCCGCACCCGGGCCGGGCTCGGCGTGGTCCCCGAGGACCGCCATCACGAGGGCTGCGTAACCGAGTTGTCGATCGCCGAGAACCTGCACCTCGGACGGCTCGGCCGGTTCCGCAGGTGGGGCGTCGCCCTCGACCGGGCCGCACTGGCCCGGGCCGGCGCCGACACGATCGCCGCCCACGGCATCCGGGCCCCGGGACCGGACGCGCCGATGTCCGCCCTGTCCGGCGGCAACCAGCAGAAAGTCGTGCTCGCCCGCGAACTGGCCCTGGAACCGCTGATCGCCCTCGCCGCCGCCCAGCCGACCCGCGGCCTCGACATCGGCGCCGTCGACGCCGTCCACTCCCGGATCAGGGAAGCGGCCACGCGCGGCGCCGGAGTGCTCCTCGTCTCCGCCGAACTCGACGAGCTCCTCGCCCTGAGCGACCGCGTCCTCGTCGCCTACCGGGGCCGCCTGCTCGGGCCCGTCGACCCGCGCGACAGCCGGGCCCGCGACCTGATCGGCGAGCTGATGGTGGGCGCGGCCCGGACCCAGGCCCCCGCACACGCACCCGCCGAGACCTGACGCACGTACCCACCGCCCCCGTCCCGCACCGCATCCCGACCGCCCGAGGAACCCCCGTGACCGTCACCACCACCGCGCCCCCACCGGGCCGCGGAACGGGCCCCCGCCCCGCCGACCTCGCCCGCCACCCCGTCTCCGTCGCCGTCCTGGCCGCCCTGCTCGCCCTCGGCGCGGGCATCCTGCTCGTCGTCGCGGCCGGCGCCGACCCCGCCACCGCCTGGGCCGCCCTCGACGAGGGCATGTTCGGCTCCCCGTACGCCATCGGCAGCTCCCTGAACTCCGCCGCCGTCCTGGCCCTGATCGCCACCGGCTTCACCGTCGCCCACCGCGCCGGACTCGTGAACGTCGGCGGCGAGGGCCAGCTCTGCGCGGGCGGCACCGCCGCTGCCGCCACCGGACTCGCCCTGCCCGCCGCCGTCCCCGGCGCGATCGGCGTGCCCCTCGTCCTGCTCGCCGGATTCCTCGGCGGCGCCGCCTGGGCGGGCATCGCCGCCTGGCTGAAGGTGCGGCGCGGCACCAGCGAGGTGATCACCACCCTGCTGCTCAACTTCATCGGCCTCGGCCTCGTCTCCGTGTCCGTCCACGAAGCGGCCCTGCTGCGCCAGCCCGTGACCTCGTCGGAGACGCTGCCGCAGTCCGCGCCGCTGCCCGCCGGCGCCCAACTCCCGCTGATCGGCGGCGCCGAGTCGCCCGCCACGGCCGTCGTGATCATCGCCGCCGTCCTCGCCCTCGGCGTCGGAGCCGCCCTGCGGCACACCGCCACCGGGGTGCGGCTGCGCGCGGTCGGGCACTCGCCCGCCGCCTCCGCCCGGCTCGGACTGCCCGTCGCCCGCCTGGAGGGCGGCTCGCTCGCCTTCGCCGGCGGCCTCGCCGGACTCGCGGGCGCCGCCCTGATCGCCACCGCCCCGTACGTGCTCGCCGAGAACTTCTCCTCCGGCTACGGCTTCTCCGGCCTGGTCGTCGGGCTGCTCGCCCGGGGCTCGCTCACCGCCGTCGCCGCCGCCAGCCTGCTCTTCGGCTTCCTCACCAGCGGCGGCATCAACCTCCAGCTCGCCGCCCAGGTGCCCGCCCAGACCGTACAGATCGTGCAGAGCCTGCTCGTGCTGTTCATCGCCGCCGCCATGCTGATCACCCACCGTGGAACGAGGAGCGGCTCATGAGCGCCGTCGTCGACGAACTCGCCTCCGGCGGCGTCCGCATGGCGCTGCCGCTGCTCCTCGCCTCCTCCGGCGAACTCCTCAGCGAACGCGCGGGCGTCCTCAACCTCTCCGTCGAGGGCATGATGCTCACCGGCGCCTTCGCGGGCGCTGCCGGAGCCCACGCCTCCGGCAGCGCGGGCGTCGGCGTGCTCACCGCACTCGCCGCGGGCCTCCTCTTCGCCGCCCTCCAGGCACTCCTCAGCGTCACCCTGCGCGCCGACCAGATCGTCACCGGCATCACCGCCAACGCCCTCGCCCTCGGCGCGACCACCTACGGCTCCCGGCTCCTGTTCGGCGACGGCAGCCGGAACAGCGCCCTGCCCGGCTTCGACCCGCTGCCCGTACCCGGACTGCACGCCATCCCCGTGCTCGGACCCGCGCTCTTCGAGCAGACGGTCCTCGGCTACGCCGCGTTCGCGATCACGGCCCTCCTCGCCCTCACCCTGAGCCGCCGCACGACCTGGGGACTCGCCGTCGACGCCGTCGGCGAGAACGCGCTCACCGCCGACCGGTGCGGCCTTCCCGTCCGGCCGATCCGCTACGCCGTCGTCCTGCTCACCGGCGCCACCTCCGCCCTCGCGGGCGCCCACCTCGCCCTCTCCGAAGTGCACGCCTTCAGCGACAACATCACCGGAGGCATCGGCTATCTCGCGGTCGTCGCCGTCATCGCGGGCCGCTGGCGCGCCTGGCCGACCCTGCTCGCCTGCCTCGTCTTCGGCCTTGCCCAGTCCCTCCAGTTCGCGGCCCCCGCCCTCGGCCTGCACCTGTCGGCGCCGCTGCTCGTCACCCTCCCGTACGTGTTCGCGCTGCTCGCCGTGAGCGGTCTCGTGGGCCGCAGCCGCGCCCCCTCCGCGCTCACCGTGCCGTTCCTGCGCGGCAGTTGACCCACCCCGCACCCGCACCCGCCCGTACGCACCCCGTCAGGAGAACCCGCACCATGACCCTGATCCTCACCCGGTCCACCATCCGCGAGCTGCTGGCCGACCAGGTCGAGGAGGTGGAGGCGGCCGTGGCCCGCGCCCACCGCGACCTCACCCTCGGCACGGCCGTCCTGCCCGCCCCGCCCGCCCTGAGACTCCCGGGCACCCAGGGCAGGTTCCTCGCCATGGCCGCCGCCTCCGGCCCCGACGGTCTCGCCGTCGTCAAACTCCTCGCCGACCTCCCCGGCAACCGGGACCACGGCCTCCCCGTCCAGCGCTCCGCCGTCCTCGCCACCGACACGGCAACCGGCGCCTGCCACGCCCTGCTCGACGGTGCCGAACTCACCCGCGTCCGCACCGCCGCCGCCACCGCCGTCGCCACCCGCGCCCTGGCCCGCGCCGACGCCGGCACCCTCGGCCTGGTCGGCACCGGACCGCTGGCCCGCGCCCACGCCAGGGCCCTGCTGCCCGGCCGCCCCTACGAGCAGGTCGTCCTCTGGGGCCGGACCCCGGCCGCCGCCCTCGACCTGGCCGCCTGGATCACCGCCGAACTCGGCGTCCCCGCCAAGGTCCTGGACGGACCACGGGCCGTCACCGAGGCCTGCGACGTGCTGTGCACCCTCACCCCGTCCCGCGAACCGCTCGTCGAAGGGGCCTGGCTGACGCCCGGCCAGCACATCAACGCGGTCGGCGCGCCGCCCCGCCCCGACCACCGCGAACTCGACACGGAGGCGATGCGGCGCTGCCGGATCGTCGTCGATGCCTTCGACACGGCCCGCACCAAGTCGGGCGAGGTCCTGATCCCGCTCGCCGAAGGCGCCCTGAACGAGGACGACTTCCGCACCGAACTCGGCGACGTCCTCGCGGGCACCGCGCCCGGTCGCACCGCCGACACCGACCTCACCCTGTTCGACTCCGTGGGCGTGGGCCTCCAGGACCTCGCCGTGACCCGGCTGCTGACCGACCTCGCCGAGCGGAGGGGGCTGGGCACCCGCGTCGATCTCGGGGCCTGACGGCCGTCCGCGCGCGCCTCCATAATGACCGCGTGATCCCCTCTCCGGACGTCAACTCCCCTGTCGCCGAACGCGTTTCGGTGGTCGTCGTCGGTGCGGGCCCGGCCGGGCTCACCGTCGCCAACATCCTGCGCGCCGCCGGTGTCGACTGCGTGGTCCTGGAGTGCGAGACCCGCGCGTTCATCGAGCAGCGGCCGCGCGCGGGCGTCATCGAGGAACGGGCGGTGCGCGCCCTGGACCGGCGGGGCCTCGCCGCACCCCTGCTGGCGCGCGCCGAACGGCACACCGCCTGCGCCTTCCGCTTCGAGGGGGAACAGCACCGCCTCGACTACCACGCACTGACCGGCAGCCACCACTACGTCTACCCGCAGCCGCTGCTCGTCACGGACCTGGTGCGCGCCTACGCGGACGTGCGCGGCGGCGACATCCGCTTCGGTGTCCGCGACGTCACCCTGCACGACGTGGAGTCCGACCGGCCCGCCGTCTCCTACACCTGCCCCGACACCGGACGCCGCCACCTGCTGCACTGCGCCTTCGTCGCGGGCTGCGACGGGGCCCGCGGCGCCACCCGGGCCGCGCTGCCCGAGGGGCGGGTCCGCGTGGCCCGGCACGACTACGGCATCGGCTGGCTCGCCCTGCTGGCGCAGGCGCCGCCCTCCGCCGACTGCGTGCTCTTCGGGGTGCACGCGGACGGCTTCGCCGGGCAGATGCCGCGCAGCCCCGAGCTCACCCGCTACTACCTCCAGTGCCCGCCCGGCGACACCCCGGACGCCTGGCCCGACGACCGGGTCTGGACCCAGCTGCACCGGCGGCTCGCCGCCGACGGGGCCGCCCCGCTGACCGAGGGCCGGCTCATCGAGAAGCGGGTCCTCGACATGCACGACTACGTCGTCGAGCCGATGGCCGTCGGCCGGCTCCTCCTCGCCGGTGACGCCGCCCACCTCGTCGCCCCCATCGCGGCCAAGGGCATGAACCTGGCCCTGCACGACGCCTTCCTCCTCGGCGACGCGCTCACCGCCCGCCTCACCGGGGCCGACCCGGACGGCATCGCTCTCGCGGAGTACTCGCCCACCTGCCTGCGCCGGGTCTGGGACTACCAGGAGTTCTCCCAATGGCTGTCGGAGGTGTACCACGGTGCGGCGGCGGGGGACCCGTTCCGTACGGGCACGAGTCTGGCCAGGCTGCGCCGCCTGTTCACCTCGCCGCGGGCCGCCGCCGCGTTCGCCGAGCAGTACCTGGGGACGGCCGAGCGCTACTGATCACGCGGGCGGGGTGCTTCCGGCCGCCGCGCGGCTGCGCCAACGTGCCGATATCGTGACGAAGCGGTACACCGGAGAGTCATATGGGCCCTGCACACGAGCCGGACATCGGCCTCGAAGAGCGACTGCGGCTGACCGGCATGGGCAGCTTCGACTGGGATCTGGAGGGCGGCGCTCTCCGCCTGGACGACAACTGCCTGGCCGTTCTCGACCTGCCACCGGACGAGTTCCGGGACACGGTCGAGTCGGTGCTGTCCCGGATTCCGCCCGAGGAGGCCGTGCGCGCCATCGCGGTCGTCAACGAGGCGGTCGAGAGCGGCAGCGACACCTACGGCGTCTTCTTCCAGATCAGCCTGCGGGACGGCACCGCGCGCCTCACCCACGCCTCCGGGCGCGTTCTGCGCGACGACCGGGGGCGTGCCGTGCGGATCGTGGGGGTGGTGCGCGCGGCCCCCCACGAACCCGCCGAGCTGGCCGGACTCGACGGGGCCGACGCGAAGCGCCGCCGGGTCGCCCTCATGGTCCAGGGCACCACCGAGGCGCTGTCCCGGGCCGTGACCGTCGACGACGTCGTGGCCGTGCTGTCGGGTGCCGGCGGCCTCGACCGGTTCGCCGCCGACGGACTCGTCCTCGGGCTGGTCGAGGGCGCCGACCTGAAGCTGATCGCCCTCGTGGGCCAGTCGATGCAGGCCCTCGACGAACTCAAACTGCACCAGATCGACGACTCGCTGCCGCTCGCCGAAGTGGTCATGAACCGCCGGCCCCGGTTCGTCGGGGACCTGTCCGACCTCGCCCCCCGCTTCACCCGTCTGGCCCCCTACATCGACCGGCTCAAGCTGGAGGCGGCGGCGTTCCTGCCGCTGGTCGCCCAGGACCGCGCCATCGGCGGCCTCGCCCTGTTCTACCGGGGCCGCCGCGAGTTCACCGACGCCGACCGCAACCTCTGCATCGGCCTGTCCGGCATCGTCGCCCAGTCGCTCCAGCGGGCCATCCTCTTCGACGAGGAGCGCGACCTGGCCCGCAGCCTCCAGGGCACGATGCTGCCCAAGAGTATCCCCGAGGTCCCCGACACCGAACTCGCGGTCCGCTACCACGCCGCGTGGGGCGGGCGGCAGGTCGGCGGCGACTTCTACGACGTCATCGTGCTGCCGCGCGGCCGGTTCGGCATCGTCGTGGGCGACGTCGAGGGACACGACACCCACGCGGCCGCGATCATGGGCCAGCTCCGGATAGCGCTGCGGGCCTTCGCGGGCGAGGGGCACCCACCCGCCACGGTGCTCTCGCGGGCCTCCCGGTTCCTGGCCGAACTGGACACGGACCGCTTCGCGACCTGCACGTACGCCCAGTTCGACCCGGCCACCGGCATCGTCCGCGCCGTGCGGGCCGGACATCTGCCCCCGCTCGTGCGGCACACCGACGGCCGGGTCGGCATTCCCCGGCTGCGCGGCGGGCTGCCCCTCGGTCTGGCCACCGAGTTCGAGCAGGACGACTTCCACGAGACCCGCCTCGACCTCGTCCCGGGCGAGACCCTGGTCCTCTGCACCGACGGTCTCGTGGAGGAGCCCGGCGTCGACATCGACGACGGGCTGCGCGCACTCGCCGACGCGCTCGGCGCCGGGCCGCCCACCGCGGAGGAGGTCGCCGACCACCTCTCCCGCTCCCTGTGGGAGAAGTGGGGCAGCGGGGACGACGTGGCCCTCCTCGTCCTGCGCCGGATCCCCGACTCGGGCACCCCGCAGGCGCCCCGCATGCACCGCTACGTCCACCAGGCCGACCCCGAGGGCCTGGCCGACGCTCGGGCCGCCCTGCGCGAACACCTCACCGCGTGGGGCCTCGGCGCCATGGCCGACGACGTCGAGACCGCCGCCGGCGAACTGCTCGTCAACGCCCTCATGCACACCGAGGGTGGCGCCGTGCTCACCCTCGAAGTGCTCACCGGCCCGCCGCGCGCGGTCCGGCTGTGGGTCAAGGACCGCTCCAGCGCCCGCCCCCACCGGCGCACCCCGGGGGAGACGGCCACCTCCGGTCGCGGCATGGTCATGGTGGAGGCGACGGCGTCGCGCTGGGGAGTCGAACCGCGCGGCGAGGGCAAGGCGGTGTGGTGCGACTTCGCCGTACCCGCCTCCTGAGCGCGGCCCCGCGTCAGCGCAGCTTGTTCACCGCCGTCACCGTCGTCTTCTTGAAGGCCGCGACCGGCGCCTGCGCGAAGCCGCCCAGCTCGCCCCACTGGACGACCGTCACGACCGCGCCGTCCCGGCCGACCGAGAAGAGGTTGATGTCGGAGGCGCCCCACGAGGTCTCGGTGTGCACGCCGTAGACGTACGCGCCCTCCTCCACGGACAGCTTCCCGTAGTACTTCTGCTCGGCGGTGACCTCGGGGTCCTGCGCCGCGACGTCCTGCGCGCAGCTGTCGAGGTGCCGGCGCAGCAGCGCCGCGAACTCCTTGGCCGCCGCGGTGTCCCGTTCGACGACCGTCACCTGGAGGGCGCCGGTGTCGAGATCGGTGCGGTAGGCGCGGTGCACCGAGATCGACGGCAGGGCGTCGCCCACGCACAGCGGCAGCGGGTCGGGCTGCCCGGCCGTGACCGGCCCCGCGGTCCAGGCGGACGAGGGGTGCGGCGGCAGCTCGGACGGCGACAGGAAGCGGGGTGTGCCCGCCGCCGACGCCGGTGCGGCCAGGACGGCGACCACCGCGACGGCCGCCGCCGCGCCCGTCGCGAACAGGGCCCGGTTCTCTCGTACGTTCATGTGTGTCATCCCCCGTGTCGGTCGTGCGGCCGGACTGTGCGATCTGCACGGTCCGGGGCGGCACACGCTCGGCGTCCGCCGCCTCACCCGATACGACCCGCGACCCGGCCGGTGCGTTGCGCGCACCTTTGTCACAGGTTCGTCCCCGATGTCACCGGCGCAACGTGCGGCCGGGACGGGCCTCGGTCGTCGCGCCCGACCGCATGACGAACTCACCGGCCACGAGGACGTCACGGACACCGGTCGCGTACTGCCACGGGTCCTCGAACGTCGCCGTGTCGGTGACCTGTGCCGGATCCAGCACGACGAGGTCGGCGACCTGCCCCGGCGCCAGCGTGCCCCGGTCCGGGAGCGGCAGCCGGGACGCCGGGAGCGAGGTCATCTTCCGTACGGCGTCGGCCAGTTCGAGCACCTTGCGCTCGCGGACGTAGCGGGCCAGGACGCGGGCGAAGGTGCCGAAGTTGCGCGGGTGTGGATGACCGTCGCCCGGCGCGTGCAGCACCCAGCCGTCGCTGGCGACGGCCGCGCCGTCGTGGCGCAGCACCGTCTCCACGTCCCGCTCCGCCATGGCGTGATTGACGATCATCACCTCGCCCCGGTGCGCGGCGAGCACGTCGAGGACCGCGGCGGCGGGCTCTGTGCCCTCGTCCCGGGCGATGTCCGCGATGCTGTCGCCGATCCGGTCGCTGTAGCGGCCCGGGCCCATCATGGCGAGGACCACGCCCTCGGGCAGGAAGGTCCGGCCGACGGCGGGCCGCAGGTCGACGAGGATCCGCTCGCGGGTCTCCGGATCGCCGAGCCGCTCGACGAGGGCGGCCGGGCCGCCGTCCATCGCCCAGTCGGGCAGCCGCGAGGTCAGCCGGGTCGAGGACGCGGTGTACGGATACACGTCGCAGGCCACGTCCAGGCCCCGCGCGGCGGCCGCGTCGATCAGGGCCAGAGCGGTGTCGACCTTGCCGTGGTTGGCCGGGCCCATCGCCTTCAGGTGCGAGATCTGCAGGCGTACGTGAGACGCCTCGGCGACCCCGATCGCCTCCTCGACGGCCTCGACGAGCCGGTCGCCCTCGTCGCGCATGTGGGTCGCGTAGAGCAGCCCGTGCCGCGCCGCCTCGGTGGCCAGCGCGACGATCTCGTCCGTGGTCGCGAAGGAGCCCGGCGCGTAGATCAGCCCCGTCGACAGGCCGAAGACGCCCTGCTCGGCGGCGCGGGTCAACAGGGCGCGCATGGCGTCCAGTTCGGCGGGGCCGGCCGGGGTGCGGGCGGCGCCGGTCACCGCCGTGCGCAGGGCGCCGTGCCCGACGAGCGGGGCGACGTTCAGGGCGGGCCGCGCGGCGTCCACGGCCGCGGCGAACGCGTCCAGGTCCGTCCACTGGGCACCGGCCAGCGTGCCGGGCCCGCCGGCCTCCGCCGCCCCGCCCGCCGCCGTCGGGAACGGCGACAGACCGCAGTTGCCGGTGACCACCGTCGTCACGCCCTGCCGCAGACAGGCCTCCGCGTCCGGCATCGCCAGCACGGAGAAGTCCGCGTGCGAGTGCAGGTCGATGAAGCCGGGGGTGACGGTCAGCCCGGCCGCGTCGAGGACCGTCGTGGCCGTCGCCCCGGGATCCGGCGCGCCGACATGGGCGATACGGCCGTCGCGTACGCCGATGTCGGCGCGGCGCGGGGCCGCTCCGGTGCCGTCGACCACGGTGGCGCCGGTGATCAGCACGTCGTACGGGGCGGTGGGGTCGGTCATCTCGGATCACTTCCTGAAAGGCGGGGGGAGCGGGCGGGCGGGTGACGTGCGGGGTCACAGGATGAAGACGAGCAGAACGGCGTAGAGCGCGCACGCCGGGACGAGCAGCGCCCAGCCGGTGCCGAGCAGATAGGGGAGCCGGTCGGCGCGGGCCATGCCCATGGCGCCGACCATGTTGGCGTTGGGCAGCGGGCCGTAGGTGTCCGCCTTCGAGGCCCACAGCAGGATGACGACCCAGGCGGCCGGGGTGATCCCCAGCTGGTCGCCGAGCGGGCCGAACACCTCGCCGATGAGGATGACCTGGGCCGCCGTCGCGCCCGGCACGCCGACCCAGCCGAGCGCCGCCACGGCGAGCGCGAACGGCACCGGCGACATGTCGCGCAGCCCGGGGCCGAACCGGTCGAGGACCACGTCGTACGGGTGCAGCAGATCGATGAAGCCGAACAGGGCGGCCAGCATCCAGAACAGCAGCAGCATCGGCAGCATGCGGCGCGCGCCGGTGAGGACCGCGGCGGCGGCGCGCCTCGGGGAGAGCCCGGCGGCGGCCGCGGTCACCACGATCAGCAGCGGCAGCGCGATCAGCGGGAAGGTCGTGTCCGCCTTGGTCGCCGTGGCGTAGCAGACGGTGGCGGCGAGCGCCGCGACGAAGGTCCAGGTGGCCCGGCGGGTGCGGGCGGCCTCGCGCGGCGTCGGCTCGGCCCGCCGCTCCTCGGTGACCTCCTCGGGCCGGTAGTGGTCGCCCTGCGCGGCGCTGCGGCGCTGCACCCAGGGCACCACCACGGCGGCGAGCAGCAGCGACAGGACGGCGAGCGGGCCCGCGCCGACGGCGACGTAGGTGAGATAGCCGGTGTCGGCGGTGTTCATGATGGCGATGTTGGAGCCCGCGAACGGCGCGAGCGCGAGGCCCGCGCAGCCGCCGAGGAACATCGTCGCCGCCGTCGCCGAGCGGGTGAAACCGGCCCGCGCGGCCACCGGGACGAGCAGCGGCGCGGCGATCGCGAGCGCCCCCGCGAGGGTGCCGAGCCCGGCCACCAGGACCATGCAGGCCGCCATCATCCCGTACATCAGGACGGTCGTGCCGCGGCCCTCGGCGCCGCGCATGACGGCGCGGACGAGGGTGTCGGCGACGCCCGTGCGCAGCAGCACCTCGCCCGCCGCCGACCCCAGCACGATGATCAGGCCGATGACGGTCACCGGGTCGGTGACGGAGGCGCCCAGGACTTCACCGGCCCGCCCGGGTGAGGGCAGCGCCACCAGGACGGCGCTGAGCAGGGCGACGCCGGTGACGAGGACGAGGTCCAGGCCGGTGAGGGCGAGCACCGCGTACAGCGCGATGGGGAGCAGCCCCCAGACGGTGGGGGTGCCGGTGGTGAGGCCGACGGCCAGGCTCAGGACGAGCGCGAGGGCGGCGGCGGCCAGGGCGAGCGGTGTGCGCAGGGGACGGGATCTGGCGGGGGCGGCGTCTGGTGCCGCGGCGGTTTTGGGCATGGCGGATCCTCGGCGCGGGGGAGGGGACGGTTGGACGGATGTCGGGTGCGGCTTTCGCCGTGGCTGATCGCGCGGGTCAGCGCGTCGCGCAGGTGGCGGACAGCGTGGTCAGGCGGTCGGCGTGCCGGGTGCCGCTCTCGGCGGCGATCTCGTCGAGGGTCTGGGCGTCGCGGACGGGCGCGAACCGTACGTCTCCGGCGGCGTCCGTGGCGTACCCGTGCACACCGGGCCGGGGCAGGCTGTTGTAGGCCCAGGGCGTCGAGAAGTAGTAGGCGCCCGTGTCGCGCAGCACGACGAAGTCGCCCTCCGCAAGCGGCGGCAGCGCACGGTCCTCGGCGACGACGTCGCCCGCGAAGCAGCACGGTCCCGCGACGTCCTGGGCCACCGGTGCGCCGTCCTTCGGGTGGCCCTGCGCGTCGAAGGCGCCGACGCGCAGCGGCCAGGCGCCCGGCATCAGCACGGTGCGGGTCGCCGTCTGCGCGCCCGCGTGCGTCACCGCGATACGGCGGCCCCCGGCCTCCTTCGCGTACTCCACGCGCGCCGCGATGAAGCCGTTCTTGGCGAGCAGCGACCGCCCGAACTCCGTGACCAGGCCGTAGCGGCCGTCGAACAGGCTCGGTGCCGCGGCGCGCAGGGCGCGCGTGTAGTCCTCGTAGGTGGGCCGCACCGTGTCGTCGGCGAAGTTCACGGGCAGGCCGCCGCCGATGTCGAGGCTGGTGATCTGCTGCCGCCCGACCGTCGCGTTGATCTCCTCGGCCAGCCGGTGGGTCTCGGCGATGCCCTCGGCGATCAGCTCCAACGGGCAGCCCTGCGAGCCGACATGTGCGTGCAGCCGGGTCAGCCAGGGACGTTCGGCGAACGCCCGGACCACCCGCTCGCGCGCGCCCGCGTCCCGCAGCGCGACCCCGAACTTGGAGGTGGCCGTGGCGGTGCTCATCGCGCCGATCGCACCGGAGCCGACCTGCGGGTTGACGCGCAGCCCGAGCACGGACGCGCTGCCCGGCGGCCGCAGCGCGTCGACGCGCTCCAGCTCGTCGAGGTTGTCGGCGTTCAGCGCGACGCCCAGGGCGAGCGCCTCGGCGATCTCCTCGCGGGTCTTGGCGGGGGAGTCGAGGACGATCCGGTCGGGTGCGCAGCCCGCGTCGAGGGCGAGACGCAGCTCGCCGGGGCTCGCCACCTCGCACCCCATCCCCAGGTCGGCCAGCAGCCGCAGGACCGGGACCAGCGAGGACGCCTTGACCGCGAAGGTGTGCAGCACGTCGGGGACGCCGGCGAACGCGGCGTGCAGGGCGGCGACGGACGCGCGGATGCCGTCGGTGTCGAGGAAGCCGGCCACGGGCTGCTCGGTGCCGACCAGTTTCCGGTCGACGGCGTGCCGCAGCACGGCGGCGACTCGCTCGTCGGCCGTACGCGGGTCCGGGAATGCGGCGGGGTCCAGAGTCACGGGGCGCCTTTGGTCACGGGAACGGGGAAGGTGTCCCGAGCCTGGCCGCCGCCGCGCGGGCACGTCTTCGTACGCCGGGCCAAAACAGCGGCCTTCTTTTGTGCGCCGCTCTGAACACCCCCACGAACCGGTTCAAATCTCCGTGCTGTCCGAAGCGCTGTCGAAGCCGCTGCCCGAGGTCCTGTCCGGGGTGTCGTCCGAGGTGGCGAGCCGCATCGCGAGGGTGACGATCAGACGGGTGTCCGGATCGTCGAGGTCGAGGCCGAAGCGCTCCCGCACCCGCTTGAGCCGGTACCGCAGTGTGTTGGGGTGCAGCACCAGACGCAGCGCCGCGCGCGGTATGTCGCCCGCCGCGTCCAGGTACGCCGTCAGCGAGCGGACCAGGTCGCCCCCGGTGGCGAGATCGGCGGCGACCATGTCGTGCACCGGCCCGCCGTGCCGCTCCCACAGCGGCCGGACCGCGTCCAGGACCCGGAGCACCGCCACGCTCTGCCGGACGTCCGCGGGACCCGCGTGCCGCAGCGGCGGCTCGTCGCCGGTCCGCGCGGCGCGCGTCTCGCGCTCGCGCAGGGCGCGCACGACGAGCCGGGCCTCCTCCGCCGACGCGGTGGCCGCCAGGGGGGAGGCCACGACCGGGCCCGCCCCGACCCGCACGACCGGGGCGTCCGGCATCGCGGCGGCCAGGGAGGCGAGGTCCCGGGCGAGGGCCGCGGCGTCCCGGTCCTGTCCGTCGGGGACCGGCAGCAGCACGGTGAGCCGGCGGCTCTCGCGCAGATACCGCGTACCCGTCCGGTGGGCCCTGGCCTGCAGCGCGAGCGCCTGGAAGACGCGCTCGGGGAAGGGCGCGGCGGACTCCTCCTGCTCGGCGACGACCACCGCGCAGGGCGTCCGCGCGGTGAGCCCGAGCGACCACATGTGGGAGCGCCGGTCGCCCTCGCCGGACAGCAGTCCGCGCACGGCGTGCTGCTCGCGGCGGCGCTCGGAGCCGACCCGCAGCCGGTGCTGGAGCAGATACGGCACGGCGACCTCGGCGGCGCGGCGCAGCGCTTCCGGCGCCTCGGGCGTGAAGCCGCCGCCGTCGGCCGCCGCCCAGATCGAGCCGAGCATCTCGCCGCCGTTGCGGATCGCGACGATGAGCCGCTCGGGGTCGCCGCCGTCCGCGGCGCGGTGGATGACGTCCCGGGAGCTCCACAGCGCGCGCAGCAGGCCGGCCCGCCGCAGTTCCGCCACCCGCCAGTCGGGGACCTTCCCGCCGAGGATGGTCGACTGCCGGACGGGGTCGGCGTCGGGGCCGGTCGCGGAGTGCGCCAGGACCCGGAACTGGGTGTCCTCCACGGTGAGGGAGGCCCCGCAGTACCGGGCGACCTCGGCGGCCAGCACGGCGAGTCCGCCGCCCGCGATGTCCCCGGCGAGCCGGTCCCCGGTGCCGAGGGCCGCGAAGGCGCAGGCGGACCGGACCAGTTCGACGGTGTCCGCCCAGTCGGCCCACCCGGCCCGCATCAGCAGGGCGAGACCGGTCTCCCGCGCGGCCGCGACCAGCTCCGCCGGGGGCGGCCCGTCGCCGGTGTCCCTGAGGACGAGGGCGGTGGCGCCCCGCCGGGCCAGCTCGCGCACCCGCTCCGCCGCGACGGCCGGGTCCGGCGCGAGCCCCGCCGCGAGCACGATGTGCCCGTCGTGCGGCCGGGTGGCGTCCTCGTCGCCGATGAGCACGCCGCGCACCGGGGCGTCGGGCCCGGACGGGGCGAGGACGAGGCGCAGCACGCCGTCCTCGTCGTGGTCGAGGACCTGGCGCAACGTGGCGTCCTGGGGCGGAGTGAGCACGACGGCAGGATACGAAGAGGCCCCGGGCCGTTCGCCCGTGAGGGCTGTGACTTTAGACCTTAAAACTTAGCCATGTGAATATTTGCGGATCAAGCGGGCATCTCATGAGGAGTGCGACATCAGGGGCGCACGTTCAGGGGTCGAGCGGCAGGGGAGGGCGCGAGGAAAGGAAGAGGCGGTCACGTGGCGAGGGACATGGTCGTCCGAGGAGCGGACCCGCGCGGACCCGGAGGTCCACCGCGGATCGGCGTGCCGGGCCGGGCGCCGAAACGGGTGTACACCGTGCTCGCCGCACTGGCGGCGCTGTACGTCGTCGGACCCGTGCTCCGCGCGGCCGCCGGACCCGAGCTCACGCGCGACCTCGGCGTGAGCCGCGACGCGATGGCCGTGGGCGAGGTGCTCGGCGCCGTCGCAGGTGTCGTCGCGCTCTTCGTCACGGGCCGGGCGGGCGACCGGTTCGGCCGCCGCCGGGTGCTCGTCTGGTCGCTGATCGCGTTCGGCACCGGCTGCCTGTTCGTGGCGTTCGTCGCGCAGCCCTCCGCGTACGTCGCCGGACGCGTCCTGGTGACCATGGCCGCCTCCGCGATCTTCGTGACCTGCCTGGCCTTCGTCCCCTCCCTGTCGCTGCCCGGCCGGCTGCGCCGGATCATGGGGACCTGGCTCGCGATCATGTCCCTGGTGTTCCTCGGCATCAGCAACGTGGCCTCGGCGATCGTCTCCACGCTGGGCTGGCGGACCGTCTCCCTGGCCTTCGCCGTGCTCGCCGTCGCGGCAACCTTCGCCGTGCTGCGGATCGTGCCCGAGACGGCCGTCGCGGGCACCTCGACCCGCCTCGACGTGCTCTTCTCGGGCTGCCTCGGCGCGGCCGTGCTGCTGATCACCGGCCTCTACCTCGCGCCCGTACGCGGCTGGTCCGACCCCTGGGTGCTGGCGCTGCTCGCCGCGTCGCCCGGCGCGGTCGCCGCCGGTCTGCTGTGCTCGCGCAGCCGCCGGCGCCTCACCGGCGCCCCGCTGCGCCAGCCCGGCACGGCGCTCGTCGCCGGAGTCGTCGTCGGCTTCACCCAGATCGTCATCGCCCTCGCGCTCCCGGCGCTGGTGATCGCGGGCGGCGGCACGGCCACCCAGAGCGTCCTGGCCGTCTCCGCGTTCGGCCTCGGCGGCGCCGCCGCCTGCCTGCTCGCCCGGCACACCGCCTTCACCCCGCTGACCGGCTGCTCGCTCGGGCTGCCCCTCGCGGCGGTGGGCCTGGCCCTGCTGCACACCGTCCCGATGGGCGCGGGCCCGGCGACGGCCATGTGCTGCGCGATGTCCGCCCTGGTCGGCTTCGGCATCATGACCGCCCAGACCCCGCAGATGGCGGGCTTCCTCGCCGCCCTCCCGCACTCGCGCCTGGGCGCCTTCTCCGCCCTCCACCCGACCGCGATCGTCCTGGGCACGGCCGCCGCGCAGGCCATGCCCGCCACCTCCGTGCTGCGCACCGGACCGACCTCCGCCGAGACCGGCGAACTGCTGTGGGTGGCCGTCGCCGTCGTGGCCGCCGCGGCACTCGTCGTCGGACGGCCCGCCGTCGCCCTCGCCGTCGCGGCCACGGCGGGCCTGGAGTACCTGCTCATCCGCGGCTTCGCCGGTGACCAGGTGGCGCAGCGGCCCGGCACCGTCATCACCGTCCTCGCCATCGGCGTCCTCGCCGGTGCCCTGACCTTCCTGCGGCGCCAGCAGACCGAACGGCACGTCCGCACCGAGCAGGCCGCGGGCGCCCTCCAGCACGCCGTGCTGCACCCGATCCCGTCCCGGCTCGGCGGGCTGCGGCTGGCCGGTCTCTACCGCCCCGCCACCGTCGGCACCGGCATCGGCGGCGACTTCCTGGAGGCCGTCGACACTCCCTTCGGCACCCGCATCCTCGTCGGCGACGTCCGCGGCAAGGGCATGCCGGCGGTCCAGACCGTCACCGACGTCCTCGGCGCGTTCCGCTGCCAGGCGCACGAGGTCGCGGACCTCGGCGAACTCGCCGCCCGCCTGGACCGGCAACTGGTGCGCGCCGCGGGCGCCCGCGGCGACGAGGAACTGTTCGCCACCGCCGTCCTGCTCCAGCACGGAGCCGCGGGGGACACGGTAGAGGTGGTCAACTGCGGCCACCTCGCCCCGCTGGCCGTCTCCGGACGGAGCGTCAGGGAGATCGACGTACCGGCCCTGCTGCCGCTCGGCTTCGGCGCCCTCGGCGACGACCGTCCGCGGCCCGCCACGGTCGCACTCGCCCCCGACGAGACGCTCCTGCTGCACACCGACGGGCTCAGTGAGGCCCGCAACTCCTCCGGCGAGTTCTACCCCCTCGCCGAACGCCTGGAGGAGGCGGGCGGCACCGACCCCGGCGCCCTGGTGACCCACCTCAACCAGGACGTCCACGACTGGACCCATCACCTCACCGACGACATCGCCGTCGTCGCCCTCACCCGCGAGACCGCACGCGCCCCGCGCTCGAGGCAGGCGGACCTGTCGCTGGCCTGACGACCCGTCATTGTCAGTGGCACCAGGAAGAATGAACAGCATGACGACGACTTCTGCCGTTCCCTCCGGCCTGCCCGCGCTGCCCGACTCCGCCGCCTACACCCAGGCCGTGGGGGACGCGCGCCGGGCCGCCGCCGCGTACTACGAGGGCGGCACCTCCGCCCTGGACGACGACGCCTACGACCGGCTCGTGCGGGCGATCACGGTGTACGAGACCGAACACCCGGACGAGGTGCTGCCCGACTCGCCGTCGGGCAAGGTCGCCGGCGGCGCGGTCGAGGGCGACGTCCCGCACACGGTGCCCATGCTGAGTCTGGACAATGTTTTCTCCGGCGAGGAGTTCACCACCTGGGCCGCCTCCGTGGAGCGCAGGATCGGCCGCGAGGTGAAGAGCTGGAACGTTTCGCCGAAGCTGGACGGCCTCGCCATCGCCGCCCGCTACGAGGAGGGCCGTCTCACCCGCCTGGTCACCCGCGGCGACGGCACGGCCGGCGAGGACGTCTCGCACGCCATCGGCACGATCGAGGGCCTGCCCGACCGGCTCACCGAGTCCGTCACGCTGGAGGTGCGCGGCGAAGTCCTCATGACCGCCGCCCAGTTCGAGTACGCCAACGAGGTGCGCACCGAGCATGGCGGCGACCCGTTCGCCAACCCGCGCAACGCCGCGGCCGGCACCCTGCGCGCCAAGGACCGGGCCTACACGGTGCCGATGACCTTCTTCGGCTACGGACTGCTGCCGCTGCCCGGCACCGACGCCGCCCTCGCCGCCGAGCTCCGGGAGGCCGCGCACGGCGCCCTCATGGACCGCACCGCGGCCTGGGGCGTCAACACTCCGACGGGCACCCAGGTGCCCGGCGTCGTCGTCACGACCGTCGAGGAGGTCGTGGAGCAGGTCGAGCGGATCGCGGGGCTCCGCGCCGAGCTGCCGTTCGGGATCGACGGCATCGTCGTCAAGGCCGACCTCGCCGCCGACCAGCAGGCCGCGGGCTCCGGCACCCGGGCGCCGCGCTGGGCGATCGCGTTCAAACTGCCGGCTGTCGAGAAGATCACCCGGCTGCTCGACGTCGAGTGGAACGTTGGCCGCACCGGCATCATCGCGCCGCGCGCCGTCCTGGAGCCGGTCGAGATCGACGGCTCCACCGTCACGTACGCCACCCTGCACAACCCCGCCGACATCACCCGCCGCGGCCTGCTCCTCGGCGACCAGGTGATGGTCTACAAGGCGGGCGACATCATCCCCCGCATCGAGGCGCCCGTCGCGCACCTGCGCACCGGCGACGAGCGGGAGATCGTCTTCCCCGCCGAGTGTCCACAGTGCGGCTCGGGCATCGACACCGGCGAGCAGCGCTGGCGGTGCGAGCGCGGCCGCAACTGCCATCTCGTCGCCTCGATCGCGTACGCGGCCGGACGCGACCAGCTCGACATCGAGGGCCTCGGACACACCCGGGTCGTCCAGCTCGTCGAGGCGGGCCTGATCACCGGCCTGCCCGACCTGTTCGACCGGCTGACCCGCGAGCAGCTGCTCGGCCTGGAGCGGATGGGGGAGACCAGCACCGACAATCTGCTGGCGGCGCTGGAGGCGGCCAGGGCCCAGCCGCTGTCCCGGGTGCTGTGCGCCCTGGGCGTGCGCGGCACCGGCCGGTCCATGTCCCGCCGGATCGCCCGGTACTTCGCCACCATGGACGGGATCCGGGCGGCGGACGTGGAGACGATGCAGCGGGTCGACGGCATCGGCGCGGAGAAGGCCCGCGTCATCGTCGCCGAACTCGCGGAGCTGGCCGACCAGATCGACCGGCTCGCGGCGGCCGGGCTGAGCATGACCGAGCCCGGCGCCACACCGCCGCCCGCCGACGACGACCCGGAGGCCGTGCCCGCCGACGCGGGACCGCTGGCGGGGCTGAAGGTCGTCGTCACCGGGGCGATGACCGGCCCCCTGGAGAAGCTCTCCCGCAACCAGATGAACGAGCTGATCGAGCGGGCCGGCGGCAAGTCCTCGGGCAGCGTCTCGAAGAACACCAGCCTCCTCGTCGCGGGGGAGGGCGCGGGAGCCAAGCGGGCCAAGGCCGAGAGCCTCGGCATCCGGCTCGCCACCCCGGACGAGTTCGCCGCGATGGTCGCCGACCATCTCGACTGACCGGAGGACGGGTGGAGCCGGACGCGGCTCCACCCCGGCCCGGGACGAGGCGTGGTCCCGGTGGGGCGACGCGCCACGGCTGGACCGCCCAGATCAGGGCTAGGGCAGGATCGAGTCCACGTAGCCGCCGTCCACGCGCAGCGCGCCGCCCGTGGTGGCGCTCGCCTGGGCCGAGGCGAGATAGACGACCATGTTGGCGATCTCCTCGGGCTCGATCAGGCGCTGGAGCAGCGACTGCGGTCGGTACTCGCGCATGAACGTCCGCTGGGCCTCGTCCCAGGGCAGGTCCCGGTCGACCAGGCCGTAGACGAAGTCCTCGACGCCACCGGTGTGGGTCGGACCCGCGATGACCGAGTTGACGGTCACCCCGGTTCCGGCCGCCTGCTTGGCGAAGCCGCGGGTGACCGCGAGCAGCGCCGTCTTGGACATGCCGTAGTGGATCATCTCGGCGGGGATCACCACCGCCGAGTCGCTGGCGATGTTCTGCACCCGGCCCCAGCCGCGCCCGGTCATCCCCGGCAGGTACTGACGGATCATCCGGACCGCCGCCAGCACGTTCACCTCGAAGTAGCGGCGCCACTCCTCGTCGCTGATCTCCAGCGGGTCGGCCGAGTCGAAGATGCCGAGGTTGTTGACGAGGATGTCGACCCGGGGCAGTGCCTCGGCCGCCTGCCGGGCGCCCTCGTCGGTGGCGACGTCGGCCGCCACCGGCACGAGCTCCGCGCCGGGGGCGTCGGCGCCGATCCGCTCGATGGCCTCCTCGACCCGCTCCCGCGTACGGCCGTTGATGCCGACGCGGGCTCCGGACCGGGCGAGTCCGGTGGCGATCGCTGCTCCGATCCCCTGGGTGGAGCCGGTGACCAGCGCGGTCCGTCCGGCCAGATCGATCTGCATACGGGCTGCTCCTCATGGTGGTGACGGTCGTGCGGATGAGCCCTACCCGGTGCGCGGGCCCTACACCGGGCAGGTGTGGACCGTCGGAGTGGCGGGCGTGTGGACGGGTTCTTCCCCGCGGCCGGGGAGACCTCGGGAATCCGGTGCGGGAGCGCTCCCATCGTGGCAGGGTGCGGCGCATGAAGAACACTCCGTTCGTCCGCCCCTACCGGCCGTCCGACCGGGAAACGGTGGGCCACATCTGCGTCATGACGGCCCATCAGGGGCAGGACTCGACCGCGCTCTACCCCGACCGCGAACTGATGCCGACGATATTCGCCTACCCCTACGTGCATCTGGAGCCCGACTTCGCCTTCGTCCTGGACGACGGCGGGGGAACGGCCGTCGGATACGTCCTGGGCGTCCCCGACACCGCCGAGTTCGCCGCCCGCTTCCGCACCGAGTGGCTGCCCGGGGTGGCGGGCCGCTACCCGCCGGTCGTCGGCGCGGCCCGGACGCCCAGCGACGAGATGATCGGGCTGCTGCACACGCCCGAACGCATGGTCAGTGCCGAACTCGCCGCGTTCCCGGCGCACTTGCACATCGATCTGCTCCCGCACTGGCAGGGCAGGGGATACGGCCGCACTCTGATGCGCACGCTCCTGGGCGCGCTGCACGAGCGGGGTGTGCCGGCCGTCCACCTGTGCATGGTGCGGGCGAACACGGCGGCCCGGGCGTTCTACGACCGGCTGGACTTCCGGCTGCTGGACGTTCCCGACCCCGGGCCGGTCTGGTACCTGGGCCGCTCCACGGCCGTGCCGGTATGAGCCCGCGCCGCCCCGGGCGGATGCCCGGGGCCGGCCGTCAGCCCTCGTCCTTGCCGTAGCGGCGCTCGAACGCCGCGACGCGCCCCTCCGTGTCCACGGTGCGCGCCTTCCCCGTGTAGAAGGGATGGCTCTCCGCGGAGATCTCCACGTCGACCACGGGATAGGTCTCCCCGTCGTCCCACTCGATCGTCGCGTCGGTCCGTGCCGTGGACCGGGTCAAGAACGCGTAGCCGGCGGCCTTGTCCCGGAAGACCACGGGCCGGTAGTCGGGGTTGTCCTGAGCCATGCCTGCTCCTTCGCTTCGGCCTGTGCCCATCGTCGTCCACCGGCCGGACCACCGCCATGCGGGGCGGCCGACGGGCCCGGCGGAACCCTGGGAGCGGTCCCGCTGTTTGTCCCGGCCGGATCCGGCAATTCGCACACCATGGCGAATACACAGGGCAACGGAGAGACAGCCGCACGGACCAACAGGACGGCACAGCCGGCCGCGGCGAAGGCAGCGAAGAAGACCGCGGAGAAGACCGCGGCCAAGGCGGAGTCGGCCGGTGCGGGCGCGGGCCGCGCGGCCCGTACGGCGGGATCCCAGGGAGCGGACGCGGCGACCACCGCGACCGCCGCGCTGGACAGCGCCCGCTCCACCGTGACATCGGCGGCGGGCCAGGCGGCCTCCGCCGCGACGACGGCCGCGGGACACGCCGTCTCGGCCGCGACGACGGCCTGGGCCGTGATCAAGCACCGCAAGATCGTCGCCGCCGGTGTGACGGCCGGTGCCACGGCCCTGGTCGCGGGCTCCTATGCGGCCGGACGCCGGGCGGAGCGCGGCAGCCAGGGTCCGCTCACGCGACTGACCGGCGGCCGCGTCTGACGTGCAAGGGGCCGCCCAACGTCCCCCCCGGCAGGGAGGAGTTGGGCGGCCCCTGCGTGTTCCTGCCGCTGACGGTGCGACCAGGACCGTCCGTACGCCATGACAACGGGGGCGCGTCCTCGTCCCAGGACGCGCCCCCAGCTCATCGGACCCCGCGGCTCGAACGTCGGGGCCTCACTCCGAGTGCCCCCGTCGGTCCGGCTCAAACAGGCCTGGTGCCCGTCGTGCTCACGCGGCCTGCGGTTCGTCGGACCCGCGCGCCGCGGCCTGCTCCAGGACCAGGTCGGCGGCGGCGAGCGCGTCGCGGATGGTGCGGGTCCCGGTGCAGACGCACAGCGTGTAGGTCACGTCGTCCAGCTGCCAGCGCAACTCCTGCGACGGACGCTCGCAGTGCCGCATCTGCAGGTCGGCGTAGCGGCTCAGCAGCGTACGGACGAACGTGGCGTCGGGCATCAGCATGGAAGGCCTGCTCTCGTTCGGGGGGCGGTACCTCCCCATGCCCCGCCTGTCACCGTCCATGCACACGGCGTGCTCGACGTGACCTGATTCACTCGCGAACGTGCCCTGGTGGGCGGTCAGTTGACGGCTCGGTGCGCCGCTTCCGCTTCCGTGTCGGCCGAGCCGGTGCGCAGCGAACCGCCCGCCGTCTCCAGGTGCGCGCGGACGAACCACTGGAACTGCTCCAGGTCGCGCAGCTGGCCGATCAGCAGATCCTCCGTGGCCGCGTCGATGCCTCCGGCCGTCGCGACCGCCTTGCGCAGGTCCTCGATGATCCCGGTGTAGACGACGTCGAGCGCCCCGAGATGGGCGATGGCGTCCGCCCGGCCCACGCTGTAGTCCTGCCAGGTCCTGGCGGCCACGAGCGCGCCGGGCGTGCCCTGGCTGACCCCGCCGAGGGCGGCCGCGCGCTCGGCGACGTCGTCGGCCATCGCGCGGACCTTGTCCACCTGCGGGTCGATCATCTCGTGGACGGCGATGAAGTGCGGGCCGACGACGTTCCAGTGCACGTGCTTCAGCGTGAGGTGCAGATCGTTGAGCGCGTGCAGGCGCATCTGGAGAATCTCGATCAGCTCTCCGGCCTGGTCCACCGTGAGGCCGGGGACGGTGTACTTCGGAGTGCTCTGCAGACTCATGGGGGTGTGTCTCCCTTCGTACCGTACGGGCTGTCATGCCCCACTACCCCGCTGACAGGATCCACACCTTTCGTCACTCGCGAGATGGATCACGCCGGGTGGTCAGTCGCAGTTCAGCGCCCGCCACCCCGCGGAGCGCCGGGTTCGGCTCGGCTGAGTCCATGCGCCGGGCGTTCCAGCGGGCGCTGGGCGTGGCGCCGTCGGAGTACCGCGCCCGGTTCCGCACCACCGGCGCGTCGGCTTGACGCGATGGCGTCTGCCGCAGTGCCGGGCTTCGATCGTGTGACGCGCGGACCCCGCGTCCCGGCCCCGCGCCCGTTCCGTCCTAGCCTGGGGCACCTGTCGACGAGGAGGTGCCCTGATGCCCGAGGACGAGCCGCAGCGCGCGGGACTGCTGGGTGTGGAGATGCGCAGTGTGCCGCTGGACGACGGCAGCGTGGTGACGATCGTCTGCGACGCGGGACTCTCCGCCGAGGAGGCCCTGGCCCGCGCCCAGAGCGTCGTGCAGGACAACAACCGGGGCCGCTGAGGCGCGGCGGAGACGGACGGCGGGCCGCCTGGGGAGGGTGGTCGGCGTCGAGCCCACTGGGGCCGGGCAGGACCCACACCGCGACCCGATCCCCCTCCGCATGCCGGTCGCTGACGGCCGCGCCGCGGATTCCGGCAGGGTGCCCCTCCCGCGCCCACGCGCCGCCACCGCGCAGGGCGCCGTGTCCGCCGGGCGGGCCACGTCCCTCCCGGTGTCTGCTGCGAGCGGCATGCGTGGCGTAGAAACGCCGTACATCGGCGTCGCGCGGTGCGTGCCGGGCGGCGCGGCGGGAAGGCGGAGTGCCTTGCGAAGCGGGCACTCCGGCCCGCTTCCCGGACCTCGCCGCGACGGGCGGCGCCCCACGGGAGTGAGTCATGCCGCAACCGGCCGCATTCCACGATCTCGGCACCCTGCGATTCGACGGCGGGGCCGCGCTCGAGCCCGGCTCCGTGGACCGGGTGCGTGCGGCCGTGCGGGACACCGGTGTCCGCGATCTGTACGTCGTGGTCCACGGCGCCCACAACGACGATGCGGTCGGCGCCGCCGTCGACGGCGCGTACCGCGGCATGCTCGCCGAGGCCTGGCAGGACGCGCCCGGCCGGGCCGGCATGCTCGGCGTGCGCTGGCCGTCGCTCTGCTTCCGCGACGAGGACCTGCCCGGCGTACAGCGGCCGGACGGCGCCGAGGCCGGCCGGGAGACACTGGACGACCTCGTGCGTCAGCTGCCCGGTCACGAGGCCGAGTTGACGGAGATCGTCGCCCTGCTGCGGGACCGCCCCGACCACGAGACCGCCTTCGACGACTTCGGTTCGCAACTGCGCCGCCTGGCGGAGGTCCCGCTGCAGGACCCGGTGGCCCCGTTCGCCGCCGACACCGAGGGCGAGATCATGCCGCAGTCCGACCCCCTCATGCTCTTCGAGGACACCCGGACCATGTGCGTCGAGTTCGCGGGCGCGCTCGACGACCTGCGCCGGGCCGGGGACACGCGGCCCGCGCGGCCGGCCCGGCACGAGGACGGGCGGAAGGGGCCCGACGCGTCCGAGGAGGGCACCATCGCCGAGGTCCGGGTCGCCGGTCCGCGCCCCGCCAGGCCGCTGAGCGAACGGGTGGCCCGCGCCGGCACGGTCTCCTCCGGCGGCCCGCTGGGGGAGCGGGCCCGCACCGGCCACGCCGAGCTGTGGAACGGCGCCCACGAACTCTTCCGCCAGGTCGTACGCCACATGCTGCGCCGCCGCGCCGGATTCATCGGGGAACTCGGCCTCGGTCCCGTCCTGCCCGGCCTCGCCGAGGACTCCGAGGTGCGGCTGCACCTCGTCGGGCACGGCCTCGGCGCCCGGCTGGCCGGATTCGCGCTGCGCGGCCTGGAGAGCGGCGGCGCGGATCCGGTCCTGCTGTCCTCTCTCACGCTTCTCCAGGCCGAGATGTCGCACTTCGCGTTCGCCGACAGCCTGCCCCAGCAGGTCTCGGGCCACGGCGCGCTGTGGAACCTGCAACGCCTGGTCCGGGGGCCGCTGTTCTGCACGTTCTCCCACCTCGACTTCCACCTCGGCGTGCTGTACCCGCTCTCCGCCCAGATGATCGGCGACTCCGCCGACCTGACGTCGATCGCCCGCAAATGGGGCGCGCTCGGCTTCGACGGCGTCCAGGGCCTCGACGGGCCGCCCCCGGTGTGCCTGGACGACATGGGGAAGCAGGACCTGCGGCGCATGCCCTACCTGAACATCGACGCCTCCGAGCTGATCCGCACCGCCGACCGGCCCCTGAGCGGCCACCACGACGTCGTCCGCCCCGAGATCGGACAGCTGCTGCGCCGGGCCGCCGAGGTGCCCGGCGGCGCGGGCTGAGCGACGCTGGACGGATGACGGCGAGTCCGCGGACGCAACGGCCGGGCCGGAGGTGACCATGCGCCCTCCGCAGGCCCTGGAGCGGATCGCGTTCCTCCTGGAGCGCGATCGCGCCCCGACCTACCGTGTACGCGCCTTCCGCACCGCGGCCCGGGTGATCGCCGACCGGGGCCCGGACGAGACGGCGCGCCGCGCCGCCGACGGCACCCTGGAAGCGCTCAGGGGAATCGGCCCCACCACCGCCGAGGTGATCCGCGCGGCGGTCGCCGGCGAGGTGCCCGAGTACCTGTCCCGACTGGAGGAGGCGGCCCTGACCCCCCTCGTGCCGGACGGCGCCGGCACCCGGCTGCGGGCGCTGCAGCGCGGGGACTGCCATCTGCACTCCGACTGGTCCGACGGCGGCAGCCCGATCGAGGAGATGGGCCGCGCGGCGCGCGACCTCGGCCACGAGTGGGCGGTGCTCACCGATCACTCGCCACGGCTGACCGTGGCCCGCGGACTCTCCCCGCAACGGCTGCGCGAACAGCTCGACGTGATCGCCGGACTCAACGCCCGCTGGGCGCCGTTCCGGCTGCTGACCGGCATCGAGTGCGACATCCTCGACGACGGCTCCCTCGACCAGGAGCCCGAACTGCTGGACCGGCTCGACGTGGTCGTCGTGTCCGTCCACTCCAGACTCCGGATGGACGCCGCCACCATGACCCGCCGCCTGATCGCCGCCGTGCGCGACCCGCACGCGGACGTCCTCGGACACTGCACCGGCCGCCTCGTCACCGGCCGCGGCCGCCCCGAGTCGGTCTTCGACGCCGACGCGGTGTTCGCCGCCTGTGCTGAGGCGGGCACCGCGGTCGAGATCAACAGCCGCCCCGAACGGCTCGACCCGCCGCGCCGGCTGCTGCGGCGCGCCGTCGCGGCGGGCACCCTGTTCGCGGTCGACACCGACGCGCACGCGCCGGGCCAGCTCGACTGGCAGGTGCTCGGCTGCGCCCGGGCCGAGGAGTGCGCCGTACCCGCCGACCGCGTGGTGACGACCTGGCCCGCGGACCGCCTCCTGGACTGGACCCGCGGCGGCACCGCAGCTGAGTGGCCCGAGTGAGCGGGGCAACCCGGGGAAGCAGACTCGACACGGCAGCCGAGCCACGGCACAGACAGGAGCAGCGCACATGACGACCTTCGTCATCACGATCCCCGGCACCTTCGTGCGGACCGCGGACGCCCAGGTGAGAGCCCAGGTCGAGCGGCACCTGCGGGAGGCCGACCCGCACCGCACCGAGCTGGGCCGCGAGGAGGACCTGGACCTGCTCACCGTCAACGACGACGACACGTTCAGCATGCGCCTCGAAGTGACCGCCGACGCGAGCGCACAGGCCCGCGCCCAGGCCGGAGAACTGGCCGCGCAGGCGCTGCGCGCGGCCGGTTTCGACGACAACGACGCGCCGCTGGGACCGCCCGTCGTGACCGGGATCGACAACCCGGCGTGACCGTGCGCGGACCCGCCCGCGGACCACCGATCGGCGAGCGGACCGGCGGCGCGGGCTACGCGGTGAGGCCGGCGAGCGCCGACAGGAGCCGGTCGACGTCCTCCTCGTCGGTGTAGGGCGCGAGCCCCACGCGGACACCGCCCCGGTCGCCCAGTCCGAGCCGCCGGGCCGCCTCCACGGCGTAGAACGAACCGGCCGGCGCGTCCACACCCTGCTCGGCCAGATGACGCGAGACGTCGGCGGGTTCCCGGCCCTCCACGGTGAACAGCAGGGTGGGCGTGCGGTCCGCGGCCCGCGAACGCACCGTGACGCCGGGCAGTGCGGCGAGCCCGTCCTCGAGGCGGGTGCGCAGCGTGTGCTCGTGGGTCTCCAGCGCGGCGAAGGAGGCGACGATCCGCTCCCTGCGGCTGCCCCGCGCCCGCGGGTCGAGCCCCGCGAGCAGATCCACGGCGGCTCGCGCGCCCGCCAGCAACTCGTAGGGCAGCGTGCCCAGTTCGAAGCGCTCGGGCACCGCGTCGCTGGACGGCAGCAGCTTGTCCGGGCGCAGTGTCTCCAGCAGGTCGGCCCGCCCGGTGAGGACGCCCAGGTGCGGGCCGAGGAACTTGTACGGCGAGCAGACCAGGGTGTCCGCGCCGAGCGCCGCGACGTCGACGGCGCCATGAGCGGCGTAGTGCACCGCGTCCACGTGCAGCAGCGCGCCCGCACCGTGCACGAGCGCGGCGACGGCGGGCAGGTCGGGGCGGGTGCCGATCAGGTTCGACGCGGCGGTCACCGCGACCAGCCGGGTCCGCGGGGACAGCACCGCCTCGATGTGCTCGGGCCGCAGCTCGCCCGAGTCCGGGTCGAAGTCCGCCCAGCGCACCGTCGCGCCCACGGCCTCGGCCGCCTGCACCCAGGGCCGGATGTTGGAGTCGTGGTCGAGCCGTGTCACCACCACCTCGTCACCGGGCTGCCAGGTCTTGGCCAGCATCCGGGACAGGTCGTAGGCGAGCTGGGTGGCGCTGCGGCCGAACACGACCGTCTCCGGCGCGGTGGCCAGCAGGTCCCCGAGCGCCTCCCGCGCCTCGACCACGATCCGGTCCGCGTTGCGCTCGGCCTCCGTGGCGCGGCCCCGGTTCGCCAGCGGCGCGGTCATCGCCGCCGCGATCGCGTCCACGACCGGCTGCGGGGTCTGTGTCCCGCCCGGCGCGTCGAACCGGGCGGAACCGGACTTCAGGGCGGGCATCTGCGCACGCAGCGCGGCTGCATCGAAAGACATGGACTTCTCCAGGTGACGCGGGCGGTCGAGGGTGCTCGGCGGCGGTCAGCCGACGCGGTCCACGGCGCGCGGCGGCATGTACGTCGTCCGGCTGGGTCGTACCCCGAGACGCACCTGCGACTCCAGCCACATCACGGCGGCGCCCGTCGGATCCACGACCGGCACGTAACTACCGTCCTGCGCCAGCCGCTCCTGGAGGGCGGCGGCCACCCCGAGCATGCCGGTGCAGCCGAGGACGACGACATCGGCCTCGCGGGCCGCGACCGCCGCCCGGGCCTGCTCGGCGAGACCGTCCAGCAGCCGCTCGCCCGGATCCAGGTCGAGCACCGGGATGTCGACGACGCGGATCGATCCGACCCGCTCGGACAGGCCGTAGCGGCGCACCAGCCCGTGCAGCATCGGCAGGACGTTCGGCAGCACCGTGATCACACCGGTGCGCTCACCCAGGGCGAGCGACGTGAGCACCGCCGGCTCGAACCCGCCGACCACCGGTATGTCGACGATCTCCCGTGCCGCGTGCACACCGGGGTCGCCGAAGCAGCTGACGAAGACGGCGTCGGCGCCGTCCCGCTCCGCCTCGCGGACGGCGTCGAGGATGCCGGGACCGGCCAGCGCCTCGTCGTACTCGGACTCGATGGACGCGGTGCCGCGCGCGATGCGCCGGACGTCGATCTCGGTGCCGGGCGCCGCCCACGCGGCGACCTCCCGGCGGACTTCCTCGGTGAACGCGTCGGTGATGACGGGCAGCACGACCGTGAGCTTCACAGCACCTCCAGGGGTGACAAGGACGTGCGCACACCCTCGGCCGCCCCGCACCGCCGCCACAACGTGCACCGTGCACAGCCGTGCCCGCCGGGCAGGGCGACCCGCACCGCCCCCGCGTGCTGCCCGGCGCCCGGCCGGAACCGCGGCTGTGCACGACGCACTGCCACACCCGGCAGGCCGTGCCATGTGCACGGTGACCCGCCCGGCGTCGCGGCCTAACCTCACCCCACCGCACACCGCGCCGGCCGTTCGCTCCCTGTCCCCGCCTGCCTGCCCCCCCTGGAGTCCCCATGGCGTCCACCTCAGGACACGACGACCACGCGCTCGGCCGCGTCCCCCCGACGGCCCGCTTCCACTGGTTCTCGGTCGCCACCCAGCGTTTCGGCCAGCTCTCCACCCTGGCCAGCTTCCTCATCGGAGCCACCCTCGGCTTCGGCATGACGTTCTGGAACGCCGTCCTCGCCATCACGCTCGGCGCGGTCATCCTGGAGATCATGACGATCTTCACCGGGATCGCGGGCCAGCGCGAGGGCCTGTCCACGTCGCTCCTCGCCCGCTGGACCGGCTTCGGCGCGAACGGGGCCGCGCTGATCGGCCTGGCCATCAGCATCAGCGCCGTCGGCTGGTTCGGCATCCAGAACGCCGTCTCCGCCGACGGCCTCGTCGACCTCGTCGGCGTCCTCCCCGCCTGGGGCTGGGCCCTGGTGGTCGGCCTGATCATCACCGCCGTCGTCGTCTACGGCGTCGGCTCGATGGCCTGGGCCGCGTACATCACCGTCCCCGCCTTCCTCGTCCTGGCCGGCTGGTCGATCGCCGTCGAGCTGTCCCGGCACGACCTGGGCGCCCTGACCTCGGCCCAGCCCGCCGGCCCGCCGCTCTCCCTGCTCCAGGGCACCACGCTCGTCGCGGGCGGCTTCATCGTCGGGGCGGTCATCACCCCCGACATGAGCCGCTTCAACCGCACCGGCAAGGACGTCGTCAAGCAGACCGTCCTCGGCATCACCGTCGGCGAGTACGTCATCGGCCTCATCGGCGTGCTCCTCGCCCTCGCCCTGCGCACCAACGACGTCATCGCCATCGTCACGTCCACCTCCGGGTTCCTGGGCACCCTCGTCATCGTGGCCGCCACGATCAAGGTGAACGACTGGAACCTGTACGCCGCCTCGCTCGGCATCGTCACCTTCGCCGACCGTACTTTCGGCCGCCGCCTCAACCGGGCCGCCGTCACCGTCGTCGTCGGCGTCCTCGGCTCCGTCCTCGGCGCCCTGGGCGTCCTCGACAGCTTCAGCGGCTTCCTCAACCTGCTGGGCGTGCTCTTCCCGCCGATCGCCGGAATCATGGTCGCCGAGTACTTCGCGACCCGGACCTGGCGTCCCGCGCTCGACGCGACCCGCCCCTCCGGCACCCTGCCCGCCGACGCGCCCGCCTGGGTGCCGGCCGGCCTCGTCGTGTGGGCAGTCGCCGCCGTCGTGGGGAAGTACGTCGACTGGGGCCTGCCGTCCATCAACTCCATCGTCGTCGCCCTCGTGCTCTACCTCGCGGCGGCCCGCCTCGGCCTGGTGCGCGGGGTGGGCACCGTGCCCACCGACCAGGACACGCCCGCGCAGACCTCCGCGGTCCGCGCCGCCGAACAGCCTTCTGTCTGACCCCGGGCGCCCCGGCGCCAGGACCCGCAAGAGAAAGGACCCCGCCATGCTCCGACTCGGCATCGACGTGGGCGGCACCAACACGGACGCCGTCCTGATCGACGGCGACCGGGTGCTGGGCGCCGTGAAGGCGTCCACCACCGCCGACGTCACCGGCGGCATCGTCACCGCGCTGCGCGACCTGCGCGCGGCCACCGGCTTCGACCCCGCCGCCGTGCACGCCGTGATGATCGGCACCACCCACTTCATCAACGCGCTCGTCGAGGGCGAACGCCTCGCCCCGACCGCCGCCATCCGCTTCGGACTGCCCGCCACCCGCGCGCTGCCCCCGCTGGTCGCCTGGCCCGAACGCCTCGTCGCCGCCATCGGCGGGCACAGCTACCTGTGCCACGGCGGCCACGAGTACGACGGCAGCCCCATCGCCGACTTCGACGAGGCCGAGTTCCGCGAGGTCCTGGACCGGGCCGTCGCCGCGGGCGCCACCTCGTTCGCCCTGTCCTCGGTGTTCTCGCCGGTCAACGCCGAGTTCGAGACCCGCGCCGCCGAGATCATCGGCGAGCAGCTGCCCGGCGCCCCCGTCAGCCTCTCCCACGAGATCGGCCGGATGGGCCTGCTCGGCCGGGAGAACGCCACCGTCGTCAACGCCGCCCTGCGCGGCCTCGCCGACCAGGTCGCCACCGGACTGACCCGCACCGTCGCCGACGCGGGCATCAGCGCCCCGGTGTTCCTCAGCCAGAACGACGGCACCCTCATGGACGTCGACTACGCCCGCCGCTACCCGGTGGCCACCTTCGCCTCGGGGCCGACCAACTCGATGCGCGGCGCCGCGTTCCTGTCCAAGCTGCCGTCCTGCGCCGTCGTCGACATCGGCGGCACCACCAGCGACGTCGGCATCCTGCAGAACGGCTTCCCCCGCGAAGCCTCCACCGACGTACAGGTCGCGGGCGTGCAGACCAACTTCCGGATGCCCGACGTGCTCTCCATCGGCATCGGCGGCGGCAGCCACGTCGTGCACGGCGCGTCCGGTATCGCCGTCGGCCCGGCCAGCGTCGGCTACCGGCTCGGCCAGGAGGCCCTCGTCTTCGGCGGCACCCGGCTGACCGCCACCGACATCGCCGTCGCCGGCGGACGCGCCGAGGTCGGCGACCCGTCGCTCGTCGCCCACCTGGAGAAGTCCGTGGTCGACGCGGCGCTGCGCGAGGTCGACGACCGCCTCGCCGAGGTCGTCGACCGGATGCGGGCCTCCGCCGAACCCGTCCCCGTCGTCGCCGTCGGCGGCGGCAGCATCCTCGTACCCGACAACCTCGAAGGCGCCTCCAGCGTGGTGCGCCCCGACCACTTCGCCGTCGCCAACGCCATCGGCGCGGCGATCGCCCAGGTCGGCGGCGAGGTCGACCGGGTCTACTCGGTCGTGCCGCAGGCCCGCGACACGGTCCTCGACGAGGCCCGCCAGGAGGCCGTCGAGCGCGCCGTCGCCGCCGGTGCCCGCCCCGGCTCCGTCGAGATCGTCGACATCGAGGAAGTACCACTGGCCTACCTGCCGGGCAACGCGACCCGGATCCGCGTCAAGGCCGTCGGAGAGCTGAGCCTGGGAGGCCACGATGCGTGAGATCACCGCCGACAATCTGCCCGACCTGGCGCGCGGCGCCGCCGTCCTCGGCACCGGCGGAGGCGGCGACCCGTTCGTCGGCCGGCTCCTGGCCGAGCAGGCGCTCAAGCAGCACGGGCCCGTCACCCTCCTCGACGTCGACGAGGTCGACGACGACGCCGTGGTGATCCCCACCGCGTTCATGGGCGCCCCCACCGTCATGCTGGAGAAGCTGCCCTCGGGCGACGAGATCCTCGGCGCGATGCGCGCCCTGGAGGATCTTCTCGGCACGCGCGCCACCCACACCGTCTCCATCGAGGCGGGCGGACTGAACTCGATGTCCCCGTTCGTCGCCGCCGCCGAGGCCGGGGTGCCGCTCATCGACGCCGACGGCATGGGCCGCGCCTTCCCCGAACTCCAGATGCTGCTGCCCACCCTCGGCGGGATATCGGCCTCCCCGATGGCCCTGGCCGACGAGCGCGGCAACTCCGTCGCGCTGCGCACCGACGGCAACGCCTGGGCCGAGCGACTGGCCCGCGCGGCCACCGTCGAGATGGGGTGCAGCGCCGCCGTCAGCCTCTACGCGCTGACCGGACGACAGGCCAAGGACCACCTGGTCCCCGGCACCCTCACCCTGTGCGAGCGGGTCGGCCGCGCCATCCGCGAGGCCCGCGAGGGCCACGACGACCCGGTCGCCGCCGCTGCCGCCACCCTCGGCGGGCGCCTGGTCTTCACGGGCAAGGTCGCCGACGTGCAGCGCACCACCACCGGCGGCTTCGCCCGCGGCACCGCCCGCCTCGCCGGACTCGCCCAGGACAGCGGATCCACCCTGGAGCTGTCCTTCCAGAACGAGAACCTGGTCGCCACGCACGACGGAAACGTGGTGGTCAGCGTGCCCGACCTGATCTGCGTCCTGGACACCGACTCCGGCGAACCGGTCACCACCGAGACGCTCCGCTACGGGCTGCGGGTCAGCGTCCTCGGTGTGCCCTGCGACCCGCGCTGGCGCACCCCCGAGGGCCTGGCCCTCGCCGGACCCGGCTACTTCGGCTACGACCACACCTACGTGCCGCTGCCCGCCGCCGAAGTGTGATGATCGAAGCGTGACCACCCCGCCGACCGCCCCCGCGCCGCAGCGCACGCTCACGTCCGCGCGGCTGCCCGCGCTGGCCGTGGGCGCCCAGCTGCTCGGCTCGGGCGGCGGCGGAGAGGTCGACACCGGGGCGCTGCTCCTGCGCCGCGAACTCGACCGGACGCCCGTCACGCTGACCCCCGCCGCCGCCCTGCCGCCGGACACCCTCGTGGTGCACGTAGGCCAGGGCGGCGCTCCCGACGTCCTCGCCGAGCGCCTCGCCGACCCCGACGACTTCGTCCGCGCCGTCCGCACCGTCACCGACGTGACCGGGCGGCCCGCGGGCGCGGTCGGCGTCATCGAGGTGGGCGGCCTGAACGCGCTGATCGCGGGCGTCGCCGCGGCCCGCCTCGGCCTGCCGCTCGTCGACGGCGACCTCATGGGCCGTGCCTTCCCGCGCATCGACCAGACCGTCGCCGCCCTGCACGGCCTGCCCACCCACCCCCTCGCCCTCGTCGGCCCCGGCGGCGACACCGTCGTCGTCCGGGACTGCGCGCCCCGCCGCGTCGAACCCCTGCTCCGCGCCAACGTCCTGGCCCTTGGCGGAGCCGCCGCCGTCGCCCTGCACCCGCTGCCCGCCGCGACCCTCGCCCGGATCGGCGTACGGGGATCGGTGAGCGCCTGCCTCCGCCTCGGCGAGCGCTTCCTCGCCGCCGCCGACGACCACCGCACCACCCCCGACGACCTCGCCGCCGCCCTCGACGCCGAACTGCTCGCGGTCGGCCGCACCGAGGAGATCGTCCCGCGCCAGGACCTGAGTCCCGGCTGGGCCACGCTCACCGACCGGCGCACCGGCGCCGTCGTCCGCGTCGACCTCCTCGACGAGTACCTGGCCGTCACCGTCGACGGCGTCACCCGCGCCGCCTGCCCGCGGATCGTCACCGCCGTCGACCCCAGCGGACGCCGCCCCCTGCGCGCCGACCAGCTCCGCACCGGCCAGCACCTCGCCCTGCTGGCCCTGCCCGCCCTGTACGACTGGCCCGCCGAGGCCGCAGCCCTGGTGGGCCCCGAGGCCTTCGGCCTCAACTTGGCCCCCGCCCCCCACCGGACGGCCCCGCCCGGCTGGGGCCGTCGGCGCGAGTCGGGGAGCCAGGCATGAGCGCCGTCCTGAGCGGGTGCCGTCCGCTGCGTGCCGGTGAGCCGGTGGCCCTTTCCGCCGGGCGGTGGGCCGAGGCGGTCCGGTCGGGGAGCCTCGGTATGGGCGCCGTCCTGGGCGGGTGTCGTCCGCTGCGTGCCGGTCAGCCTGTGGCCCCTCCTGCCGGGCGGTGGGCCGAGGCGGTCCGGTGCGGGAGCGCCGCCCTGGGCGGGTGTCGTCCGCTGCGTGCCGGTCAGCCCGTGGCCTTTCCCGCCGGGCGGTGGGCCGAGGCGGTTCGGTCGGGGAGAGGGTGTCGTCAGCTGCGCACCGCACGACACCCAGCCGTACCACTCCCGTGCGAGTGCCCCGCCGAGACGACCCGAGTAGGGAGCCCGGTATGAGCGCCGCTCCCACGGTCGCCGACCTGCTCGCCGATCCGCTGCTGCGCACCGCCCGCACCCTGGCCGGGCATGCCGGTCTCGACCGGCCCGTCACCGACGTCATCGCCTACCAGGGCGCCCTCGACGCGATCGCCGGGCACCTCGTGATCTGCGATGCCCGCGAAGCCGCCCCCGCCTACCGGCTCGACGCGCTGGTGCGCCGCGCGCAGGAGGCCGGTGCGGCCGCGCTCTGCGTGACCGTGGACGACACCGACCGGCCGCCCCTCTCGGCCGTCCGGCTCGCCGACCGGCTGCGCATCCCCGTGCTGTGGGTGCCGACCGACGACCCGTTCCGCCTCGCCCTCGACCTCACGCTGCGGGTGCGCGCGCCCGAGGTGGCGCGGGCCCGCACCGTCGAGACCCTGGTGCGCCGCCTCGCCCACCACACCGAAGGCCCGGACCTCATCGTCGCGGCCCGCTCCGTCCTCACCGCCGACATCAGCCTGGTCACCCCCGACGGCGCCGCGATCCTCGGCGACCCGGTGCCGCCGGACACCCTGCGCCCCGAACTCGCCGTCCCGCAGCGCACCGCCCGGCTGCTCGCCCACCCCGTGCACGCCGGGCACCGGCCGGGCGGCGCCGCACCGGTCCCGGCCTGGCTGCTGTGTCCCGTGGACGGCGTCGACGACAGCCGCGCCGAGACCATCGCCCTCGGCCTGGCCGTGCTCGAACCCTTCGTCCGGTCCTGGCTCGCGGGCGCCCGCACCCGCGCCGACCACGACCGGGCCGCCCGCCGCCGGCTGCTCACCGATGTCGTCACCGGCCGGTCCAGCGTCAGCCGGGAGACCGTGGAGCGGGCCGTGGCCCTCGGCTGGCGCCTGGAGGACTGGCACCTGGGGCTCTTCGTCCGCGCCGAGCGGACCCCCGCAGGCGACGGCCCCGACACCTTCGTCACGGCGCTGGTCGCGGCGCTCGCCCGGCACGGGCTCACGGTGCAGGCCGTCGCCGAGGACGACGCCGCCTGGGACCTGTGGGCCAGCAGCACCCGCAGGCCCGCCACCGACGACCCGCGCAGCCTGTTGCGCGACGTGCGCAGGGCCCTCGCCGAACTGCCCGTGCGACGGCGCCTCGTCGCCGGAATCGGCCGACCGCACCAGGGGCCGGGCGGCCTCGCGGACACGCTGACCGAGGCCCGCAACGCCGCCCGCCTCGCCGCCGCGCGGGAGTTCCGCCCCGCCGTGGAGCACACCGACGAACTCGGCGTGGGCCAGCTGCTGGCCGCCTGGCAGCAGTCCGACATCACCCGCGCCTTCGCCGAGACGGCACTCGCCCCGCTGCGCGACCCCGAGCACGCCCATCTGCTGACGACGCTGCGGGTCTACCTGGAGAGCGGCGGTTCGGCCGCCGCCACGGCCCGCGCCCTCGGCCTGCACCGCAACACCGTCGGCGCCCGGCTGCACCAGGTCCGCGACCGCCTCGGCATCGACCTGGACGACGCGAGCTACCGGCTGGCCCTCCAGATGGCCTGCCGCGCTCTGACCGGCACCTGACGCAGCCCGGCCGGCCGGGCTGCGTACGCTGGCAGGCATGCGGATCAGACCTACGCTGAACTGGGAGCCCACCGGCGATCTGCCCGCGCCCACGACCGACCTGTCGGCCGTCGTCGACGCCGTCCGGGCGGGTGGCGTCGTGGTGCTGAGCGGCGCGGGCCTCTCCACCGAGTCGGGCATCCCGGACTACCGCGGCGAGCACGGCTCACTGCGCCGGCACACCCCGATGACGTACCAGGACTTCCTCGGCGGCGAGGAGGCCCGGCAGCGGTACTGGGCCCGCAGCCAGCTCGGCTGGCGTGCCATGACCCGGGCCCGGCCGAACGCCGGGCACCGGGCGGTCACCGCGCTGAGCCGCGCCGGCCTGGTCACCGGAGTGATCACGCAGAACGTCGACGGACTCCAGCAGGCCGCCGGCGCGCGCCACGTCGTCGAGCTGCACGGGAGCCTGAGCCGGGTGGTGTGCCTGCACTGCGGCCGCACCAGCACCCGCGCGGAGCTCGACCAGCGGCTGCGGCAGGCCAACCCGGGGTTCGAGGCGGTCGCCGAGCGGCACCGGGCCGCGCGGGTCAACCCGGACGGTGACGTGGAACTGCCCGAGGAGGCGGTGCGCGAGTTCCGGCTGGTGCCGTGCAGGGCCTGCGGCACCGGAGTCCTCAAGCCCGACGTCGTCTTCTTCGGCGAGAACGTCCCGCCCGAGCGGGTGGCGCGATGCCGGGAGATGGTCGACGGCGCCACCACGCTGCTGGTGCTCGGCTCGTCCCTGACGGTCATGTCCGGGCTGCGTTTCGTCCGCCGCGCGGCGGACGCGGGGACCCCCGTCCTGGTCGTCAACCAGGGCCCGACCCGGGGCGACCGCTGGGCCGCCGGCCGGGTCGAACTGCCGCTCGGCGAGGCGCTGTCCACCGTGGTGGCCCAGGTCGCCGCGCCCGGCCCCGGCGACCAGGAACCCGTGTCCGGGTGAGCGCTGCCGGTCAGGCGCCGGGCAGGAAGAGACAGAACAGATGACCGTGCGGGTCGCGCAGAACCCGTACGTCCCGCTGCGGCTGATGGTCCTCGAGCGTCGCCCCCAGCGCGCGGGCCCGCTCGGTCTCCGCCACCAGGTCGTCGACCTGGATGTCGAGGTGGGCCTGCATCTGCTGGGTGCCGGGGCGCGGGGGCCAGACGGGCGGGGTGTGGTCGGGCTCCCTCTGGAAGCTGAGACCGGGGCGTTCGCGTTCCGGATCACGCAGCCGGACCCAGTCGGGTTGGCGGTCCACCTCCACCCAGCCCAGCAGGGACCGGTAGAAGTCCGCCAGCGCGGGCGGGTCGGGTGTACCGAGGACAAAGGCACCGAGAGTCGTCGTCATGCCCCCATGCTGTCAATGGCGGACGTGCGCGGCGGGCTGCCCGGGACGGTCGGTGTGTTCCGGGCGCTCGTGATCCCCGGGGAGCTCGGAGTCCTGGAGCTCGGCCAGCAGGGCGCTCTGGCCCGTGAGGAGTTCGGTGAGGATGCGGCGGGCGGCGCGCAGGAGTTCGGCGACGTCACCACCGGCGAGGGCGTAGTTGACGGTGGCGCCCTCGCGGGTGGAGACGACGATGCCGGAACGGCGCAGGACGGCGAGTTGCTGGGAGAGGTTCGAGGGTTCGATGTCGATGTCGATCAGCAGGTCGCGTACCGATACCGGTCCGTTCTGAAGCAGTTCCAGAACACGTATCCGGACCGGGTGCCCGAGCATGCGGAAGAACTCTGCTTTGACCTGGTAGAGGGGCGCCTGCACGGGATCGCTCACTTCCCTGGCTCGGATTGCGGATGCGGGTGTGGAGACGCGGAGCGGCGGCCACGCCCGCCGCCGCGCCCGCTGTGCCGTCCCATCCTTCCCGGCCGGGGGCCGTCGGATCCGAGAGTTCGACGGATGCAGAGATCGAGACTTGAAGAAGTCTTCAAGTGGTGAGCAAAGAAAAAGGAGCGGGGCTCAGACGTCCAACTGCTCCTCGACGCGCCGGAGATGGTGCCGTGCCATGGCGAGGTTCGACCGGCCCTTGTCGATGACGAGATAGATGAACAGCCCGTTCCCCGTCCGCCCGGAGACGGGGCGGATCAGGTGGTACTGCGTGCCGAGGGTGATGAGCATGTCCTCGATCTCGGCCTCGAGGCCGAGCGTCTCCATGGTGCGCATCTTGGCGCGGATCACATCGGTGTTGCCGGCCGCCGCGACGGTCAGGTCCAATTCCTTGCCGCCGCCCAGGGTGCCCAGCGCCATACCGCTCGTGTAGTCGACGACGGCGGCACCCAGCGCACCCTCGACCTCCGTCAGCAGGGTCTTGAGGGACACTTCCACATTGGTCACGGGTTCTCCTCCACGGGATGCGAGGGCCGGTTCTCCAACCCCCGCCGGAACCCTAGGCAGTTGACGGCAACTCGGTATGGCATATGCCCAAAACGGCAGCCAGAGACGTTTTACGCGCGTACTCGTGCGCTTTCGTGTGCCCTTCGGCCCGAATTTGATCAATCGAATCGATCAGAAGGGAACATTCACAGAGTGATCTCGATACCGATGTTGGGCTTCTTGCGGACGCGGAGGATCTTGAGGAATCCGTTGCCGATCCGCGAGCTGACGTACTTCTTCCCGAGCAGTTTCTGCGCGTCGGCGGTGCCCGCCTCGTCGAGGAGGCGCGCGGTGCCGGACAGGACGGGGGCATCGGGGGCGGTGCGGCCGCGCACGGTGCAGACGGCCACCGTCACCGCGTCGTTGTTGCGGATCCGCTTGACCTTCCACGAGTCGGCGGGCGTCACGACGAGCACCGTGCCGTCGGCCCGCGGCACCTGCCACACGGGCGTGGCGACCGGAGTGCCGTCCTTCCGGTACGTCGTCAGGCTGATGTAGGTGGCGCGGCGGATCGCGTCGATGTCGGACATGCGGGGGAGTCTAGCGACGTGTGTGCCGCGCCTCCGCGAGCCGGGTACGCCCTCTGGCGGCGGCGAAGTTGAACCGGGAACAATGGGGGTGCCGGCTCCGCCGTCCCATCCCCGTGACGGCGGAGTCCGGTCATCAGGCCGTGGCCGTAGGTCCCGTCGGCCGGCGACGGTCGTCCGGCTCTCCGGCGCCGGTGCTCCGGACGAAGTCGCGCACGGCGCCCGCGAAGAGCCCGGGCTCCTCCAGATGGCCGAAGTGCCCGCTGTTCTCCAGCGTCAGCAGCCGGGCGTCCGGGATCAGTTCGTGCAGTTCGCGGCCCCAGCGCGGACCGCAGATGACGTCGTGCAGGCCCACCACGACCAGGGCGGGCACGGTCAGTCCCTTGAGCGCGACGCGGTCGTCGATGACGTCGGGTGTGAGGTCCTCGTCCAGGCCGGAGATGTACGTGGCCCGGATCGCGTCCCGGAACGGAGCCAGCCGTGCCTCGTCGGCCCAGTAGTCGGCGAAGTACGACGGCAGCACACCACGGGCCACGGCCACGGTTCCCTCGTCGTCGCAGATGCGGGACATCGCGCCGAACGCGGCCAGTACGTCGGGCAGTCCGGGGTGCCCCGCGTGCCGCGCCGCCCACGCCTCCACCCTGCGGCCCGCCTCGGCCCCGTGCTCGGGCCCGGTGACGGGAGCACCCTCGTAGAGCACCACGCCGGCGAGCCGCTCGGGCCGGTGCAGCGCGTGGTGAGCGGCCACGAACGCGCCGTGCGAGTGCCCCAGCAGATACACCTCGGGCACGCCCAGGCGGCTGATGAGGACGTCGAGAAAGCCGCTGTACCGCTCCCGGGTGTAGCCGTGCGGGTGTGAGGGCAGCCGGTTGTCCTCGGCGGTCCCGATGGGCTCGACGTACACCATCGTCAGATGCTCCTCCAGCACGGGCATGCGGAGGTACTCCCAGGCGATACCGGGCCCACCGGAGTGGACCACGCACATCGGTCCGGAACCGTGCACATGATACCGCTGGACGATGCCGGCCAGTTGATAGGTGTGAGTGCCGGGGGAGAGCGGGCTGGCGCCCTGACTGGGCGATGCGGTCATCGGAGACTCCTGGTGGGGCGAGGTGTGACGGGGGTGGGGCGGCTGGGAGGTGTGAGTGATGGGCGGCGAGTGCTGCTCGCCGACGACACATGTGTCATGCTGCCTGGAGCGGCTTCGCGAACGACTTGCGCAGGGATGCGGGGGCCGCGAGCGGCAGCAGTGAGGCCAGCACCTTGCCCTTGAACGTGCCGGGTGTGCGGGTCAGTTCGACATCGACCCGGGTGCCGGCGCCTTCCGGGGTCATCCGGAAGACCCAGCCGCCGCCGGCTCCGAACAGCTTCGAGTCGAGGGTGGTGACGGTGACCGTGTCACCCCCGGGCTGCCATTCGTAGCGCGCCCGCTCCCACGCGGCAGCGGTGCCCTCGGTCACCTCGGCCCAGGTGTCCCCGAGGCCGTGCACCTCGAAGTGGTCGGCGTCGATCGTGGGCCAGGACGCGGCGCGGGAGGGGCCGAAGTCCGTCAGCACCGCCAGGACCTCGGACGGGCCGAGCGTGGACACGAGATGAAAGCGGACGACTGCCATGGGAATTCCCCTCACAGAAAGTAACTGGTCTGACTGGTGACGAACGCTCGCACGATCGGGTGTGACCTGTCAAGGCGAACGAAGGGTGCGGGTGTGAGTGCCGCGAGGGGCGCGAATGTGCGCTGTAACCGTCTTGACGGGTGATGCAAATGTCTGCCACGATTCCATCACCGCCTCAACCGGTGCCCCCGATCGGGCCCGGATCGTGGCGCTCGAACACTTTCCGACCCAGATGGGGAGCACGAGTCATGGCTGTCAGCTACACCGCTGTTGTCGACGTCGACGGAGAGGGCCGCAACGGCGGCCGCGTCCGCTCCTCGGACGGACTGCTGGAGACCGGCCTCGCCCTGCCGAAGGAACTCGGCGGATCGGGCGCAGCGACCAACCCCGAGCAGCTGCTCGCCGCTGGCTGGGCCGCCTGCTTCCTGGGCGCCCTGCGCCGGGCCGCGACGAGCCGCAAGATCCGGCTGACCAGCACCGCCATCACCGCCGAGGTCACCCTCACGCACGGCGACGACGGCGAGTTCTCCCTCTCCGCGGTCCTGACGCCGGTGCTCGGCGGCGTCGACGCGAGCACCGCCCAGGAGCTCGCCGAGGCCGCCCATCGGATCTGCCCGTACTCCAAGGCCACGCGCGGCAACGTTCCGGTCGTCATCGACGCCCGCGCCGCCGCCTGACCTTCCCCTGACCGCGGGTCCCGTGCCCCTTCCCCCGGCACGGGGCCCGCACCCCCCTCGCGCTCCCCTCCCACCCCCGTACGCACCGCCGACCGGAGAGAGACGGCACACGCCATGGCTTCCGTCACGTACACCCGCACCCGGACCCCCGAGCGGCGCCGTACCGTCGCCGACACCTCGCCGGCCCGCACCGTCCCCCACCCCACCGACGCCGCCCCGCTCACGGACCACGAGCGGTCCGACACCACACAGCTGTGGAGCTGGTCCGCGACGGCGGTCATGTGGGGCTACGGCCCGTCGGCCTCGGCCTTCCTCTGAAGCGGAGCGTCACCGTGGAAAAGGCGTCAACACGTCCGCCGGACAAGGAGCTCCTCCGATGACCACCGCACAAGACCTCACCCTGGTCGCCCTGGACGTGCCGCACGAGGAGCGGCCGGAACCGGGCGGCCTGTCCCTCGCGCTCGCGGGCGCCGAGGCGATCGACCTTCTCGCGAGCGGGGCACTGTCCCTGGACGGCGACCTCGTGGTGCCCGGCCCGCGACGACCCGAGGTCGACGGCCTGTTGGACCGCGCGTCCGCGGCGCTCGTCCGCACGCAGCCGTACGAGACGGTGGAGAGCTGGCTGTGGCGTCGCGGCCCCGGACTGGCCGCCGCCTACGTGACCGAGCTGGAGCGGTCGGGAGCGATCGCCCGCCCACGGCCGAAGCGCCACGGGTTCTGGCGGAGGAGCGCGGGCACCGACCGGGCCGATTCCCCGGCACGCCGCGCCGCCCAGGCGCGCGCCGCGTCCTGCGAGCCCGTACTCGCCGGGCTGCTGGCGGCCACGAGACGTCAGGAAACGACGTCGTGGCTCCGGCAGGACGACCGGGCCGACGACGCCGTCACCACCGTGCTCGCCGCTGTGGGCGAGGCGGTCACACAACTGGAGGCCGTACGGCTGCGCCGCGCCATCGAGGACGACGCGTTCGACAACATATGGCGTGCCTAGCGGCCCGCCCGGAAAGGCTCCTGGAGGGGTGCGGGACCGCCGGACACATCCCTCCCGCGGCGGGTCGGCGGCCACCGCCCGCGGGAGGAAAGGATGTGTCTCCGGCCGTCGCCCGCCGGGGTGTGCCCGCTCAGCTCGCGGACTTCACCAGGGTGTACATCACCGACCGCTGCTTCTTGTGGCGTCGGATGCGGCTCTTGGCGACCAGCGACTCGAGGGTGTTGCGCACCACCTGCGGCGTCGGATTCCGGTCCGGGTACTTCGCCAGCAGTTCCTCGCGCAGATCCGAGGCCGGCTGCGGGGTGTCGTGACCGGCGAGCAGGTCGACCAGCAGATCGCCGAGCAGTGGCTGGCGCGACTTCCCCTTCGCGTCACCCTTGCCCTTCGCGTCACTCTTCGCCTTCGTGGACGCCGTGGCCTTCTTGGCCGCGGGAGCCTTCCGGGCCGGCGTCTTCGTGGCCGCCGGAGTCCTGGTGACCGCGGCGGCCTTCTTGGCCGACGGCGCGTCCTGCGCGCCGAGTTCGTCCTGCACCTGTTCCGGCAGGCGCGAGGCGTCGGCGAAACCCTCGTACCGCTCCGCCAGGTTCAGGATGTCCACCAGCAGCGCTTCCTGCTGCTTCAGGACCGCGAGCTGGTCCGCGAGTTCCTGCTGACGCCGGCGGTTGTCCGTCAGATCCGACGCGGCCTGTTCTGCGTACCGCGACCGGAGCGTGGCGGCTGATCGGCTGCTCACAACCGTTCACTCCCTCCATATGGATGTCGCTGCGCATGCTACCCATGTGAAGAGTGCCGTGCAGATGCGTGTGGATACCCGGTGGCCCATCGGCATGTTCGAAGGGCATGTTCACTCTTCACGAAAAGTAGCCGAGGCGCTGGTGCGCGCGGGACGCGGACGCTCATCCCGCAGAGCCACGGGCACCGGACACATGTATTCGACAACCAGGAGGGACACCGGCGTACGGAACCATCCTGGGTCTTCTTGATGTGCGGCGGCGATGGCTACGCCTCACCCGGTCATGTCCCGTTCCGAACTGCTCGGCACCCTCATGCCGAGGACATCGTCCAGGAGGCCATGATCAGGGCCTGGCGGCACACCGACCGCCTGGCCGGAACGGAGGGATCCGTCCGCGGCTGGCTTTTCAGTGTGACCCGGCGCCTGGTCATCGACTGGGTGCGCAAGCCGCACACCCGGCGCGAGATGATCACGGACGGCCACCACGAGCCCGTGTCGACGACGGACGGCATCGAAGCGGTCCAGCACGCCCTCGTGGTCCGGCCGCTGCTGAGCCGGCTGTCCCTCGAACACCGGGCCGTCCTGGTCCACATCTATCTGTGCGACCGCACGATCAAGGAGACCGCCGGAATCCTCGGGGTGCCGTCCGGCACCGTGAAGAGCCGCCACCACCACGCCCTGCGCAAACTCCGCGCCGTAGCCCGGACCGAAGCTGTCCGACCCCCTCTGGTGTGACCGGTCCCGGCAGTCACATGACGGTAGCCGGGACACACCTGGCGCGGCGAGTGTGACGCCGTGCCATCCCGTCCCGGCATCGCCCGGGCCACGCACCTCCTTCTTTCCCGACGCCCCTGAGAAAGGCCGAACCCTCATGAGTACGCAGATCCCGACGCCGCCCGCGCACACGCCGACCGGTGAACGTTCCTCCCTGCTGAAGCTGTACCTGGCCCGCGGAGCCCTGGCCGTGGTGTGGGCGCTCGTCTTCGCCGGGGCCCACGAGAGCGTCGACGCCGTGGCGATCACACTGCTCGTCGTCTACCCGCTGATCGACGCGGTGTCCTCATGGATCGACCACCGGGCCCTGCCCGACGGCTCGGAGCGCCGGGTGACGGCGTTCAACGGAGTCCTGAGCGCCCTGGCCGCCGTCGCGGTGGGGATCGCGGGGGCCGGCGGTGTCGCGCCCGTGCTGCACGTGTTCGGCGCCTGGGCCGTTCTCTCCGGCGCGGCCCAGGTGGCCGTGGGAATCCGGCGCCGCGGCCCCGAACTGGGCAAGCAGTGGCCCATGCTGATCGCGGGCGGCCTGTCGTTCCTCGTCGGTGTGTTCTACAACTTCCAGGCCGCGGGCGACGATCCGTCCCTCGACGTGCTGTCCGTCTACGCCACGGGCGGCGGGGTCTTCTTCATCGCCCAGGCGGGACTGCTGGGCTGGAAGACCCGCCAACTGCGCACCGGCACGGTCTGACGGCCGTCGCGCGGAAGACCGATCGAGGGGCATGCGCTGTGCGCATGCCCCTCGGTGTGTGCCCTAGGCACGCGTGGTCGGCCATGCGTCGAGGACGAGCGCGGCGATGTTCCACGCGTCGTCCTCCCCGCGATGATGGCGACCCTCGAGCGGCAGTCCGGCCATCCGCAGGGCGTCGGCCATGCCGGGCTGCCGGTGCAGCCCGTGGGCCGCGGCGAACACGGCCTTGGCGTTGGTGTGGGTGCGCTCCGTGGGAAAGCCGAACGGGTAGGGCACTGCGTCGGCCCGGCTCTGCCGGGCGAACTGCCGGCGGTCGTACTCGCCCCAGCTCGCCCAGGGCCGCTCTCCGGCCGCGTACTCCTCCACGAGGATCCGGCACGCCTCGGCAAAGGAGACGCCCCGGTCCACCTCGGCCTGCGTCAGGCCTGTCAGTTCGGTGCAGAAGGCGCTCACCGTGGAGCGGGCGGGGCGGACCAGGAGACGATGCCGGGACGCACGGCGCCCTGCCGACAGGTCGACGACGGTGAGACCGATCTCGATGATCTCGTGCACCTCGCCGGGCGGCGGCTGCCGGTCCCAGCAGGTGGCTTCCACGTCGATGACGTTCAGCAGGGCGGATTCGTGGCGCATGGGGCCGAGGGTAGGGACGCCCACCCGGTCACCGCACCTCAATTCGGCGGTGACGGCCGTCGGCCGAGTCAGTTGTCGCTGTTGAAGACGGTCAGCACCTGCAGCACCTCCAGGTAGATCCACACGAGCGTCATGGTGAGGCCGAAGGCGGCGAACCACGCCTCGTCCCGGGGTGCGCCGAAGGCCACGGCGTCCTCGACCTGCCGGAAGTCCAGCGCGAGGAAGCACGCGCCGAGCAGGATCCCCGCGACTCCGAAGACGACGCCCAGGCCGCCGCTGTGGAAGCCCAGACCGTTCCCCGCGCCGAAGGCCGAGAACAGTGAGTCGGCGAGCAGCAGCAGGACGAATCCGGTGGCGGCGGAGACGACGATCCCGGTGAACCGGCGCGTCACCCGGATCCAGCGCATGCGGTAGGCGATGAGCATCCCCGCGGCCACGGCGAAGGTGCCGAGGACGGCCTGGACGACCACACCCGGCGCGATGTAGGTCGAGGTCACGCTGGACAGCACACCCAGGAACACCCCCTCGAACGCCGCGTATCCCAGGATCAGAGCCGGTGAAGGTGTGCGCCGAAGTGTCTGGATCATCGACAGGACGAAGGCGATGAGGGCGGCACCGACGGCGATCGCGTACGAGCGTCCGACGGCGGCCTCGTCGACGGGCAGCAGCAGCCACGACAGCACCGCGCCGAGCACGACGGTCCCCAGGGTCGTGCCGGTGCGCACCACCACGTCGTCCACCGTCATCGCCGAGGTGGCGGTGTCCTTGTCGGCGAGGGCGACGCCCGTGCCGGCGTAGGGGTTGGTCGAACGGTCGGCCACGGGCTCGACCGAGTCCGGTCCGCGGTCACGGCCGGCGCCCCAGCGGGTGAAGACCGGGTTGCTGCTCTTCATGGGATTCCTCCTGGATCGCCGAGTGCGCGGCGTACGGACAAAGCGTCAATCTCTGTTCGTCACCACTTTGACAGGTGACGACAGTGAGGGCAAGAGGCGTACATGTGAGGGGGAAGGTTCTTTCCCCGGCAGAAACCTGTCTCTTTTCGAGGGCGTCCGCAGTCGCGATCGTAGAAACGTGTTCAGGACGGACACCGGATTCCAAGGAGAGTGCCCCATGGCCAGATCCAGCGTCACCTTCGACAGCGCCGGCATCGAGATCGCCGCCCACCTCTACACGCCCGAGCGGGCCGGATCCGGTCCGTGGCCCGCTCTGGTGGTCGGGCACCCCGGCACCGGAGTGAAGGAACAGACGTCCGGTACCTACGCGCAACTGATGGCCGAGCGCGGCTTCGTGACCCTCGCCTTCGACGCGGCCCACCAGGGCGAGTCGGGCGGACTCCCGCGCGGCCTCGAGGACCCCGCGCAGCGCGTGGAGGACTTCAAGGCCGCCGTCTCCCACCTCGCCACCCGCGACGAGGTCGACGCCGAGCGGATCGGTCTGCTCGGCATCTGCGCCTCCGGCGGCTACTCGCTGGCCGCCGCCGGCGGCGACCACCGCGTCCGCGCCGTGGCCACGGTCTCCACCGCCGACCCGTCCCGCCAGTTCCGCCTCGGCGCCGACGGCGGCCAGGACCCGGCCGTCTTCCGGTCCCTGCTGGACGCGGCCGGACAGGCGCGGACCGCCGCCGCCCGGGGCACGGACCCGGGTGTGATGACGATGTTCCCCGAGACGGCGGAGCAGGCCCGCGAGCTCGGCGGCGAACACGGCGTCGAGGGGTTCGAGTACTACTGCACCGCGCGCGGCGCGCACGAGCGGTCCGCCAAGTTCCTGGCCTGGGAGAGCATCGACAAACTGGCCTTCTACGACGCCTTCTTCGCCGTCCCGCTGATCGGGCCGCGCCCGATGCTCCAGATCGTCGGGGGGCGTGCCGTCACCGCATGGATGGCGGTCGAGGCGCACCAGCGGGCCACCGGGGGCGCGGAGTTGTACCGGATCGAGGGCGCCAGCCACGTCGATCTGTACGACAAGAAGGAGTACATCGACGAGGCCGTCGACAAGCTCGCCGACTACTTCGCCACGCATCTGGGCGCCACCGGATGATCCCCTGCGGGGGCGGCCCGACGGGTCGGGCCGCCCCCGGGGGCCGCGGGCCCCTCGGGTGGCGTCAGGCCCTGTTCTCGGCCTGGAACATCCAGCTCTGCTTCTCCAGCGCGGCGGTCAGTCCGATGAGCAGGTCCTGGGTCACGGCGTCCGCGGGACCGGTCAGCTCGACATGGGTGCGGGCCCGCGCGATGACGGCGGCGAACGTCCGGACCAGCGCGTCGACGGCGTCGACGTCCTTCGTCCAGCCGGCCGGGAAGGCGGGCGCGCCGCTGGTGGCCGCGACCGTGGCGGCCCGGCCGTCCGGGCTGACCCCCAGCGCGGCGGCCCGCTCCGCCACCGCGTCAGCGAAGTCGCGGGCGGTGACGACCACTTCGTCGAGTTGCAGATGGATGGAGCGGAAGCGCGGCCCGTACAGGTTCCAGTGCGCCTGCTTGGCCACCAGGGACAGATCGAGAAGGTCGACCAGCGTCGCCTGGAGGGCCTCGCCCGCGATCGCGCGTTCCTTGTCCGGCAGGGGGCTGTTGATGACCGTCATGAGTGTGCGGGTCCTTTCCGCGGTAGTGGCTCGGACGTGGCAGTCGCCCCAGTGTCGTGACTCCTCGGCGCCCCGGGATCAGTCGATCGACTGACGTTCCCGAACTGGACAAGAGGCCAGTGGACTCTTATGGTGGAACACGTAAAGGTCCACCGGCCTTTTATTTGGCGCAGCAGTGAAACGAGGCAGCATCATGAGCAAGACCTGGCTGATCACCGGCAGTTCCCGCGGACTCGGCCGCACCCTCGCCGAGACGGCCCTGGCCGCCGGACACCAGGTGGCCGCCACCGCCCGGCGCACCGAGACCCTCACCGATCTCGCGGACGAGTACGGCGACCGGGTCCGGCTCATCACCCTGGACGTGACCGACCCGGCCGCCGCGCGCCGTGCCGTCGAGGCCACCGTCGAGTCGTTCGGGCGGCTGGACGTGGTGGTGAACAACGCGGGCTATGCCGACATGGCCGCCATCGAGGACACGTCCGAGCAGGCCTTCCGCGACCAGATCGACGCCAACCTCTTCGGCGTCGTCAACGTGACGAGGGCGGCGCTGCCCGTCCTGCGCGAGCAGGGGTCCGGGCACATCATCCAGATCTCCTCCGTCGGCGGACGGGTGGGTGTGCCCGGCCTCGGCGCGTATCAGACGGCCAAGTGGGCCGTGGGAGGCTTCTCGGAGGTCCTCGCCAAGGAGGTCGCGCCGCTCGGCATCAAGGTGACCGTCGCCGAGCCGGGCGGCATGCGCACCGACTGGGCGGGCTCCTCCATGGCCACCCCGCCGATCAGCGAGCCCTACCGTGCCGTCGTCGGAGCCTCCGTCGAGGGCATCCGCAGCCAGGACGGCAAGCAGCCCGGCGACCCGGCCCGCATCGCGCGGGTGCTGCTGGACGTCGCCGAGGCCGAGCGGCCGCCGCTGCGACTGCTCCTCGGCAAGGACGCCGCGGCCGTCGCCGCCCACGCGGCCACGGAGCGCGCCGCCTCGGACGCCGAGTGGCGCGCGGTGAGCGAGTCCGTCTGATCCGTGTCACCCGACGCGGCGTAGGGTTGCCGCAGGCGGCGCCGGGTGCGGGTCGCGACGAGGGACCCCGAGGAAGCGACGATGACAGACGACCGGCCGACGGAATTCCGGCGTGCGCGCAGCGCCGAGCAGCGCGAGGTCCGCAAGCGGACCATCCTCGAAGCCGCCGCCGAGCTCCTTGCCGAGCTGCCCGTGCGCGACATCAGTCTGCGGGAGCTGAGCCGGCGGGTCGGGCTGTCGAAGACGAACGTGGTGCGCTATTTCGAGACCAGGGAAGCGGTCTTCTTCGAACTGCTCAACCGCGAACTGGCACGGTGGATCGAGGAGTTGCCCGCGGAGCTGGCACCGTCCGGCGCCGACGCGGCCGCGTCGCCCCGGGCCCTGACGGGCACGCTGGCCCGCTCCCTGACGGGCCGGACCCTGCTGTGCGAACTGTTCGCGGCGCTCGGTTCCGAGCTGGAGCGGAACATCTCCGCCGAGTCGGCACGCGACTTCAAGCGCGTCCACACCCGGCTCCTGGGGGACCTGGCGGAACTGCTGCGCGGTCACCTGCCCGCCCTGTCCCCGGCCGCCGCCCGGGAACTGGTGTCCCTGACCGTCGTGTACACCGCGGGCCTGTGGCCCTTCGCGCACCCCTCACCGGCGGTCGTCGAGGCGCAGCAGGACCCCGAACTCGCCGACACCAAGGTCGACTTCGCCGACCGGCTCGGCCGCGCTCTGCACCTCTCCACGACGGGACTGCTCACTCTGGAGTGACGTCCAGGGCATCCAGGGCATCCCGCAGCGCCATCCGCGACGCGATCCCGAGCTTCGGATAGATCTGGTAGAGGTGCGCGCCGACCGTGCGGTGCGAGATGAACAGCCGCCCGCCGATCTGCTTGTTCGTCAGGCCGGTGGCGGCGAGCTCCGCGATCTGCCGCTCCTGCGCGGTGAGCGCGGCACCGGGCCCGTCGTCCGCACGCACCGCGAACCCGCCCGCCGCCCGCAGCTCCTTGCGGGCCCGCTCGGCCCACGCGACGGACCCCAACCGCTCGAAGGTCTTGAGCGCGGCGGACAGCGGGGCCTTGGAGTCGGACAGCGCGCGGGAGCGGCGCAGCCGTTCCCCCTGCGCCAGCCGCACCCGAGCCACGGCGAACGGCCACCGCTCCGCCTCGGGTGTGGCCAGGGCCCGCGCGAACAGCCGGGCCGACTCGGCGTCGTCCTCCGCGACCAGCGCCCGTGCGCCGTCCGCCAGCAACGCGAGGCGCGGCGAGAGACCGGCGATGTTCGTCCCGCGCAGCGCCTCCGTGTGCGCAGCCGCCGCCGCGCGCCGGTCCGTGCGCACGGCCGCCTCCACCAGGTCGAAGAAGACCCAGGCCGCATGTGCGACGTACGCGGGGAGACTCCCGGCCGGGCTGATCGCGGTCACCCGCCCGAACGCCGCGTCGAAGTCGCCGTCCGCCATGTCCGCGAGCGCGTGCACGTGCAGCGCGCAGTGCACCGCCTCCCTGATGCCCCGGGGCGCCGCCCAGTTCGTCATCGCGTCGGCGAGCGCGTGCGCGGTCGCGGTGTCCCCGCGGGAGGCGGTGACCAGGCCCTTCGTGTACTGGAAGAACCAGGTGCAGACGGTGTACCCGGACGTCGAGCAGGCTTCGAGACCCTCATCGGACAGCTTCACCACCCCCGCCCAGTCGCCCCGGTGGTAGTCGTCCAGGCCCAGGTGGAGCAGGGCGCCGATGTGCCGCCGTACCGCACCGCCCTCGCGGCCCTGCCGGACCAGCCGCCAGGCCGCCTCGCGCACCGCAGGCAGCCGGTCCGGATACAGGGCGGCCGTCCCCACGCGCACGACGCGCGCCGGATCGGTCTCCTCCCGCATGCCCGCGATGATGTCGTCGAGCGCGCGCAGCGTCTCCGCGTCGGCGTGCGCGGGATCGCCCCAGGTGCGGGCGGCGACCAGCAGCAGCGGCGGGGGAGCGGGACGCAGCCGGGCGACCGCCGCGTAGTACGGCGCCCACAACTCCGCGTCGGCGCCGTAGTTGCACAGCAGCAGAAGGGTGTGGAGCGCGTCGACGAGCGCCGGGTCCTCGGCGTCGTAGCCGTGGTCGCCCTGCTCGATGGCGCCGACCAGGAGGCGGTGCGCGGTCGCCAGATCGCCGTCGCCGTTCAGGACGAGCTGGACCGCGGCCGTCGCGGACCGCAGCGAACCGCTGTGCCCGGGGTCCGCGCGCCGGGCGTCCTCCAGCAGCGCCGAGGCACTGTGCAGCGCGCCGATCGCCTCGGCGCCCACATACGCCGCCTCGGACAGCCGGCGGGCCCGGTCGGCGTCCAGCGGGCTGAGGTCGGCGGCCCGCGTGAGCGCCGCGATCGCCGCCACCGCGTCTCCCCGGTCCAGGACGCGCCGCGCGGAACGCTCCAGGAGCAGGGCCACCTCCTCGTCCGGGAGGAGGGTGGCCTCGCCCAGGTGCCAGGCGCGCTGCTCCGGTTTACCGGCCAGCACCCGGGCCAGCGCGCGATGCGCCGCGCGCCGCCCGCTGCTGGTGGCGACCTCGACGACGGCCGACATGATGAGCGGGTGCCGGAACACCAGCCGGCGGGGCGAGGAGGAGATCCGGACCAGCCCGTCCCGCTCGGCCGGGTCCAGGTCCCGCAGGTCCGCGTGGCCCCGGCCCTCCCGCGCGGCGGCCGAGAGCACGCCGAGGTCGCCCGTGCCGTCGAGGGTGGCGAGCAGGAGCAGTGTGCGGGTCGCTTCGGGCAGTTCCCGGACGCGGGAGACGAACAGCGACTGCAGGCGCTCGCCCAGGGGCAGGACGGCGGGCAGCACCTCCTGGGCCCGGCGCTGCTCCGCGCGCAGCGCGCCGGGCAGTTCGAGCAGGGCGAGGGGGTTGCCCTGCGCGGCCTCCAGGAGCCGCAGGCGGACCGGATGGGCCAGGTCGGGGAAGCGCTGATCGACGAGGCGCGCCGCGGATTCCGCGTCCAGGGCGGGCAGTTCGTGCGCGGGCAGGCCGCCGCCGTCGAAGAAGCTCGCGACGCCCGTGCGGGAGGCGGCCAGGAACCGGATGCGGTCGCCGGTCAGCCGCCGGGCGACGAAGCCGAGGACGGCGGCGCTCGCCCGGTCCACCCAGGGCAGGTCGTCCACGACCAGCAGCACGGGCCCGTCCTCCGCGGCCGCCCGCAGCAGGGCCAGCACACCCGCGCAGACGACCAGGCGCTCCGGAGCGGGCCCCGCACCGAAACCGAGAGCCACCCGCACCGCGTCCCCGCCGGGCACGCCGAGCCGGTCGAGGAGTCCCTGGAGCGGCAGGAGGAGCTGGTTCAGTGCCGCGTAGCTGATGTCGGCCTCGAACTCGGCCCCCGCCGCCCGCAGCACCCGGGTGCCGTCCTGCGCGGCGGCCGCGGCGACGGCGTCCAGCAGGGCCGACTTGCCGACCCCCGGCTGCCCGGACAGCAGCAGCGCACCGCCCGGCCCTCCGCCGAACAGACCGGAGACGAGATCGAGATCCCGTTCGCGTCCCACCAGCGGAACACCGGGCCCGCCGGGGTCGCCGGAGCCGGTGGGCGGCGACACATGTCCCGCCCCTGATGTGGCGCTGCGTGCCATCGGTGTCCCTGTCCCCATCCTCGTACCGGGACATTGTAGAAGCGCGCCGCCGCTACGCGTCAGGAGGCTTGGGCAGGGCTTCCCGCGGGCGGTCGAGGAACTCCGTCAACCGGTCGTTCACCTGCGCGAGCGTCCGACGGGCCCTGTCGGCGACCTCGACGGCGTGATGGGCGCGTCCGGTCCGAGCGACGGCGGCGTGATGCCGGCGCGACGCAGTCGATCGACGGATGTGTGTGTCCTGCACGGGCCCCGAGACTGGGCCGGTGTCCGCCCCCCGTGCCCGGCTCGTGCCGGACGGGACGAGGAACCCCTCGGGCCGGTCACCGCCCCCGCCCTCACCCACGTAAGGACGCGACACCCCATGACCACCACCCCGGGCGCCGACGTACGGCCCCAGGCCCACCCCGGCGACGGGCCCCGGCCCGCGCCGATGACCCACGCGCAGATCATGCGCGCCCTGTCGGGACTGCTGCTCGGCCTGTTCGCCGCGATCCTGTCCTCGACCGTCGTCACCAACGCCCTGCCCAGGATCATCGGCGACCTCGGTGGCGGCCAGAGCGCCTACACCTGGGTCGTCACCTCCTCCCTGCTCGCGGTGACGGCGTCCACCCCGCTGTGGGGCAAACTCGCCGACCAGTTCAGCAAGAAGGTGCTCGTCCAGTCGGCGCTGGTCGTCTACTCCGCCGGCTCCCTCGTCGCGGGCCTCGCGCCGAACACCGCCACGCTGATCACCGCCCGTGTGATCCAGGGCCTCGGCGGCGGCGGACTGTCCGCGCTCGCGCAGGTCGTCCTGGCGGCGATGATCTCCCCGAGGGAGCGCGGCCGTTACTCCGGCTACCTCGGGGCGACGTTCGCCGTGGCCACCGTCGGCGGCCCGCTGCTCGGGGGCGTCATCACCGACACCAGCTGGCTCGGCTGGCGCTGGTGCCTGTTCGTCGGGATCCCCTTCGCGCTCGTCGCTCTGGTGGTGCTGCAACGGACGCTGAACCTCCCGGTCACCGGACGCGCGGCCGAGGTCGACTGGGCGGGCGCCTTCTTCGTCAGCGCGGCCGTCTGCCTGTTGCTGGTCTGGGTCACCTTCGCCGGGGACAAGTACGCGTGGCTGTCCTGGCAGACCTGCGCGTCCGTCGCGGGCGCCCTCCTGCTGACCCTCGTCTTCCTCCTCGTCGAGACCAGGGCGGCCGAACCGATCATCCCGCTGCGGCTGTTCCGCAACCGCACCATCGCGCTCGCCTCGCTCTCCTCCCTGTTCGTCGGCGTCGCGCTGTTCGCCGGCACCGTCTTCTTCAGCCAGTTCTTCCAGCTGGCGCGGGGCGACTCGCCGACGCGGTCGGGTCTCATGACGATCCCGTTCATCGCGGGGCTGTTCGTCTCCTCGACCGTCTCCGGCCGCGTCATCACCCGCACCGGCCGGTGGAAGGGCTGGCTGCTCTCGGGCGGCATCCTGCTGACGGCGGGCCTGGCACTGCTCGGCATGCTCCGCCACGACACGTCGTACGTGTTCATCGCCCTGTGCATGACCCTGATGGGGCTCGGTGTCGGCATGACCCTGCAGAACCTCGTGCTGTGCACCCAGAACCAGGTGTCGGCCGACGACCTCGGTGCCGTCTCCTCGACGGTGACCTTCTTCCACTCCCTGGGCGGCGCGGTCGGCGTCTCGGTGCTCGGCGCGATCCTATCGACGCGGATCGGCCACTACGCGCGCGACACCCTCGGCCAACTCGCCCCCGCGGACCGCCTCACGGCCGCCCGGGCCTCCGGCGACGGCTCGCTCCCCGACCTCGCCCATCTGCCCGCCCCGGTCCGCACCTGGCTGGAGAGCGCCTACGGACACGGCATCGGCGACATCTTCCTCTACGCCGCCCCGATCGCCCTGATCGCCTTCCTGGTGACCCTGTTCATCAAGGAGGTCCCGCTGAGCGACCGGAGCGGCCTGGCCCGCGCGACGACACGGCGGCCCGACACACCCCCGGAGCCCGACGGCACGTCCTGAGCACGGTCCGGCCCCGACGCGCGGAGCTGCGGGTTTCCCTTGCGTGAGCGATACACAAAACCGTAGGGATTCCCCTATGGCCGCGCCGTCGGACCGCCCGGCATGCTGACACCATGTGCATCAACATCGTCGTCGTCGACGACGACCCCGGATTCCGCCGCGTCGCCACGATGCTGCTGACGGCGCGGGGCCTGCGCGTCGTGGCGGAGTCCCCGGACGGCGCCTCGGCCCTGGCCGCGGTGCGGGCGCACCGGCCCGACGGTCTGCTGCTCGACCTCCACCTGCCCGACGTCGACGGGCTGAGCGTGGCCCGGCAGCTGACCCGGGAGGACCGTCCGCCGCGGATCGTGCTGACCTCCACCGACAAGTCGCTCTGGTCGCCGGAGGAACTCCGCGGGGCCGGCATCGAATCCTTCGTCCCCAAGGACAAGCTGGTCGACGCCGACCTGCGGGGGCTGTTCGCCCCCACCGCGTCCTGAGGCCCCGGGACCTCGGGGGCCGCTACTGACCGAGGTAGCGCAGCACCGCCAGCACCCGGCGGTGCTGCCCGGACGCCGTCTGGCTGAGCCCCAGCTTCATGAAGATTCCCGTCACATGCCGCTCCACGGCGGCGACACTCACGAACAGCAGCGCGGCTATCCCGGTGTTGGAGTGCCCCTCGGCCATGTGCGCCAGGACCTCCCGTTCCTTCGGCGTCAGGGCCGCCAGCGGATCCTCGGGACGCTTGCGGCCCAGCAGCGCGGCGATGACGTCCGGATCGAGCGCCGAGTCCCGGGCCACGACGCGCTCGACGGCGTCGGTGAGCAGCTGGGGATGCGCCACCTTCTCCTTGAGCAGGTATCCCACGCCGCTGGGATCGTCCCCGACGAGATCGAGCGCGTAGGAGGCGTCGAGGAACTGCGACAGCACGATCACGGCGGTCCCGGGACGCGCCGCGCGGATCTCGCGCACGGCGTCCAGCCCGTCCGCCTCCAGCGCCGGCGGCATCCGGATGTCGGTGATCACGACGTCGGGGCGGTGCTCGTCGGCGGCACGGACGAGATCCACCGCGTTGTCGACTGCGGCGACCACGTCGATGCCCGCGGACCGCAGAATCGTCGCGATGCCCTCGCGCACGATCGGCTGGTCCTCCCCGAGCACTGCCCGCAATGGTGGGTTCATGGCGGGATCCTAGCGCGAGGTGTGCCGCGCACATGTGGCAGGCCCGTGCCGTCCCGCGACGTGGGGTGTGCCCTACACATGTGCCGAGGACGGCCCGACACCGACCGAGGGACCGCACGACAGCCCCGGCCGCGGCCGCTGCCCAGACTGGCAGATGCCCCCGCCCCTTCGAAACGCCCCTGACGAGGAGACGACCATGGACACACACCCGACCCACCTCACCGTGGAGCTCACACACTGGGTGACCTCCGCCCTGGCGCTGCGCCGGTCCGCCGAGTTCTCGTACGACACGGGCGACCCGCTGGCCGTCACCCTGATCGTGGAGGCCGACGGCAACCGGCTCGTGCGCTGGGTCTTCGCCCGCGACCTGCTCACCGAGGGCCTGGCCGCCCGGGCGGGGGAGGGCGATGTCGCGCTCTGGCCGGTGGACGGCCCCGACGGCGAGCGGTCCGCCTACTGCCTGCGGCTCGGCAGCACCCGCACCGCGCTCTTCGAGATCCCCGCCGCACCGGTGGTCCGCTGGCTCGCCGGGACCTACGCCCTGGTGGCCCGCGGCGCCGAACTCGACGGAGTGGACTGGGACGTACTCGTCCAGCCGGCCGAATGACCCCACGCCCTTTGGGCACCCAGCTTTCCCACACCCTTCGAAAGGCAGACGATGCACACCTCCCCGCGCCCCCTCCACGTCGACTGGCAGTGGCAGGAGCAGGCCGCCTGTCGCGGTATGAGCAGTTCGGTCTTCTTCTCCCCGGCGGGCGAGCGCGGTCGTGCCCGCCGCGACCGCGAGGAGCGGGCCCGCCGCATCTGTGCCGGCTGCGCGGTCGCCGACCGGTGCGCGGCGACCGCCCTCGCGCACCAGGAGTCCTACGGCGTCTGGGGCGGCCTGTCGGGCAAGGACCGCCGCAGGCTCGGCACGGACCCGGCCCGGAGGTCGACCGAGCACGACGCGCCCTCGCGGTGACGACCCGTCAGGAGACGGATCAGGCGGGAATCGGTATCTGGATCAGGAGGGTGGTGCCGCCCCCGGCAGGGGAGTCGATGGTCACCTTGCCGTCGAAGGCCGCCACCCGGTCCGCGAGGCCGGTCATCCCGCTCCCGGCGGACGCCTTGCCCACTCCGCCGATCCCGTCGTCGGCGATCCTGATCCGCAGCATGTCGCCGAAGTCGACGGTGACGTCGATCCGGGAGGCCCGCGCGTGCTTGACCGCGTTGGTCACGGCCTCGGCCACGACGAAGTAGGCGTTCGACTCGACGGTGGGGGAGATCCTTCGCTCGTTCGCGCTCTCGACGACCGTGGGCACCGGGCACCGGACCGCGAGGTCCTGCACCGCGGCCACCAGACCCTTCACCGTGAGGACGAGCGGATAGATACCGGAGGCGAGTTCCCGGAGTTCGTTGACGGCCGTCTGCGCGTTGTCGATCGACTGGTCCAGCAGATCGAGCGCCCCCTGCTGCGCGCCGGGGAGCATCTCCCGCGCGAGCCGCAGCCCGATCATGAGGCTGACCAGCCGCTGCTGAGCTCCGTCGTGCAGATCGCGGGCTGTCCGCCGGTGCACGGCCTCGGTGCTCTCCATGATGCGCCGGCGGCTGTCCTGGAGGGAGGCCGCCATGGTGTTGAACGACGTACCGAGCGCACCGATCTCGGCGACCGCGCTGGGCGGCACCCGCACACTCAGATCGCCGCCCGCCAGTTCCTGCGCCGCGGCCGCCGCGCCGCGTACCGGCCGCACCACCGCCCGGTGCTGGAGCACGGTGAAGACGGCCACGAGCGCCGTCGACGCCGCGAGGCCGAGTGCCGCGGCGAGCACCGCCTGACGGCTGTTGGTGCCGGCCGCGTCCGTGCGCCGCGCGAGCTGGGCGCGTTCGTCCTCCATGTAGGTGTCGAACCGGGCGCGCAGGGCGTCGACGCGTCGCTTGCCCTCGGCGGTCCGCTCCAGCCCTGCCGCGGCCGGGTCGCCGCGGCGCACCATCGCCACCAGCGGCTCCGAGTACGCGTGGAGGAACGACTCGACGTCCCGCGCGATCCGCTCGGCCGCCCGCAGTTGTGCCGGGGAGGTGGCGCTCGCGGTGAACCGGCGGGAGGCCGACGGCAGTCGTTCGCGCGCCGCCGGCCACGGCTGGAGGAAGTCCTCCCGCGCGGTGATCACGAAACCGCGCTGTCCCGTCTCCAGGTCGAGCAGCAGTTGCTCCATGGTCCCGGCCTCCACGAGCGCCGTACGGGACGCACGACGGTCCGACACCGAGCTGTTCGCGTCGGAGATCGCCCACAGCAGCACGGCGAACGCGACGCCGATCAGCGACGCCAGCAGAACGCTCGCCGCGACCGTCAGGCTGGTGAGCCCCAGCGACCGGTTCCGGCGGCACGGCACTACGTTCATGCGGGCCTGCCCACGGAACCGAGGTGTGCGTCCGCGCAGGGTGTGCACTCCTCGTAGGCGTCCCGTGCCCGCTCGAACTGCTCGACCCGTCCTTCGAGGAGCGTGACGAGCTCCACGGCCGGGACCGCGACCGTGCGGCCGAGAGCGGTCAAGGCGTAGGTGACCCGGGGCGGGGTGCTGTCGTCCACGTGCCGGAGCACCAGGCCGTCCCTGCGCAGCAGTTGCAGCGTGTGCGACAGCATCTTCTCGCTGATGCCCTCGATGTGCCGGCGCAGCACGCCGAACCTGGACTCGCCCTGATGGAGGGCGGCCAGCACGAGGATCCCCCAACGGCCCGTCACATCGAGGAGTACGCGGCGGGAGGGACAGCCCTTCGAGAAGACACTGGCCTCGGACGTGTCCCCGGTGATGTTCATGAGGAGACACTATCCAGGCAAGAACGTGTTTCGGCAACCAGTCACATGTCCGGGCCCGGGTGTGAACCTTTCGGCCGGGCCGGCACGTGGAGGGAGTGCTGGAGCATGGTTGGTGATCGTGGAGTGGAAGGCGGGTTCCGACATGGCCGAGGGGCCGACGAAATCGTTCGAGGTGCGGTGGGACGACACGGACCTGAACGGGCATCTGCGCAACACGCGGTACCTGGAGTACGCGGCCACCGCCCGGCTCGCCCTCCTCGTCGACGCGGGCTGGCCGCCGCGGGCACTCGTCAAGGCGGGGGTCGCAGCCGTCTCCCTCGGTGAGGAGGTGCGCTACCTGCGCGAGGTGTTCCCGCTCGACACCGTGACCGTCACGACCCGTCTCGTCGGGCTGAGCGCGGACCGTGGGCGCTGGCGGTTCGAGCACACCTTCACGCGGGAGGACGGCGAGGAGGCCGCGGTGGTCCGCACCCTCGGCGCCTGGATCGACCTGCGTGCCCGCAGGATCACCGAGCCTCCCGCCGGGCTCCGGCTCACCCTGGAGGAGGCGCGCGCGGACGACTGCGAGCTGATCACGTCCAGGCGCTGAACGCCGGGAGCGGCGGCAGGCCGGTGTGCGGTGGTCAGTCGGAGTGGGCCCGTGGTCCGAGCAGATCCGCGGCCGTCACGTCCCAGTCGACGTCGGCGAGTTCCTGCCCTGCGGGCACGAGTTCGTACGTGTGCGCCAGCCAGGCCGCCAGCGGGGGCAGGGGCAGCTCGAAGAGGGCGGCCATGTCCCCGGACGCCAGCTGCATCCGGACCGTCGCCCCGCTCTGCGGGGCCGCGGGCCAGACCCGTACGTCTCCCAGGCCGCTCATCGAGGACAGCCCCTCCTGGAGCAGGTCCCGCCCGATCCGCCACCGCACCCGCGGACCGGCCTCGGCGACGAACTCCACCGAGACGACGAGCGGCGCCGCCGGATCGAACAGGAAATCGGCCGTGATGGCCTGCCGGGCACGGACGCCCAGAACGCGTTCGATGTCCAGGATCAGCCGGGGACGGCGGTCCGGGACTCCGCCGCCGGACGGGACGCCGGGTTCGTGGCCGCTCATGACGTGGGGTCCTTCCCTGGGGCTGACGGTGACGCGCCCCACTCTCGTCGTCCGCGGCCCGCTCTCCATAAGTAAGTTGACCGTGAAACGCGACGTTCCGCGCCGCCCCGTGCCGTGAGCCGTTCGACTGCCGGTACCCCTGATGCGTCTTCCGGCGCCCGGACCACCGATACTGCTCCAGGTGCGGTGTGCGAGCGCGTGGCCGCCGCCCAGGCGACAGAACCACGTGGAAGGGCATGAAGCGGTGACAACCGTCACGTACCAGGGTGAACTCGGATCCAATTCGGCGACCGTCGCGAGCGCCCTGTTTCCCGGGGACCCCCAACTGCCGTGCACGAGTTTCGAGCAGGCGCTGGACGCCGTGACGCTGGGCACGGCCGATGTCGCCGTGATCCCGGTCGACAACTCCGCGGCGGGGCGCGTCGCGGACGTGCACCATCTGCTGCCCGAGTCGGGGCTGTTCATCGTCGCCGAGTACTTCCTCGCCATCCGCTTCGACCTCATGGGTGTCCCCGGCGCGACGCCGGACCGGGTGGAGTGCGTCCGCAGTCATGTGCACGCCCTCGGCCAGTGCCGCAAGCTGCTGCGCGAGGGCGGCTGGCGCACCCTCGTCTGCGACGACACTGCGGGAGCCGCGCGTGAGGTCGCCGAACTGGGCGACCCGCGGCACGCGGCCCTCGCCCCGCCCGCCGCGGCCGCGCTGCACGGCCTGGACGTGCTGCGCGCGGGTGTGGAGGACGACCCGGACAACACCACGCGGTTCGTGGTCCTCTCCCGCGAGGCCGCCCCGGCGCCTGCCCTCGGGGAGCCGACGATGACGAGCCTGTTCTTCTGCGTGCGCAACATCCCGAGCGCGCTGTACAAGGCGCTCGGCGGATTCGCCAGCAGCGGCGTGAACCTCACCAAGATCGAGAGCTACCAGATGGGAGCGGGCCGCAGCGCGAGCCGCTTCTACGTCGAGATCGAGGGCCACCCCGACGACGAGCGGGTCGCCCTGGCCCTGCACGAGCTGCGCTTCTTCTCCAGCGAGGTCCGTGTCCTGGGCGTCTTCGCCGCCCACCCGCACCGCTACCGGAGCGCCTGACCGGTACGGCCCGCTGCGCCGAACGGGCACACATGTGCCCATCGGCCGCAAACACACCTGCCGGCCCGGAACATGTTCCGGGCGCCCTCTAAGGTGTGCGTATGACTCTTCACCGCAAGGGCCTCGTCCTCGACTTCGGCGGTGTGCTGACGACCCCTCTGCTGCCTGCCGCGCTCGCCTTCGAGCGGCGCGCGGGACTGGCCGAGGGGACGCTGCTCACCGGTCTCTACCTGAACCCCGAGGGGATCCGCCGCACCGAGGAACTGGAGCGCGGCACCATCGGGCAGCCGGAGTGGAACGAGGCGGCCGGACGGCTCCTCGGCCTCGACCCGGACAACCTGATGGGGCGCATCTTCGCCGACCTGCGTCCCGAGCACACGCTGATCGCGGCGGCCGCCGCCGCGCGCCGCGCGGGAGTGAAGGTCGGCATCCTCTCGAACTCCGTGGGCCTCACGCCGTGGAACCTCTACGACGGATACGACATCGACGAGCGCTACGACGCCGTGGTGCTGTCCGAACTCCACGGCACCCGCAAGCCCGAGCCGAAGATGTTCGAGCTCGTCCTGGACCGGCTCGGTCTGCCGGCCGAGGAGTGCGTGTTCGTCGACGACACGGCGCAGTACCTGCCCCCGGCGGCCGAACTCGGCTTCGCCACGGTGCACGCGGAGGACCCCGCACGGACGGTCGCCGCGCTGGAGGACGCGCTCGGCATCGCGTTGTCCGCCGACGAGCCGAGCGGCCGCCCCTGAAGCACTCCCGCCCCCGCTGAACCCGGAGGTCGGCCCCTGCGGGCACACGTCCCATCGTGTGCCGGCAGGGGCCGTCGGCGTGTTCAGGGCGCGGTGCCGAGCCCCTTCAGCAAGGTGTCGACGACTACGTCCGCCGCCTGGCCGGGGCTCAGGTCGGGCAGCTGCCGGGCGACCAGGTGCATCAACTGGGGCAGCAGCGCACTCGCCCAGCCGTGCGGCAGACCGGGCCGCAACAGCCCCTCGGCGGTGGCGCGTTCGAGAAAGACGTCCACCTCGTGGACCGACGCGTCTCGGCGCTTGCGCAGGCCGTCGTCGGCGAGCATCCGGGTGAGGTCCACGGGCCAGTCGCGGTTCACGCCGATGATGTTCTCGACGTAGCGGTGCAGGGCGACGGCGACGGGTGCCTCGCGGAGCCGGGCGTCCTCGACGGCGTGCTCGATCGCCGTGAGCCGCGCCTCGTGGACGGCGGCGAGAAGGTCCTCGCGGGAGGCGAAGCGCCGGTAGACGGTGCGCCGGTCCACACCTGCCTCGGTGGCGATGCTCGCGATGCTGGCGGCGGGGTCGGCCGCGAGCATGCGGGCCGCGGTCGTCAGGACGGTTTCCAGATTGCGTGCTGCGTCGGCTCTCACGGCCCTGAGTCTAACCGTCGAATGTGGAGCCTCGCACATCTAGAGCCACTGTGAGGTGGACCTCCTTTCCATAAATGCTACATTGAAGTGACAGTTAAGTAGTGCAGTGACATCACTTCAGATCAGAGAGGCACCTTCGATGCCGACGTCACAGCAATCCCCGTCATCCCGCAGAGGCGGGGTGGCCGCCGCCATGAGCGCGCTGATCCTGGCGGTCCTCCTCGCGGCCCTGGACCAGACGATCGTCTCCACGGCGCTGCCCCGGATAGCGGAGGACCTGAACGGGTTCGACGACATCGCCTGGGTCAGCGCCGCCTACCTCCTCGCGTCGACGGCGGTGACCCCGCTGTGGGGCAAGCTGGGCGACATGTTCGGCCGCAAGCGCCTGTACCTGGCCTCGACCGCCGTCTTCCTCGTGGCTTCCGTGGCCTGCGGCCTCGCGCAGAACCTGCCCGAACTCATCGGCGCCCGCGTGCTCCAGGGCATGGGCGGCGGCGGCATGATCGTGCTGACCTTCGCCCTGGTCGGGGACATCGTCGCCCCGGACCAACGCGGCCGCTACCAGGGCATGTTCGGCTCTGTCTACGGTGTCGCCAGCATCGTCGGCCCCCTGCTGGGCGGCATCTTCACCGACCAGCTCTCCTGGCGCTGGGCCTTCCTGATCAACCTGCCGGTCGGCGCCGTCGCCCTGTTCGTCGCGGCACGGGCGCTGCCCGCGTCGCGCGGCGGGACCAAGGCCCGGATCGACTACGCGGGCGCCACGATCCTGGCGGCGATCGCCACCGGACTGGTCCTGATCACCTCGTTCGGCGAGCGCTGGGGCTGGGGCTCACCGGCCATCGTGGCGCTGATCGCGGCCACCGTCGCGCTCGCCGTGCTGCTGGCACCCGTCGAGCGCCGGGCCGCCGCGCCGGTCCTGCCGCCCGCCATGTTCGCCTCCCGCACCGTGGTCTTCTCCGCGCTGATCGGCTTCGTCGCCAACGCCGCGATGTTCGCCGTCCTCGTCTACCTCCCCACCTACCTGCAGATCGTGCACGGCGTCTCGGCCACCCTCTCCGGCATCCACCTGCTGCCGCTGGTCGCGGGCCTTGTGGTGAGCCAGTCCCTCGCCGGACGCTGGGCCGCGCACGCCGGCCGACTCCGCGCGATCCTGCTCACGGGGCTGCTCGCGAACCTCGCCGGGCTGCTCCTGCTCAGCACCATCGGTGCCGCCACCCACACCCTCGTCCTGAGCGCGTACTTCCTCGTCACCGGGATCGGCATCGGCATGGTGCCCATGGTCGTGCTCACCACCGTGCAGAACAGCGTGCCCGCCGCCGACCTCGGCGCGGCCAGCGCCGTGGTCACGTTCGCCCGCTCCATCGGCGCGGCCTTCGGCGTCGCCGTCTTCGGTGCCCTGCTCAACACGGGCTTCGCCGACCGGACCCGACACCTGGCCGGCGTGGGCGGGTTCGACGCCGCCCGGCCCGACACCGTCGCCGGGCTGCCGACGGCTCTGCGCGACACGGCCCTGGACGCCTTCGCCCACGCCACGGCCACCGGCTACCTCTGGATGGCCCCCGCCCTCGCCGCCGGTGTCGCCCTCGCCCTCTTCCTGAAGCCGGGCGGCAGGCCGGCCACCGCCGCCGCGGTCCCGGACACCGCCGACGCGACCGGCACGGAGGAGACCGTTCCGGCCGCCTGAGGCCACGGAATCCGATGTGAACACGTGCGCAGGTCCGATCCGTTCACCTGACGACAGTGTTTGTCTCCCCACGAAGGTCGTGCCGGAGCCCGGAGAGCACACGATCGGGGACCCGGCGCGCAGGAACGAGTCAGGTCGTGTGCCCCGTCGCCCCGCTGCCCCGTCGCCCCGAGATACGTGTTCCTCATCGCGCGACACACTGTCATGTGACGGATGCGCGGACCCGGAAGCCGCGACAGGCTGAAGGCGCCCACACTCCGGCGCGCCCGTCGGCACCCCGGAACACGCACGGCCGCCCGCAGCCCCACGCGGACGACCAGGCCGGTACCTCCGAACAGCTCCCGCGACAACGGATCGCGCGGACTCGGCGGCGGTACGTCCGACACGGAGAAGAGGATCTGACGTGACACCGGTCGAGCGGCAGCCCACGATCAGGAGCAGCAATCCGGTGCTCCGCCTGCCGCAGTTCACCCCGCACGGCGGGCAAAAGACGGCCGCCCGCGAGCCACGGGCCGGACAGGCCGTGGCCCGGGACCGGATCAGGGCGGGCAAGGACGTCGAGCAGCCGCCGACCGGCGAGCCCGACGCGCCCCCGCTCCTCGTGGGCGACCTGATGACCGTCGGCGACGTCCTGCCCCGCGCGGCGACGGCACTCGCCACGACGGCCCTCGCGGCCGTCCTGGCGTGGGTGCTGCTGCCGCTCGGCACGCTCCCGTCCTGCGTCCCGTACGGGATCGCCGCCGGGGCCGGACTGCTCGCCGTGGCCCTGGTCGTGGCCCAGTGCCGCAGGAACACGTCGTCCGCGGCCCTGACGCTGACCTTCGCCGCGTGCCAGGGCGTGTTCCTCGGAACGCTGTCCTGGACGGTCTCCGGCCTGCTGTCACCGGGAGTCCTCGTGCAGCTGGTGCTCGGGACGATGGCGACGTCCGCCGGGGTGCTGCTCGCGCGAGCCCTGCGCTGGATACGTGTGAACCGGCGGTTGTACGGGTTCCTGGGCGCGGCCCTGCTGGGCCTCGGCCTCCTCGCGCTGGCGGACCGGCTGCTCCTCCCGCTCGTCGGCGCGGACGGCCTGGGGCTTGACCCCTTCGGGCTGGGCCTGTTCACCGGGCTCCTCGGCGTCGCGCTCGCCGCGTCGTTCCTCTCCCTGCACTTCGGCCAGGTCGAGAGCGGCGTCACCCACGGTGCCGCCCGCGATCGGTCCTGGTCGGCCGCGTTCGGCCTCACGCTGAGCCTCACCTGGCTCTACGTGGAGACGGCGCGGCTGTTCACCCTCTACCCCCACGACGACCTCTACTGAGCATCCGACAGAAGGCCCGCCTCTCCATGCACCATGACGCACCACCCGCGACCCCGCGCGAGACACCGCCCGCGCAGCGCCTCACCGAACTGACCGTCTCTCTCGCCGCGGACCTGGACCGAGGACGCTGGACACCGGGGCCGCTGGAGCGAATCCTCGTCCTCCGGCTGCTCACGGCCGCCGCCGGCGACGGCCGGCTCACGACCGACCGGCTGCGCGAAACGCTGTGGGAGGGCAACCTCGCCCTGACGACCGTCGGCGGCGGCCGACTGGCCCGCTTCCTCGGCGCGTTGCACGACGACAGCAGGTGCCCGGCTCCGGAGCGCGCCCCGGGACGGACCGCCGCCACAGAGCTGCTGGAGCGGGTGGCACGGGCCCTGCCCGAGGGGGACGTGCCGTGCGTCGCACGGTGACAAGGCGCCGCCGGTCGTGGAACGCGAGCACGGGCTGGCCTCCGCTGACGCTCGTACCTGGTTCCGACGCCCACCGGACCGTGGAACTGTCCGCGCTCACGGCCGAGTCGATGCCCGCCGACGTCAGGGGCGCGCTGGTGCGGCCGGCGGGCGGCACGCTCGTCGCCAACTGGCTCCCGCTCGGCCGGCCGACCGCCGTGCCGGAGGGCCGCGTGCTGCTGTCCTGGACGTCTGTCGGCCCGGACCGTACCGACGTCACGGCCCATCTGGGCCGTGCGGACGGCGAGGCGCTGCTGGCCGTCTGGCCGGGACTGCGCGGTGAGTGGTCCAGCGTGGTCCGCCCCACGGTGGTCCAGGTGACGAGCCTGTGCGCGACCCTTCCTCACATAAACACCTCACCATCGAGCGCACCGCGATATTAAGTGCTACATTGAAGTGACAGTTAAGGCAGTGCTCCACCGCATCCGAAAGAGAGAAAGCGCATGATCACCTATGACCGGCTGTTCATCGGGGGCTCCTGGACCGAGCCGAGCGCCCCGCAGTTGCTCGACATCACCTCGCCGCACGACAGGTCGGTGATCGGCCGCGCCGCCCAGGCGCAGCCTGCCGACATCGACCGGGCGGTGACCGCGGCGCGGGCATCGTTCGAGGCGGGCGTGTGGCGCGGGACCGCGCCGGCGGAGCGGATCGCGGTCCTGCGGCGGTTCAACGCGCTGCGTGAGGAGAACGCCGAGAAGGCCGCCGACCTGATCTCGCTGGAGAACGGTTCGGCGGGCTGGTTCACCCGGGCCGGCCAGCCCGGACTCACCCGGCAGGCGAACGCCTACCTGAAGGCGGCGGAGGAGTTCGGCTGGGAGGAGACCCTGGTCCCCTCCGACCCGGCGTCGCCGGTGCGCAGCGTGGTGCGGCGCGAGGCCGTCGGCGTGGTCGCCGCCGTGATCCCGTGGAACTCGCCCTTCTCCTCGGCCACTTCGAAGATCCTCCCGGCGCTGCTCGCGGGCAACTCCGTCGTGCTGAAGGTGTCTCCGGAGAACTCGCTGAGCATGGGCTTCCTCGCCGAACTGCTCGAGCGGGTCGGCCTGCCCGCCGGTGTGCTGAGCGTCCTCCCCGCGGACCGCGAGACCAGCGAGTACCTGGTGGCGCATCCGGAGGTGGACAAGATCGCCTTCACCGGCTCCACCCGCGCCGGGCGTCGCATCGCCTCGCTCGCGGGCGAGCAGCTCAAGCGCGTCAGCCTGGAACTCGGTGGCAAGTCCGCCGCGATCGTCCTCCCGGACGCCGATGTCGAACGGGCCGTCTCGGGCCTGAAGTTCGGCTCCCTGCTCAACAACGGCGAGTCGTGCATCGCGCAGACGAGGATCCTCGCCCCGCGCAGCCGCTACGAGGAGGTGGTCGCGGGGCTGAAGGAGATGGTGGAGTCGCTGACGGTCGGCGATCCCGCAGCCCCGGACACCTTCATCGGCCCGATGATCCGCCCCGACCAGCAGCAGCGGGTCCGCGACTACATCCAGATCGGCATCGAGGAGGGCGCGCGGCTCGTCACCGGCGGGCCGCAGATCCCCGAGGGCCTGGAGAAGGGCAACTACGTCACGCCCACCGTCTTCGCCGACGTCGACAACTCCATGCGGATCGCCCAGGAGGAGATCTTCGGCCCGGTCCTCGTCGTCATCCCCTATGACGATGACGACGACGCGGTCCGCATCGCCAACGACTCCGAGTACGGCCTGTCCGGCGGCGTCTGGTCCACCGACGAGGAGCACGCCCTCGCGGTCGCCCGCCGGGTGCGCACCGGCACCGTCACCGTCAACGGCGCCTCCGTCGGCTTCGACGGCCCGTTCGGCGGCTTCAAGGCCAGTGGCATCGGCCGCGAGTACGGCGCGGTCGGGCTCGGCACCTACACCGAGTACCAGACCATCACGGTCTGACCCTGCGGCACGTCACGCGGGCAGCACGCGATAACTCAGGGCCGCATAGGGCAGGTTGGACTGCGTCAGCGAACCGGAGGCCCAGGCGTGGACGCCGCCGCAGCCGGCCTCCGGATACAGCGTCACCGAAGCGGAACCGGACGCGATCTGGATCGACCGGACGGGCGCGGCAAGGGTGTGGCAGGTACCGACGTCGTCCAGGTCGACCGCGGTGACCGCCCCCGACCCGTCGCTCTCCGCGTACAGGAGCGCGCCCTCCTGCAGTGGGGGCCACCCTGCTGCGGCCTGGGCGGACCCGGCGCCGAGGCCGATCAGGGACAGGGCCAGGGCGCCGGCCGCGGCCGCGCCGTAGAACTTCGTCGTGGGGGTGAGCATGCCGTCCGCCTTTTCCTGTGAGGGGAGAGATGCGCGAGGAATCGCTGTTCGGCTGGAGACTCTTGCACGTTCAACCATGTATCGGTGAGTGCAAAACCAGACACACATGTGACGCCGCGGTGCGTCCTTGACAGCGACACCCCGCACCCGCATTCTCATAACCACTCGAACCAGTGACGAATGTGTCCGCGTTGTGCGGACGGAAGGTGAGGAAGCGTCATGACCAGCAGGCGGAGCCCCGGGCGGGCGCAGGCCGGCGCGGCGGCCGAGGGGAGCGGCGACGGCCTGGGACCGCTGCGCCGTACCCGTACCGACGTACTGGAGATCGCGTACCACGACGTCGGCCCGGTCCGCGGCACCCCCGTGATCCTGCTGCACGGCTGGCCGTTCAGCCCGGTCGGCTCCTACGCCGAGGTGGCACCCGCGCTCGCCCGCCGCGGATACCGCTGCTACATCCCCTACCTGCGCGGGCACGGCGAGACCCGGTTCCTGCGCGCGGGCACCGTCAGGTCCGGTCAGCAGGCGGCGCTCGGCGCCGACCTGATCGCCTTCATGGACGCCCTGCACCTGCCCCGGGCCCTGTTCGCCGGTTACGACTGGGGCGGCCGGGCCGCCGACGTCGCCGCGGCGCTGTGGCCCGAACGCTGCACGGGCCTCGTCTCCGTCAACGGCTATCTGATCCAGAACATCGCCGCCGCGCAGGAGCCTCTGGCTCCCTCCATGGAGGAGGGCTACTGGTACTTCTTCTACTTCCTCACCGAGCGCGGCCGTGAGGGACTCCGGCGCAACCGCGAGGACCTGGCCCGGGTCGTCTGGCACCGCAACTCGCCCGCCTGGCGGTTCACCGAGGCCGAGTTCGCGCAGACGGCCGAGCTGTGGACCAACCCCGACTACGTCGACGTGGTCGTCCACGGCTATCGGCACCGGCTCGCCGCCGCCCCCGGCGACCCCCGCTACGAGGCACTGGAGCGCAGGCTCCTCGACCAGCCGGCGATCACCGTCCCGACGGTCACCCTGGACGGCGCGACCGACGGCGTCATCCCGCCCACCGACGGCAGCGGATACGCCGCGCACTTCACCGGCCCCTGGACCCACCGCATCGTCGCGGACGCCGGCCACAACCTCCCTCAGGAGCAGCCCGCAGCCTTCGCCGACGCGGTCGCCGAGGCCGACGCTATGAACTGACCGCGTCAGCGGGCGAACTTCTCGATCGCGGCCTCGGTCACCGGGGTGAAGAAGTTGACGAGGTTGCCGTCGGGGTCCCGGAACAGCAGCGACCGGTTGCCCCACGGCATCGTCGTGGGCCCGCCGACGAACTCGGAGACGAACCCGCTCAGGTTCTCGTGCACACGGTCCACGTCGTCGACGAGGAACTCGGTGATCACGCTGTGGTTGTCCGCCGGGCGTGCCGACCCCGGGGCGAACAGCGGAACGGTGCGGGTGCCGGCGATCGCGAGCGTGGCGCCCGCCGTCCGCAGTTCGGCGAAGTCCTCGGTGGCCCACTCCGCCCGGACCCCCGTGGCCCGCTCGTAGAAGGCGACAAGGCGCGGTACATCGCCGGTGATGACGCGGATCGAGACGAAGTCCATGGGAATCTCCTTGGCTGTGCGACGGGCTTGTGTGACGCAGGCTAGGAGCAATAGAGGACAGATTCGGTCCGGTATCGACGGTAGAGTGCGAGCATGTCCCGACCCACCGGCCGTGTGCTCACGCTCCTGGAACTGCTGCAGTCGGGCGGCACCCGGACGGTGGCCGAACTCGCCGACCGGCTCGGCGTCGAAGGACGCACCGTCCGGCGGTACGTGGACCAGCTGATCGATCTGGACGTGCCCGTGGAATCGGTGCGCGGCCGCTACGGCGGCTACCGGATCGGCCCCGGATACCGGTTGCCGCCGCTCATGTTCAGCGACGACGAGGCGCTGTCCGTGCTGCTCGGCCTGATCGCCGGCCGCCGCGCCGGACTGACGACGGATCCCACGGCGAGCGAGACGGCGGCCGCGAAGATCCGACGTGTGCTGCCCCGGCCGGTCGCCCGCCGCCTCGACACCCTCCTGGACGGCCTCGCCTTCACCGACGAGCCCGGTGACACCGGCGTGCCCGGCGAGACCGTCACCCCGGATGCCGGAACCCTCCTCACCCTCGCCGACGCCGTACGCCATCACCGCCCGGTGTCGATCCGCTACACCGGCCGGGACGGGCGGCGCAGCGAACGCACACTGCACCCGTACGGAGTCGTCGCCCACGCGGGCCGCTGGTACGTCACCGGGGCGGACGCCCGCATCGGCGAGGACCGGACCTTCCGGCTCGACCGCATCGCCGACGCGCGGACCCTGCCCGGCTCGTTCGAGGCGCCCCCGGACCTCGATCCGGCACAGCGGGTGCTCTCCGGATTCGCCACGGCCGCGTACCGCCATGAAGTCGTCCTGCGCTTCCACGGAACCGTCGAGCAGATCCGCGCCCGCCTTCCCGCCGGTCTCGCGAGCGTGACGGACGACGAGCCCGATACGGGCGACGCCCCGGCGGCCGAGCGCTGGCTGCGCGTCGTGCTGCGGGCGGAGCGGCTCGACTGGCTGCCACCGGTGCTCGCCGCGCTCGACCGGCCGTTCGTCATCGAACGCCCCGGCGAACTGCGCGATCTCGTCGGCGCGTTCGCCGACCGCCTCGCCGCCTCCGCCCGTCGCTCCTGACCGGCGCCGCCCCGGTCAGGAGCCCTGGAACCGCAGCCCGTGCCCGACCGGGAACAGCGTCCGCGACGGACCGTCGGCCGCCGGTACCGACACCGGCAGTCGCCCGCTCGGACCGTGCTCGCCGACGACGACCCCCACCGCCCGGTCGAGGGCGGTCGCGCCGTTGCCGTACGTCGCCAGGTACACGGGCGCGCCGGGGAAGCGGTTGATGTCGTACGGGGTGCGCACCGCGATCACGACCACCTGCGCCCCCGTCGCCAACAGCGCGCGGACCAGGTCCCCTTGTCCAGCGCCCGCGGTGCTGGTGGCCACGACCACCAGATCCACGGCGTTCGCGTGCCCGACGGCCTTCTCGATCACGGCCCGGTCCGGCGCTGAACCGGCGTCCAGCGCCGTCACCGCGTGCCCGCGCGAGCGGAACGAAGCGGCGAGACGGGACACGGCGGGGGAGTCCGCACCGGTGACGAGGACGCCGCGCGCGCCGGGGCGGACCGGGAGCACCGCGCCGTCGTTCTTGACCAGCGTCGTGCCGCGGGAGGTGATCGCGGCCACGTCCGAACGGAACTCCGGCCCGCCGACGACGCGTTCGGCCCGGCCCGCGTCGGAGGCCGCGGTGAACAGGCCGCGGCGGACCTTGTGGCTCAGGACGCGGATCACCGAGGCGTCGAGCCGGGCCGCGGAGATCCGCCCGGAGCGCACCGCGTCGAGCACCGCCGCGTACGCCCGGGGAAGGTCGGGGGACAGCACCAGCATGTCGACCCCCGCGGCCAGTGCCGTCACCGCGGCCCTGTCCGGCGGGAACTGCCCGCTCGCGCCCCGCATGTCGAGGGCGTCGGTGACGATCAGCCCGTCGAACCCCAGCTCCTCGCGGAGCAGACCGGTGACGACGGCGTGCGACATGGTGGCGGGCACCCCGGTGGGATCCAGAGCGGGAACACTGATGTGCGCCGTCATGATCAGATCCACGCCCGCGGCGACGGCCGCGCGGAAGGGCGGCAGGTCGATCGCGTCGAGCCGGGCCCGGCTGTGGGTGATGCGCGGCAGCCCCACATGGCTGTCGGTGTCCGTGTCGCCGTGCCCCGGGAAGTGCTTGGCGGTGGCGGCGACACCACCGCGGTGCAGTCCCTCGACGGCGGCGCGGACGAACGCCGAGACGGCCTGCGGAGAGGCCCCGAAGGAGCGCACCCCGATCACCGGGTTGGCCGGGTTGACGTTCACGTCCGCCACCGGAGCGTGGTCGGCGGTGATCCCGCACGCCTCCAGTTCGGTGGCGGTGATCTCGTACGAGCGCCGGGCGTCCGCCGTCGACCAGGTGGCGCCCAGCGCCATGTTGCCCGGCTGCTCGGTGGCCGGCGGGGTGGGCAGCCGGGAGACCGCGCCGCCCTCCTGGTCCACCGAGATGATCAGGGGCAGGCCCGACGTGTCCCGCGACGCTTGTTGCAGACCGCCGGAGAGCCGGGCGATCTGGCCCGGCGCACCGAGGTTGTCGTCGCCACGCGCGGAGAAGTAGATGACGCCGCCCGGCCGGTACTTGCGGACGGCCTCGGCGGGAGTGTCCACCCCGTAGCGCTCGCGGTTGAGCGCCGCGGCGTCCTCGCTCACGTGGAAGGCGTCCCGGCCCGCCACCTCGATCATGAAAAGCTGGCCGACCTTCTCCTCCAGCGTCATCCGGCCGGCCAGCGCCCGGGCCGCTTCGCGGGCGGAGCGGGACGCGGCCGACGACGAGCCGCTCGCCGCGCCCCAGAGCAGGGCCGTACCGGCAAGGCCCGCCAGCGCTCGCCTGCGGGAGGTCGTCCAGGGGAGTGCGGAATGTGTGGCGATGGGACTGCTCCTTCGGCCGTTTTGCCCGCACCCTACTGACGGGGACAGCCGACGGGCCGGTCCGCCGCGCGGTCATACGTGTGACGGGCCACGCGGCCCCCCTGCCCCGGGGAGGCTGGCCTCGCGTACAGCGACGCGGGCCACGAGTCCTTGAAGGCCGGGAAGACCGCGCGCGCCGTCATCACCGACTTCCCCGGACGGGCGCGGGTGTGCCGGCCGTTCGACGTGGGTCACGGATCGCCGGCACACCTGTGTACGGGCCTCAGCGCCGGGCGGCGTCGTCCCGTTCGGGTGAGCGCGCCCCGCCCTGCGCCACCAGCGTCGTCGCCGCGCGCTCGCCGGTCGGCAGATGACGCCGGTAGGCCAGCAGCACCGAGCCCGCGCACAGCAGCGCCAGCACGACCAGGGCGAGCAGCAGGGTCGTCGTGCCGAACAGCGAGGTGACGGCGGCCAGCACGATCGGGGTGAGGAAGCCCGCGTAGGCGAGGGTGTAGAAGACGCCGGTGAGTCCCGCGAGATCGCGCGGTCCCGCGATGCGCTGAACCTCCAGCAGACCGCTGACCAGCCCGGTACCGATGGCACACCCCAGGACGACGGCGGCGGCCAGGCCCAGCCAGAGCGACTGCCGGTACTGGGCGCCGGTCATCACGAGCAGTCCGGCGGCGGTCAGGAACAGGAACACCACCAGCCCCCGCGCGGAGGAGGGCGAGTCGATCCGCTTCGCCCACGGCTGGATCAAAGCCGCCACTCCGAGCGTCAGACCGGTGAGCGCGGTGGCGTAGGCCAGACCCCAGGAGCCGGTGGAACCGGCGAGCAGGACGGGCAGATACCCGTAGGCGAGGGCCGCCGAGGCGAAGAGCCACGGGGCCGCGACCGCGACGACGCGCAGGAACCGCTTGTGTCCCGCGGCCGGCACCCGCAACTGCCGGCGCAGGGGCCCACCGAGACCGCCCGGGCTGGTCTCCGGGATCCGGCGCACCAGCCACACGAACGGCGCGGCGACCACGATCTGCAGCACGAAGGGCAGCACCTCCGGCAGCGGACCCCACTGCGCGAGCGCGCCCGCCACCAGGGCGCCGAGGCCGGAGCCGAGCGTGAACGCCGTCGACGCGCGCCGGGCACCCGCACCGGCGTCCGCGGCCGGGTCGTGGGGTGCCTGCGAGAGTTCCTTGAGCCAGCTGTTGCCCACCGCCATCGCGATCCCGACCGTCACTCCGGCCAGCAGGCGTCCGATGAACAGCGGGGCGACACCGAGGGAGCCGAGCGCGAGCACGGCGCCCGCGGCGAGGGCCGTCAGCGTGCCCACCGACATGACCGGACGCCGCCCGTACCGGTCGGAGAGGGCTCCGGCCAGCAGCAGCGCCGGGGCCAGACCGCCGACGTAGACCCCGAGCAGCAGGTTCACCAGGAGCGTCGAGTAGTGCTCCTGCTGCTTGTACAGCAACAGCAGCGGGCTGAACTGGTTGCCGCACCAGCTCATGACGAAGACCGCGCCGAACACGACGCGCCACGGCGGGACGGTGGAGGGGCGCGCGGCCACGGAGCTCACATCGCCCCCTGGTGCCGGGCCACGTGGTCCGCCAGGACCGCTGCGTACCCCGCCGCGTCGCCCGCGGTCAGCCGGCCCAGCAGCTCCCGGTGGTCCTCGACGACCTCCGGCAGATGCTGCGGACGCGTCGTCAGCAGTTGGTGGCGCAGGCGTTGCTGACGGTCGCGCAACAGCGTGAAGAAGTGCACCGCGATCGCATTGCCGGACGCCCCCACCACCGTGGAGTGGAAGGTCTCGTCCACCGCGACGAACGCCTCGAGGTCCGCGGCTGCCAGATGGACCCGCTGCCGCTCCACGCACTCCGTCAGGGTCCGCACCAGGTCGCCGGACGGACCGCCCTCCGCCACGACGCGACGGGCCGCCTCTCCTTCGAGGACCTGGCGCATCTCCAGTACGTCCTGGGCCTCGCGCGGCGCGACGGGCGCGACCACGGCGCCCCTGCGGCCCGCGAGTTCGAGCAGCCGCTCGCCGCTCAGCCGGAGGAAGGCCTCGTGCGCGGGCGTCCGGCTGATGCCGAGCTCCTCACCGATCTCGCTCTCGGTGACCAACCGACCGCCGGGCAGCCGCCCTGTGATGATCGCCTGTTTCACGTGCTGGTACGCGGTCTCCGCGGCGGAGCGCGACCCCGAAATAGATGGCATAGCCATGTATCTTTCCATGCGTGCATCGATGCATGCAACGCACCCCGGCCCCGCCGGGGCCGCACATGGACATCCGCCGTGTCCCGGTGGTTGCATGACCCCGAGAAACCAGAGGTCAGCGCGGTGAGGCAGCCCGTTGTGCGAGGGCACGACCGTACGAAGGCAGGAAAGGCGTCGGATGCGTGAACCGCTGAACACCCACCCGGACATTCGCTGGCCGGCCGGATTCTCGCCCGACGACGCTCATCGCTTCTTCCGGCGGGAAGCGACGGTACCGATCCCGCCCGACCGGGCCTTCGCCCTGCTCACGGACGTGTCGAGTTGGCCGGAGTGGTCCCCGGGCGTGACCGAGGTGGGCATCGACGCGCTGGCTCAGGTGTTCACCGTGCAGTGGTACGGACACCGGTTCGAGGTGTTCGTGGGGGAGAACAACCCGCCGCACCGCGTCGGCTGGCTGGGCATCGGCGCCGGAGTGCAGCTGTACCAGGCGTGGTTGATCACGCCCGCCGACGGCGGTACCCACATCCTGACCGAGAACGTCCTGCGCAGTGGCGAGCCCGAGGCGCCGGACACGCCGTCCGCGCTGTGGAACGAACGGCTCGACGCCCTGTGGCAGGCCCAGTACGACAGGCTGTCGCAGACCCCGGCGTCGTGACGCCCTGACGTCGCGAAGGCGGCCGTGACCGGCCCGGATCGTCCGGGCCGGCCACGGCCGCCTTCTGAGCTGTGTGCGCCGCAGGTCAGTGCCGCGGGGCGACGCAGCGGAAGCTGCTCGCGTCCGCCACGTCACCGTGGCCCGTGTACTGCGGGACCCGCGGGTAGAGGCACAGGTCGCGCGTGACCTTCTTGCCCGAGGTGTCGGTGACGGCGGCGCTCAGCGTCCGCGGCGCCTTGCCGTGCTCGACCCAGTCGACCAGCGCGCCGAGCGCGTCGGTGGGGGCGGGGCCGGTGTTGCCGGCGCCGGCGCAGTGGTTCACGCCCGGAGCCAGGAACACCCGGTAGAAGTCGTCGACGCGCTGCGCGCCGCCGAGCTTCTTCTCGACCCGCTCGCGGTAGTCGACGGTGCCCTGCGTGGGGATCAGCTGGTCCGCCTGCCCCTGCCAGGTCAGCAGCTTGCCACCGGATTTGCGGAAGCCGGACAGGTCCGGGTCGTCCGAGCCGATGACCTTGTCGTACTCGGCCTGGGACTGCCGGAACAGCTGCTGGAACTCGCTGTAGCTCGCGTTCGCGACGTTGTAGGCGGGCTGCTTCTTGACGAACGTGGAGATCCACTCGGAGGGCACCGGGAACGGCGATCCCACCGAGACTCCGTCGGAGGCGGCCAGCGTCGTCAGGTCGGAGCCGATCGTCGGGCCGTACCAGAGCTTCTTGCCCGACGTGGTGCGCGGGCCGTCCCAGATCTTGCGGACGACGGCGGCGTCGGCGGCCGAGAAGGTCACCTTCTTGCCGTCGCACTCGAGGGTCGTGCCGATCAGCCGGCGCGGGTCGTAGTGGCACGCGGCAGGGTCGCCGATGAACCCGTCCGCGGCACCGTCGAGCGTGTCGCACGCCTTGACGGCGGCCTGGGTCGCGAGGGTGAGTTCACACGTGCTGGGGTAGGTGTGCTCCTCGTTCATCACCACCTGGGGCCAGGCCGTGGCGACCTCGAACTCGTCCCAGTTGATGCCGGGCGCGTCGGCGAGGATGCCGTCGTAGTCGCCGGGATGGCTCTGCGCCTCGGCGTAGCCCTGACGGCCGCCGGTGGAACAGCCGTTGAAGTACGCGTACGAGGCGGAGCGGCCGTAGACCTCGCCGATGACCTGCTTGGCGACGACGGCGGCCTCGTGCACGGAGCGCGAGGCGAAGTTCTTCAGCAGGGTCCGGTCGACCTTGCCCTTGCCGTCGAGCGCCCAGCTCACATCGAGATAGCTGCCGACCCCGGCGTCGGTCGTGGCGGTGGCGTAGCCGCTCTTCACTGCGGCGGCCAGCCCGGAACCGTAGTCACCGGCCGCGTAGGCGCTGCCGCCGAGTCCCTGGAAACGGCCGTTCCAGCCGTGCTCCGGCAGCCACACCTGGACCTTCGCGTGATCGCCGGCACCGGAGTGGCCGAGGGTGACGGTCACCTGGCAGTGCGCGGGGACGTCCTTGACCGTGTCCCCGGGCAGCGGAGTCACCGGGGGCACCTCGACGTCCCCCGCCGGCTTGCTCACGGCCGACACGGACTCGATCGTCGCGCCGCTCGGGGCCTTCAGCGCCGTCGAGTCGGACGCGCACCGGAACGGTGCGGCGGTGGAGCCGCCGGATTCCGCCGTGGCCGTGGGCAGGTACACCGCTGCCGTCACCAGCGGCACGGCGGCCGCGAGGACGGTCAGAAGTCTCTTCATGGGTTTCCTCGTCTGTCGAGAGTCGTGATGGCCGCCGGCCAATGCTGCCGGCGGCGGTCGCGTGTCCGCCGTGGGCAGAGAGCACACGTGTGGACTTGGAGTTCGGGGGACGGCCTCTGGCCGGTGTTCACATCCTGCACGTCCCGGGCCGGGCGACCATCAGTCACCTGACCGTCGTCGGGATGTAGGGGCGTCGTCGTGCAGCCACTCGGAGTGCTTCTCCCGCGCCCAACGCACCGGTACGGAACCGGTCCGCATGCCGAGCCGCGCCTCCGGGTCCTCGTACGCCTTGCGCAGGTGTGCGAGGAGGACGAACGTGATGCCCCAGGCGAGGCAGTCGTGCACGAAGATCGCGCTGGTGCGGGAGATCGAGGGAAGCAGTCCGCCGAACCACATCAGGAGCCCGGTGAACAGCATCAGCAGCACGGCGCCCGCGAGCCAGCCCGCGTAGAGCTTCTGACCGGCGTTGAACTTGCCCGCCGGTCGCACCGCGGGTGCGGTCAGGCGTCTGCGGGCCGCGCTCAGCCACTGCCGGTCGTAGGGGGCGAAGCGGTTGAGCCTGCGCAGATCCGCGCGGAACGCGGGGGAGAGCAGACCGAGCAGGAACGGCGCGGGGAGCAGGATCCCGGACCACTCGTGGACGGTGACCATCAGGTGGCGACGGCCGACGAGTTGGGCGAGCGGGCCGAGGTACAGGCACGCCGCGGTCACCAGGCAGAGCAGCATCAGTAGACCGGTGGCGCGGTGGACGAGGCGCTCGGCCCGGGTGAAGCGGCGGACCCGCGCTTCGGTGTCAGGCGGCGCGGTCATCGGCGTGCCCGTTCTCTCCGTCGAGCCAGCCGTCGATGTCGTAGCCGCGCTCCTCCCAGTAACCCGGGACGACCTCGTCGGTGACGGAGATGCCGGAGAGCCACTTCGCCGACTTGTAGAAGTACATGGGCGCGGCGTACAGCCTGACCGGACCGCCGTGCTCGTGGGTGAGGGGCTTGTCCTGCATCGAGAGCGCCACCATCACGTCGGAGCGGCGCGCCTGCTCCAGGGTGAGGTTCTCGCTGTAGGCCCCGTCGAAACAGGTGAAGCGGACGGCCTTGCCCTCGGGGCGGACCCCGGCGATGTCGAGCAGGTCGGCGAGCTTCACCCCCTCGAAAGGTGTGTCGGCCACGCGCCAGCCGTCGGTGCACACCACGTCGTGGACGACGCGGGTCTGCCGCATGGCGCGCAATTGCGGCAGGGTGAAGGTCCGGGGCCGGTCGACGAGTCCGCCGATGTGCAGCGCGTAGGTGCGGGCGTCCTTGCGCGGCACCGATCCCACGATGCTGTAGTAGCGGAAGCCGCCCGGATTGGGCAGGAGGCCGGTGACTCCGGTCGGGTCCGCCTGGGAGGCGGCACCCAGCACGCTCTCCCAACCGCGTTGCAGATAGGGCGCGGTGGCGATGCCGGCCGCCCCCGCGGCCAGCGTGGCCAACATCGCCCGCCGCGCCACGGGCGGCCCGCCCTCGGTGCCCTTGCGCTGGTCTGCCATGTCCGTCCCGTTCTGTCGTCGTACCGAAGGAGCTGTCGACGCGGCGATGCCGTGAGCGGCCTGTCCACACGTCGAGCTGACGACCGATGGCATCGTCACCGCTCTGTATGGTGACGATCCTTGCATGGGTGTGACTCACCGGTCAATACGGTGATGGCTGTCGCCGGGCGTCCGTAAGGGAGTGGAGCGGTCGGCACTCCATGACCGTCCGGTGCCGTCTGGTGCCGTCTGGTGCCGTCCGGTGGCTGCCGTCGGCAAGTGAGCGCGCTCGCGCGTGGGAAGCGCGGGGAGGGTGAGGCTTGCTTTCTCGTCGGTCACTGGTCAGTATGGTTACGTGAATCATGCCTTTCCTTGTGGGACGCTCCCTCTCGACTTCGTCGGCACGCTGCGCGCGAGGCGCAACGACCTGCCGATGGAGAAGCTCGCCACCCCCGAGCTGCTCGACGACTGGTTCATGGAGTCCGGCATGCTCGATCTGGCTCCGGGCGCGAGCGAGGTGGACCTCACCCTCGCCGTCGACCTGCGCGAATCGATCTACTCACTGGTCGCCGCCCGTCTGCACGACGAGCCGCTGCCCCAGGACGCCGTGGCCGAGCTGAATCTGCAGGCGTCGGGGATGCCCGTGACCCTGCGGCTCGGCCCCGACGGCGCGACCCGCACCGGCTCGGTCGGCCAGGGACTCGCGGCCCTCGCCCGGGAGGCGGTCGAGATCCTCGGCGGCGACGACGGGGCGCTGCTGCGCGAATGCGCCCGCCCGGAGTGCACCCAGGTCTATCTCGACCGCTCGCGGGGCCACCGGCGCGAATGGTGCGCGATGCGCACCTGCGGCAACCGCGTCAAGGCCGCCGCCTATCGGGCTCGGCAGCACAGCACCCAGGACTGATCCGGCGCCCCCTCGCGGTCAGCTGCCGCCCGGGGTGTTCTCGAGGTCGGCCGGCGTCGCGCCGGGCGGGCCGAGGATCACGTCCCCGATCTCCTCGGTGACGGCCTGGAACAGTTCCAGGTCCCATTCGGTCTCCGGAGTGGCCAGATGGGCGGGGGTCCCCGCGCGGCGCACGAGTTCGGTGAACCGGGCCGGTGAGCTGACGGTGAGGGCGCGGGCGCCGTCCTCACCCGCCTTGATGGTGTGGGGGGTGTTCATCGGCACCCGGTAGAAGTCGCCGGAACGCAGCGTGTACGTGTCGTGGCCCGCCCATACGGTGAGCGTGCCCTCGACGATCCAGAGGCGCTCCTCGTATCCGGTGTGCAGGTGCAGCGGCGTGCCCGAACCCGGCGGAAGGGTGACGTCCGCCAGGTCGTGACGGCCCTCCGTCTCCTGCGCCGTCGTGAGGACGGACATCCGCAGATGCCGGCCCAGGACGAACTGACGGTCCTGGGGGACGGGCGGCGGTGAGGGGAAGTTGCTCATGGTGTGCGGCTCCTGGCTCATAGGGACACCGAGCGGATCTTCGTTCGACGACGCGAGCATATACGCGATTGCGTACCAGGTGTGCACACCTCGGAGTGATCTCGTACGCGAGGAGTGCGTTGAGGTGTTCTGTTGAGTGTGAAGTCGGGTGTGAGGTTGGGTGTGAGTCGGGGTGTGCGGCAGGCCGGGCTCAGTCGTCCGTGTCCGCAGGACCGGACTCGGTGATCGTGTACATCACCGACCGCTGCTGCTTGTGGCGCTGGATCCGGCCTTTGGCGACGAGCGACTCCAGAGTGTTCCGCACCACCTGAGGCGTGGGGGAGCGGTCCGGATGCTTCTCCAGCAGCTCGTCCCGCAGTTCCTGGGCGAGGCGGGGCTCCTTGTGCGGTGCGAGCAGTTCCGCCAGGAGGTCCCCGAGCAGCGGCTGCGCCGTCTTCTCCTTCGCGGGGGAGGGCTTCCGCCCAGGACGCGGTGCCGGGGCCTTCGCCCCCTCGTGCCGCTCGGCGAGATTCATGATGTCGACCAGGAGGGCCTCCTCCTGCTCCAGCATCTTGATCTTCTCGGTCAGTTGCTGCTGCCGTCGACGGTTGTCTTCCAGATCCGACGCGGCCTGCTCTACGTACCGCGATCGGAGCGTGTCGGCCGATGGGGTGGTCACAACCGTTCACTCCTCAGTAGTGATGGACGCTGGGCATGGTACCCACGCGAATGCGCCCGTGCCGAGGAGTGCGGCCCGTACATGTGCTGCCCGGGCCGGCCGGGAGGGCCGGCCCCTGGGCGCCTTGTCCGTCAGAAGTGGTCCACGTCGACGACGGCCTGGGCGAACGCCGTCGGTGCCTCCTGCGGGAGGTTGTGGCCGACGGCCAGCGTGCGGTGCTCGTACTTCCCGGTGAACATCGAGCGGTACGACGACCCGTCGCCGGGTGCCGTGAACGGGTCGTACTGGGCGTCGATGGTGAGGGTCGGCACCGCGATGGTCGGGGCCTTCGCCAGCGCGTCCTCGTAGCCGTCGTAACGCCGCTCGCCCTCGGCCAGGTCCAGCCGCCAGCGGTAGTTGTGGATGACGATGGCGGCGTAGTCGGGGTTCTCGAAGGCGGCCGCGGTGCGCTCGAAGGTGGCGTCGTCGAAGCCCCAGGTCGGCGAGACGATCTGCCACACCAGCTTGGTCAGGTCGTGGCGCAGGTCCTTGCGCTCCATGGCCTTCTTGCCGCGCTCCGTCGCGAAGTAGTACTGGTACCACCAGGTGTGCTCGGCGGTCGGGGAGATCGGCTCCAGCTGGGCCTTGCGGTTGGTGATGAGGTAACCGCTCACCGAGACCAGCGCCTTGACCCGCTCGGGCCACAGCGCCGCGAGGATGTCACCGGTGCGCGAACCCCAGTCGAAGCCCGCGACGACCGCCTTCTGGATCTTCAGGGCGTCCATCAGGGCGATGATGTCGAGGGCGATCACCGACTGCTGGGCATTGCGGACCGTGCGGTCGGACAGGAACCGCGTCGTGCCGTGGCCGCGCAGGTAGGGCACGATCACGCGGTAACCCTGGTCGGCCAGCAGCGGCGCCACGTCGACATAGCTGTGGATGTCGTACGGCCAGCCGTGCAGCAGGACGACGGCGGGCCCGTGCTGGGGGCCCAGCTCGGCGTAACCGACGTTCAGCAGACCCGCCTTGATCTGCTTGAGCGCGGGGAACGAGGTGTGCGTACCCGGGGTGACGGTCGGTACGACGGGCACCTTCCCGCCGTGGCCCGCGGTTCCCGCGGCGGCGTGCGAGACGCCCTGCAGACCGGCCAGCGAGGCGGCGGCCGCCCCCGTGCCCAAGCCGACGGCCTTGTTGAAACTACGCCTGTTGATCATGAGAAACCTTCCGTGCGTGTGCGGTGTGCTTACCGACGGGGCCACTCTGCTCCGCGCCCTCGGTGCGCGCATCAGTCAGTTGACCGTGGTGCCGAAGGCTTCCCGGGTGTGTGACGGCCGGTGCCCCGTGGACGGTCATGTGACGGATGTGTGCCTCCTCGTCGCGGGTGACAGTGAGGACGGACATCGACTGCCGTCGTCTCGTCACCACCTTGACAGGTTATGCAGTGCCTGACAAGTTAATCACCAGACAAGGCGGTGACGCAGGATTGACTCCGGCGTCGCGTCGATTCCTTCGGTTCCTCTGATCTCCGATCTATCCGATCTATCCGATCTATCCGATCTCTCAGGAAGGTTTCTCGTGTTCACCATCAAGCGTGCGAGTGGTCGACGGGTTCTCACCGGCATCGGGGCCGCGGTCGCGGTCGGCGCCGCGGTCGGTGCCCTCGCGCTGAGCGGCACCGCCACCGCCGATGCCGACGCCGGACGTCCGTCGGGCCCCCGTGGCGCGGCCAAGCCCACCATCGTGCTGGAGCACGGCGCGTTCGCCGACTCCTCCAGCTGGAACGGCGTCGTCTCCCGGCTGCGCGCCGACGGCTATCCGGTCGTCGCCGCCGCGAACCCCCTGCGCGGCCCGCACGACGACGCCACCGCGCTGCGCGGCGTCCTCGACCACGTCAAGGGCCCCAAGATCCTCGTCGGGCACTCCTACGGCGGTTCCGTGATCAGTGCGGCGGCCGCTGGTGACCCGCAGGTGAAGGGGCTCGTCTACGTCGCCGCGTTCCTGCCCGCCGTGGGGGAGTCGGCCCTGGAGCTGACCAACAAGTACCCCGGATCCACGCTCCCCGACGCCCTCGACCCGGTGCCCGTCACTCTGCCCGACGGCACGAAGGGCACGGACCTCTACATCCAACAGGACAAGTTCCGCCACCAGTTCGCCGCCGACGTCTCCCCCGCAGAGGCCGCGCTCGCCGCCGTCGGGCAGCGTCCCATCGCCCAGTCCGCGCTCGAGGAGAAGGCCACCGCGGCCGCCTGGAAGTCCATCCCCAGCTGGGACATCGTCACCACCCGCGACCTCAACATCCCGGCCTCCGTGCAGCGGTTCATGGCCGAGCGCGCCCACGCCCGCACCACCGAGGTCGCCGCCTCGCACTCCGTCGCGGTCTCCCACCCCGGCCTCGTCACCCGCGTCATCGAGGAAGCGGCCCGCGCCACCCGGTGACGGGCTCCCGCAGGACCGGTCCGCCCCTCACACCCGAACAGCTCCGAAAGCGAGAACACCCACCATGGATCTGAAGCTCGAAGTCGTCGTCGTCCCCGTCTCGGACGTCGACCGAGCCATGGACTTCTACGTCGGCACCCTCGGATTCCGCCTCGACGCGGACTTCCCGATCCACGACGGCTACCGCATCGTGCAGGTGACGCCGCCCGGCTCCGCCTGCTCGGTCATCTTCGGCGACGGGCTGACCACCGCTCCCGCCGGCTCGGCGCAGGGCCTGCACCTCGTCGTGACCGACATCGAGCAGGCGTACGCGGAACTCACCGGCCGCGGAGTCGACGTCACCGGCCCGTTCCACGACGCCACGGGCGCCTTCCACCACGCGGGAGGGGAGCGGCGCGTGCAGGGTGTGGCGCCGGACCGGCCCAGCTACGGCACCTTCGCCTCGTTCGCCGATCCCGACGGCAACGAGTGGTTCCTCCAGGAGATCACGGCCCGCGCCCCCGGCCGCTGAACCCCTGCGTCGGGGACCCGCGCTGATTGGACTTGCTGGTCCATTTTCTGCGACGCAGGATGACCGGACCAGCCGGTCGTCCCACCGATCAGGAGGCAGTCATGGACACCGTCGAACGTCTGAGCATCACCGAGGACATCCGCCGTCTGATGGCGCGTTACGTACGGTACGCGGACCAGCAGCGCTGGCAGGATCTGGCACACCTCTTCACACCCGGGGGCACCTTCACCCCGCTCAAGCCGGACGGTTCGGTGTGGCTGCGCATGGTGGGCCGGGACGAGATCGCCGCGACCGTCGGCGCCGGCGGCGGCCGCGGCGCGACCCTCGTCCACCACCTGTTCTCCGACGAGATCGACGTCGACTCGGCCGAGGCGGCCCGGGGCGTGTTCGCGATGGAGGACATCGTCACCCGCCCCGCGGACGCCGAGACGTCCGACGAGATCCCCTTCCGCCGGATGCACGGCTTCGGCCACTACCACGCCCGCTTCGTCAGGGCCGACGGCTCCTGGTACATCGCCGAACTCCGGCAGACTCGGACCCGTCTGGACTTCACCCGATGACCCGGCCGAACCCCACCCCCGATCCCGCCTCCTCCTTGACACACCCACACGAAAGCAGGCCCGCCGTGAGCGAGGACAGCAACAGCACACCGGACGCACTGGCCCCCTACCGGATCGACGTCCCCCAGGACGTCCTCGACGACCTCGCCGACCGGCTGCGCAGGACCCGCTTCTTCGACGACCTCGACAACGAGGACGAGTACTACGGCATCAGCACCGCCTACCTGAAGCCGCTCGTCGAGTACTGGGCGGACGGCTTCGACTGGCGCGCGCAGGAGAAGGAACTCAACTCCTACAACCAGCACAAGGTCGAGATCGACGGCACGGCCGTGCACTTCGTCCACGAGCGCGGCAAGGGACCCGACCCGGTCCCGCTCATCCTGTTCGCCGGCTGGCCCTGGAACCACGCCTTCAACCTGCCGCTCGTCGGCCCGCTCACGGACCCGGCCGCCCACGGCGGCGACCCCGCCGACTCCTTCGACGTCGTCATCGCGAACCTGCCCGGCTTCACCTTCTCCACCCCCGTCGGCCGAGGCGATCTGAACTACTGGAAGATCGCCGACATCATGCACCGGCTCATGACGGAGGTGCTGGGCTACGAGAAGTACGCGGCGGCGGGCTCCGACTACGGCTCACTGGTCACCAGCTAGCTCGGCCACAAGTACGCCGACAGCCTCATCGGCCTGCACCTCGGCCAGGACCTGCCGCCCGGCATGTTCGCCAACGAACGGTTCTGGGACCTCACCGACGGCGCCAGGATCCCGGCGGACGCCACCCCCGAACTGCGCGCGGACCTAGAGAACTTCGTCGACACCTACGCCTCACATGTGGCGGTCCACATGCTCGACGCGTCGACCCTCACCCACGGACTCAACGACTCCCCGATCGGCATGCTCGCCTGGGTGCTGAAGCGCTGGAAGAAGTGGAGCGACAAGCGCGGCGACTTCGAGCAGGCCTTCCCCCGCGACTTCATCCTCACCCAGGCCACCAGCTTCTGGGTGACGCGGTCCATCGGCACCTCCATCCGCATGTACCGCAACGCCGTGCGCTACCCGTGGGTCCCCTCCCACGACCGGCAGCCGGTCGTCGAGGCGCCCGCCGGCTTCACCTTCCTGCTCGGCGACGCCTACCCGCCCGGCGTCGACACGCCCGAGGGGCGCATCGCGGCGTTCGAGAACGGCCCCTCGCGCAGCGCCTACAACGTCGTCAACGTCAACGCGCACATGAAGGGCGGCCACTTCGTCCAGTACGAGAACCCCGAGGCCTTCGCGGCCGACCTGCGGCAGACCTTCCGCAAGCTCCGCTGACCGCACCGCCCATCCCGTTCCGGCAGCCTCAGGAGGTGTCCCCGATGGGGACGGCCCACATCTACGACGTCATCGTGATCGGCGCGGGACCCGTCGGCGAGAACGTCGCCGACCGCGCCGTGGCCGCCGGCCTCAGCACCGTGATCGTCGAGAGCGAACTCGTCGGTGGCGAATGCTCGTACTGGGCCTGCGAACCCAGCAAGGCACTGCTGCGGCCGGTCCTGCTGCGCGCGGAGGCGAGCCGCGTCCCCGGTCTGCACCCGGCCGTCGCCGGACCGCTCGACACGGCGGCCGTGCTCGCGCACCGCGACCGCATGTCGGCGCACTGGGACGACACGGGACAGGTCGAGTGGCTGGCGTCGGCCGGCATCGCACTCGTACGGGGCCACGGCCGGCTCACCGGCCCACGCCGCGTCGCCGTCCGCACCCCCGACGGCGGCACGGTGGTGCTGGAGGCGCGGCACGCCGTCGCCGTGTGCACCGGCAGCCGTGCCGCGCTGCCGGACCTGCCGGGAATCGACACCCTCCGCCCCTGGACCGGCCGGGAGGCCACCAGTGCCGGGAAGGCGCCCGAACGGCTCGTCGTCGTGGGCGCCGGTGTCGTCGGCACCGAGATGGCCACCGCCTGGCAGGGGCTCGGTAGCCGGGTCGCGCTGGTCGCCCGCGGTGAACGCCTCCTGCCCCGCATGGAGCCGTTCGCCGGGGAACTGGTCGCCGATGCGCTGCGCGCGGCCGGTGCCGACCTGCGCCTCGGCGTCGGTGTGGCCCGCGCCGAACGTGAGCCGGGCCCCGGCGGCGAGGTCGGCATCACTCTGACCGACGGCACGGAACTCCGCGCCGAAGAAGTGCTGTTCGCGACCGGCCGCGCACCGCGCACCGACGACATCGGGCTCGAGACCGTCGGCCTCACCGCAGGCGAGTGGCTCACCGTCGACGACACCCTGACCGTCACCGACGTCCCCGGCGACTGGCTCTACGCGGTCGGCGACGTCAACGCCCGCGCCCTCTTCACGCACCAGGGCAAGTACCAGGCCCGGATCGCCGGTGCCGTCATCGCCGCCCGCGCCCACGGCACGCCCGTCGACGGCACCCCCTGGGGCCCGCACACCGGCACCGCCGACACCGTGGCCGTTCCCCAGGTCGTCTTCACCTCTCCGGAGATCGCCGCGGTCGGCCTCACCGCGGCCGAGGCCGAACGCGCCGGACGCGACGTCGACGTGGTCGACCGTGAGATCGGCGACGTCGCGGGCGCCCACCAGCACACCCCCGGTTATCGCGGTAGAGCCCGGATCCTCGTCGACCGGGAGCGCCGCGTCATCGTCGGGGCCACCTTCGCCGGTCCCGGCGTCGCGGAACTCCTGCACTCCGCGACCGTGGCCATCACCACCGAGGCCCCCGTGGACCGCCTCTGGCACGCCGTACCGGCATTCCCCACGATCAGCGAAGTGTGGCTCCGGCTGCTGGAGACGTATCGCGACGGCGTCGGACATGTTTCTGCGTAACCAGCTTGACTGGTGACGATTGAAGATGGAGGATGAAGGCGGTCCAGGTACTCACCGGGACGCGATCGGCAGCTCAGGAAACTCAGGAAAGAGGGACGAGCCATGCCCGAGACAGTCACGACGGACGTCGCCGCGACACTGCGCAGCGCGAAATACGGCAAGCTCCCCGAGCGGATCCGCTTCGAGGACATGACTGCGGAGGTGGACGCGGCCCCGGAAGCCGGGGCGAAGTCCGGCTACAACCCCGAGGGTTCGTGGAACCACTACTCGTGCCTGGCCCTCGACCTCGGGCTGTGACCCGGACGGCAGGCGTCGGTGTGCAGGGCGTCCAGCCGGTCCAGCGCGTCGCGCACCGCGGCGCGCGTGGTCACACCCAGCCTGGGGAGGATCCGGTACAACTGCGTGCTGACGGTCCTTCGGGGCAGCCCGGCCAGCTCGCCGATCTCCTCCACCGTCAGGCCCGCCGCGGCCAGCTCGGCGATCTGCCGCTCCCGTCGGGTGAGACGGCAAGGGGTGTGCGAAACGCAGGCCCGGCCGGGCGTCGTCATGGTGGCGGACATTCTCGCTCCTCGTCCTGTCGGTCGGTGCGGTTCGGTGACGCGTCCCATGGTCGTCGCGGACGCGTCCCCGACGCGATGGAGCCCTCCCGACGTTCCCGGCCCGCGGACCATAGGGCTGCCCCTACAGAGCCACGCCCCCGAAGGAGATGACTGCGGTGTCCGACCCCCGTGAACTCGGAGCCTTTCTCAAAGCCTGCCGAGCGCAACTGACGCCGGGAGCCTGCGGGTTGCCCGACCCGGACACGCCCCGCAAGGTCGCCGGACTGCGCCGCGAAGAGGTGGCCGGGCTGGCGGCGATCAGCGTCGACTACTACACACGCCTCGAACAGGGCCGGGTCCGGGCCTCCGCATCGGTCCTGGCCACCCTGGTCCGCGCGCTGCGCCTCGACGAGGACCAGCAGACCTACCTCTACGACCTCGCCGGCCGCACCGACGCCCGCCCGCGCCGCCGGACCCCGCAACGCCCGCGCCCCGCGATGCTGCGTCTCCTGGACCAGCTCACCCAGACACCCGCGATGGTCCTCGGCCGACGCCTCGACATCCTCGCCTGGAACCCGGCGGCCACCGCCCTGTACACGGACTTCTCCGCACTTCCGCAGGGCCGGCGGAACTACCTCCACCTGCTCTTCACCGACCCCGGCTTCCGCGGCCTGTACCGGGAGTGGCGCAGCGACGCCCGCGACGCCGTGGCGGCCCTGCGCATGGAGGCCGCCACCGACCCCGACGACCAGGACCTCGCCAGCCTCGTGGGAGAGCTGTCCGTACGCGACAAGGACTTCAGCACCTGGTGGGCCGAACACCGGGTGATCACCGCCACCTACGGCACCAAGCGCTACCGGCACCACCTGGTCGGCGACCTCACGCTCGACTGCGACACCTGGGCCTGCCCCGACGGCTCCGGCCAGCGCCTCATGGTGCTCACCGCCGAACCCGGCAGCCCCTCGTACGACGCGCTGCGGATCCTCACCTCGTGGACCGCGGGGCACCCCGCCGACCGGGAAACGCTGCGCGACCGAACGGCTTGAAACACTCACACGTGTGCCGCGCGCGCCCGGTATGTGAGATGGCCCCGTGAACGATCGATCCAGAACTGCTAAGTTGACGGGACTTGGAAACACGTGCGGGGCTTTCCGGTGCGCGCTCGCCCGCGGCGCCGGCCGGCGAGGTGGGTATGGACAACACGATGTTCGGCCGGCTGCTGCGCGAAGCGCGGCAGCGCTCGCTGATGACGATGGAGGGCCTCGCCGAAGCATCGGGTGTGAGCGGCCGGGCCATCAGCGACATGGAGCGCGGACAGAGCCTGCCGCGCCCGTCGACCCTGAGCGAACTGATGGACGCGCTCGCTCTCGGCGACGACGAGCGGCGCCGCCTGGCGGACGCCGCCGCACGCCGCCCGGCCCGATCCGTGATCCCGCGCCAGCTGCCGCCCGACCTCATGGTGTTCCGTGGCAGAACGGCGGCCCTCGCGGAGATCGACCGACGCACGGAGCCCCGTGGGCACACCGTCATCGCCGCGATCGTCGGCATGGCGGGCATCGGCAAGACGACGCTGGCCGTGCACTGGGCCCACCAGGTCGCCGACCGCTTCCCGGACGGCCAGCTCTACGTGGACTGCCGCGGCTTCGACGCGACGGACAGCCCCCTGGACCCCGGTGCCGTCCTCGCCGGCTTCCTGCGCGCGCTCGGCGTACCGAGCCACGGCATCCCCGACGGAACCGAGCGGCGCGGCCAGCTGTTCCGGGAACTGAGCGCGTCCCGCCGGCTGATCGTCGTACTCGACAACGCGCGGGACTCCGCACAGGTCAGACCCCTCCTGCCCGGTTCCGCGGGATCCCTGACCCTCGTCACCTCACGCAACCAGCTGTCCGCCCTCGCCGCGGTCGAGGGCGCCTCGGTGCTCAACCTCGACGTGTGGACACCGGACGAGGCGTGCGCGGCCCTGGCCGCGCGGATCGGCGAGCGGCGCTGCCGCGCGGAACCCGAGGCCGCCGCCGAACTCGTCGCGCTGTGCGGTCTGCTGCCGCTCGCCGTCGCCGTGGTCGGCGCACAGCTCGGCGCGGTACCGCGCCTGCCCCTGCGCCTGGCCGTCGCCGAACTGCGCGCCACCCAGCCACGGCTCGACGGCCTGACCACCGACGACCTGCGCGTGGACGTGCGGGTCGCCTTCTCGTGCTCGTACCGGACACTCGACGACGCGACGGCCCGGTTCTTCCGGCACCTGGTGCGGCACCCGGGACCCCTCGTCTCGACGGAGGCCGCGGCCGCCCTCGCCGCGGTGGAGCTGCCGCAGGCGCGACGCCATCTGCGCGCGCTCACCGCGGCCGGCCTGATCTCGCGGGACGCCGACGGCCACCACGTCCTGCACGACCTGGTCCGGGCGTACGGCGGCGAACTCGCCGAGTGACCCGGCGCCGCTCAGTCCAGGACACGCAGCGCCCCGGACACCGCCGACTCCAGAAACTCCCGGCCGGCCCGCGCGTTGCCCATGACCCGCAGCCCCTGCACGAACGTGGTCAGGAACCGGGCCAGCTCCGCCGGGTCGTGGACGGCGCGCAGCTCGCCCCGAGCCCGCGCGCGCCGCAGCGCGTCGGCGAGCAGGTGTTCCACGGCATCCATGGCCGCCCGCACGCGGTCCACCGTCGCGGGGTGCCCCGCGCGTTCCGTGGCGGCGTTGACCAGCAGACAGCCCTGCTCCGGGTCCGCGAGGTCCGCCGCGGCCAGGGCGAGCAGCAGCTCCCGCACCGTGGCGCGGATGTCGCCGTCGGCCCGTAAGCGCTCCGTGAGATGCCGGACCAGGTCGGCGCAGTAGAGGTCGAGGGCACGCCCGTAGAGCTCCTCCTTGGAGCCGAACGCCGCGTAGAGACTGCCGCTGCCGATCCGCAGCCGCGCCGTCAGATGCGGCATGGGCGTGGCGTGGTAACCCTGACGGCAGAAGAGACGCATCGCCCGCTCCACTGCCAGGCCGGTGTCGAATCCGCGGGGGCGAGCCATGTGTGTCCTCTTCGTCCAGGTGTCACGCGGACTCGACTGTCCCAGATCCCCGGGCGCGCAGCATGAGTCGATCGACTGCACGCCTGCGGACACCTGTGCAGGTTCTTAAATTAACCAGTGAAGTAACCGGTGGGGCTGTACTTCCGGCCTCCCGGGTCGGCATGGTAGTGCCCGCACACTTGCTCAGTCGCCCGCCCGGCCCGAGATCCGCGGCCGGCCCCGAGGGCATCGACGGAAACGGTCCGAGGACACACATGCACCTGCATCTGAAGTATCCGCTGGAGCCCGACAGCGCACCTCGGCATGCGGCGGCGGTCGTCGAGGCGGCCCTGGACATCAGCGGCGCGGAGCTGGACTACAGCCCCGCGAGCATCGAACTCGTCGAGGACATCGTCGACAGCTTCCGCAGCGACGGAGCCACCTGCGACGAGATGGCCGAGTCCCTCGCCGAATTCGGCTGCTACGTCGGCGAGATCCTGGTCCTGCACGCGGGCGGGACCTGGCGCGAGGGAACCGATACCGACAGCCCGGTGCCGCTCGTCGTGGAACTGCCCGGTCGGCGCCGGTGCCACCCGGTCGACTGGGTCTTCCGGCGGCTGGAGCACGGTTCCGACGTCAGCGTCCGCGCTCTGTACGCGACGGCCGTCCACGGCGAAGCGGGTGAGGTGTGACGGCCGGTGGACACACCTGACTGATAGGATCCCAGCGGATCCGGGAGCCGTGTCAGTGTCGTGTGTCGCATCGCCCGAGAGCGCCGGGCACACCACATTTTTGTCAGCACACCCGGTGACACACTTGTGGCTCCGTGGGGGAGCGCCGCAGCGGGGGAGGGCGTCATGAGTGCGCACGGACCGTCCGACGACACGATGCTGATCGGTCGCACGACCGAGTGCGACCTGGTGGAGGCGTTGCTGGACGCGCTGCCCGACGGCGGCCGGGTTCTGCGTCTCACCGGCGCACCGGGCTCGGGGAAGACCGCTCTCGTGGAGTTCGCCGCGCGGGCGGCGGCCGAGCGCGGCACACGCGTCCTGTCGGCGACCTGGGCGCCGGCCGAGCGGGACCTCGGCCATGCCGCACTGCACGCACTGCTCCACCCCGTGCTGCCCCGCCTCGGCGACCTGCCGGGCCCCGAACGTGCCGCGCTGGCCTCGGCGTTCGGCGACGACACCGGCGAGCCGGAGCCGACCGTCCTGGCCCGCGCGGCACTCCGGCTGATCACCCGCGGCCCCGGGCCCGTGCTCCTCTGCGTCGACGACCTCGACCGCCTCGACCCCGCCAGCCGGGACACCCTCCGGGCGATGACCCACCTGTGCCACGACACCCGGGTCGGCATCCTCGTCACCGAACGCACCCCCTCCGCCGGCCCATTCCCGCGGATGGCGCGCACCGTCGCCCTCACCGCGCTTCCCGCCCCCCACGCCCGTGAGCTCGTCCGCCGCCGGGGCCGGGCACGGGCCCACACCGAGGAGGAGCTGATCCTCGCCGTGGCCCGGGGCAACCCCCTCGCGCTCACCGAACTGTCCCTCGGCGGCACCGGCCTGCGGGAAGCGGCCGGGTTCGGCATGCTGCCGGCGACCCCGCTCCTGGCCGAGGCCTTCGCCGACGACCTGCGAACCCTGTCGGCCCAGGGCAACGGCGTACTCCTCACCGCGGCACTGAGCACGTCCACCCTCGTGGAGGAGATCCTGGACGCGAGCGCCCGTCTGCTGGGCGACGCGGAGCATGCGCGAACGGGTCTCGACGAGGTCGCGGCACGAGGACTCGTCGCCGTGGAACAACCACACCTGCGGTTCACGTCCTCCCTGCTCCGCGTCGCCGCTCTGCACCGGGTGCCCGCCACCCGGCGCACGACCGCGCACGCGGCACTCGGCAGAAGCATCACCGACCCCACCCGCGCCGCCTGGCACACCGCCCAGTGCGCGACCGGCCCCGACGAGGAACTCGCCCGGCGCGTCGAAGCCTTGGCCGCCGGGCCCTGGCCGGACACCACGCTCCTGGTCGCGCTCGCCGCACTGGAGACGGCCGCCCGGCTCTCCCCGGATCCCGAGCACCGGGCGGGCCGGCTCCTGCGCGCCGCCGAACTGGCCTGCAACCACGGACTCGGCGACCAGGCCCGGCAGTACGCCCGCGGCATCGACCCGACCGAACTCGGCGACCTCGGCCGGGCCATGCTCCTGTGGCTCCACGACCTGCTGCCCGGCAACCCCCCGGTCGGCGCCGAGCGGATCGGCCAACTCTGCGCCGCCGCCCGCTCGGTCGCCCCCGGCCATCCGGCACTCGCCCGAAAACTCCTGCACGCGGCCGCGGGCCGCTGCTGGTGGGAACAGGCCGCCGCTCCCGAACGCGACCTGGTCGTCGCCACGCTGAAGGACCTGCACACCCCACCCTGGCAGCCCCGCGAACTCACCGCCCTGGCCCTCACCGACCCGCTCTCGATCAGCCACACACCGCTGCGCGCCGCGGAAGTGTCCTCCCCCGACGAACAGCTCTTCCTCGGCCAGGTCGCCCACCTCACCGGCGACCTCGAACGGGCCGGGGAACTCCTCGGGACCGCCGAACGGGCCGCCCGGTCCACCGGTCGCCACGGACGGCTCCCGCACATCCTCGGCGCACGGGCCCTGGGCGAGATATGGCGTGGCACCCAGTGGCAGACCGCGCACGCCATGGCCGACGAGGCCCGCACCATCGCCACCCGGCTGCGCCTCGACAACTACGCGGCCCGCGCCACCGGCGCCCAGGGCCTGATCGAAGCGCTCCAGGGCCACCACGACAAGGCGCTGGAACGCGCGGCGGCCATCGAGGGAGCCTCCCGGCACCTCGGCCAGGGCCAGCATCTCAACCTCGCCACTCTCACCCGCGTCCTGACCGCCTCCGGATCGGGACGCTACGCCGACGCGTACACCCAACTGCGCGCGTCGTTCACCGAACTGACCACGCCGTACTCGTTCCAGCAGTTCTGGGGCCTGGCCTTCTTCGTCGAGGCCGCGCTGCCCGCCGGAGAGGCCGAGGACGCCAGAACCGTCGTCAAGGAGATCGCCGACCGCACCCGCGGCGGGCGCGCCCCGCTGCTCCGGCAGATCCTCGCCTACGCCGACGCCGCCCTCGCGCCGGACGAGGAGGCCGAAGCCCGGTACCGCGCGGCCCTCGACGGCGACATCGCCCCGTGGCCCCTGCTGCACGCCATGACCCGGCTGAGCCACGGCGTGTGGCTCAGGCGCCGCCGCCGTGTCGTCGAGTCCCGCGCACCCCTCACCGTCGCCGAGTCCCTCTTCCGGGCCCTCGGCGCCACCTCCCGGGCCGACCTCGCCGCCTCGGAACTGCGCGCCGCTGGCCACACCGACCCCGCACCCGACCAGGGCAGCCCGGTCACGGCGCTCTCCCCGCAGCAGCTCACCATCGCCCGTCTCGCCGCCGACGGCCTGACCAACCGCGCCATCGGCGAACAACTCCACCTGTCCGCCCGGACCGTGGCCTCACACCTCTACCAGATCTTCCCCAAGCTGGGCGTCAACTCCCGCGCCCAGCTCGCCCAGCGAACGGACCTGCACTGATCGGCTCGTCCGGGCGGAACCCGCCGGTTCACACCTCGGCGCCCTCGTCGGCCGCCCGCAGCACACCCGGCAACTGCGCCCGCGCCGTCACTCCGAGCCGGGGGAAGATCCGGTACAGGTAGGCGCCGATGGTGCGCGGCGAGAGTCCCAGCTCCTGGCCGATCTGCCGGTTGGACAGACCCCGCCCCGCGAGCCGGGCGATCCGCAGCTCCTGCGCGCTGAGCAGCCCGGCCGCCGGAGCGGGCCGGGAGCCCGCCGCCGTGGAGGTGTCCGTGCGCTGCCCCGAGGCCCGCAGCTCCTCGGTGATCCGCGCGACCCGTGCCCCGGCGCCCATCATGGCGAACGCGGCCGCCGCCTGACGCAGCGTCACCCGCGAGTCGGTGAACTCGTGCTGCCGTCGCAGCCACCGCCCGTGCGCGAGGCGCAACGACGCCTCCAGGAACGGCCGGTGCGCCAGATCCATGTGGAAGGCCCGTTCGTACAGGTCCGCCGCGTTCTCGTCGTCCGCCAGGATCGCCTGCGCCACGGCCAGTTCGACCGCGACGAGCGGTGCCCGCTCCGGCCCCAGGTCCCGTTCCAGCGAGCGCAGCCGGGCGCGGGCCGTCCCGGCCGCGTTCACGGCGGCCGCCGCCTCGGCGAACACCACGAGGGCGAACAGCGCCGGAGTGCAGCGCGCGGGTTCGGCGAGGAGACGCGCGAGCGTGGCGTGACCGGCCGCCACGTCACCGCTCTCCGCCTGTGCCCATCCGGTGCCGACGGCGACGATCTCGTTGAGCGCGGCCACCGGCACCCTCCCCGCGGCGAGGGCGTCCACGTCGACCGGCTCCGGCACCGTGCCCGTACGCAGCGCATGCGTGAGGCGTTCGAGGATCTCCGCCGCCGCCCCCTCGTCGCTCAGCGCACGCCGCGCCGCCTCCTCGCGCGACCGGCGGAACGCCGTCTCGGCCTGCCCCCAGTCACCCGTCACCAGATGCGCGAGCCCCTGCCAGAGCACGGCGGCGGGCAGCCGGTCGGGCAGGTCGTGGAAGAGGCAGAGCCGCTCCGCCTGCCGGTGCAGATCCAGCGCCTCGAGCGGCGCACCGGCCCGCAGCGCGGCCTCGCCCAGCCGTTCGAGATCCCGGATGGCAACGATGTCAGGTCCCCGGGCGGCCAGCCGGGCGAGGACCGTGGCGGCCCGGCGGACCGGTGCCGCGCTCGCCATGGCGTGCAGCAGACGCGGGTCGCCGGCGACGTCCGACGGCAGCGCGTCGAGGTAGGCGAGGAGCGCGTCCGCCCGTTCCCGGTCGTCGGTCAGGAGAGGCGCGACGAGGTGAGCGAGTTCCAGGGCGCTGTCCGTCTCGGCCGCCCCCTCCGGCCGCGGCCAGCCGGCCGGGTCCGCCGTCGGGCCGTCACCGTCGAGCCGGGTCAGCGTCTCGGCGTACAGGGAGCCGAGCGGTCCGAGCGGAAGGTCCGACGCGCGGCGCGCCAGCGACCGGGACGTGCGCACCCACCCCGCGCCGTGCGCGAGCTGGGCGGCCCGCAGCAGGCAGCGCCCCTGGTCGCGCGGCGCGCTGTGCAGTCCGGCCGCCCGCCGCAGCAGGCGCAGTGCCATCGCCGGTTCGTTCTGCCGCAGGGCCGAGCGGTGGACGTCCTCCAGACGGGCGGCGAGGTGCGCGTCGTGGCCCTCGACCGACTGGGAGAGGTGCCACAGCTGCCGCACGGAACCCCGGGTGAGTTCCGCGGCGAGCGCCGCGTGCGCGCGACGGCAGTGCCGCCGGCCGGTGCCGTGCGCCACGGCACCGGCCACCGCCGGATGCGTGAAGTCCATGCGCATGCCGTCGAGGACGACGAGCCCGCGGCGCTCGGCGGGCTCCACGACGGAGAGGTCGAGCGAGTCGCCGCCGCGCATCCGGGACGCCGCCGACAGCAGCAGGGGGATGTCCGCCGCCGGATGCAGCGCCGCCACCAGGAGCAGATCGCGCGTCGCCGCCGGGAGCCGCGCGGCCCCGGGAGCCAGCGCGGCCGCCAGCCGGTCCGAGGAGGCGGGGAGCTGCGGGAGGGAGTCGTCGGTGCGGGCGGGGAGTTCGAGGAGCGCGAGCGGGTTCCCCGCGGCCCGCGCCATCAGGTCGCGCACGGCCTGCGGATCGTGACCGGGGCGCCGCGCCGCCAGCAGCGCGGCGGACTCGGGCAGGCTCATGGGGCCCAGGGACAGCATCGGCAGACCCGCAGGGGACAGCGGGCCCGCGGGATGCGTCCGAGCCGTCATCAGCAGGCCCAGAGGATGCCCGTCGACGCGACGGGCGACGAACGTGAGCACGTCGGCGCTGGGGGAGTCCAGCGCGTCCCAGTCGTCCACCGCGATCAGCAGCGGCTGCACGGCGCTGACCGACTCCAGCACCTCGAGCACGGTGAACGGCAGCCGGGCCCGGTCCCGCCGGCCCGGCGCGCCGTCCACGAGAAGCTCCTCCAGCACCCGCAATTGCCCCCTGCCCGACGGCAGCCGCGCGTCCCCGAGCAGGGGCCACAGCATCTGCAACAGGCCGGACAGGTCGGACGGCGTGCTGCCCCGCACACCCGCGCAGCGCAGGACGGACATCCCCGCGGCCGCCCCCAGCGCGACGCCCGCCTCCAGCAGCTCCGACCTGCCCGACCCCGCGGCGCCGCACACGACACGGGCCGCGCCGCCCGACGACGCGTCCCGCACGAACGTCCGCAGCAGCGCCACTTCCGCCTCGCGGCCGATGAGCCGGGCGGGGCCCGCCGTGCCGTGGTCCTGCGCGCCGAGGGGCCGAGCGGCCCGGCCGAACTCCGGCCCCGCGGCGGACAAGATGTCGATCCGGGTGTTCATGGGCGCTCCCTGTTCCAGGACATCGAGCGTTCCCGACCGCACCACGGGGAGCCCTCTTGTCGTGGTTCCCATCCCACCGGACGACACGACGCGACAACAGGCAGTTCGCATGCAGCTTGCCCCGCGCGCCGCCGACCGGGGGCACCGCCGCCGGTCAGTCGGCGGCGGCCCGCCGCTCCTGAGCGGTGAGTTCGGCCGTGAACTGCGCACCGGCGAGCAGCGCGAGGTTCGACAGCCACAGCCAGATCAGGAAGACCACGGCACCGGCGAGGGACCCGTAGAGCCTGCTGTACGTGCTCAGCGCGGACGCGTACACGGCGAACCCGGCGGAGACGATCAGCCACAGGGCGGACGCCAGAATGCCGCCGGGGATGCTGTGGGCGCGCACCCGCGCCGCCACCGGACCGGTGTGGAAGACGATGACGACCAGCAGGGCGACCACGCCCATCAGCAGCGGCCAGCGCAGCAGACTCCACGCCCAGGAGGCCTCGGTGCCGAACCCGAGCGTGCGGCCGAGACTCTCGGCGACGGGCCCGGTCAGCAGCAGCACGAGCGCGCTGAGCACCAGCAGACCGAGCAGTGCCAGAGCGGTGATCAGGATGCGGTGGGCCTTGTGCCAGGGCGAGCGGTGGTCCGCCACCCGGTGCATACGGTGCAGCGCGCGGCGGAACACCGCGAGATAACTGGACGCGGACCACAGCCCGCTGGCGGCGCCCGCGATCAGCAGGGTCCACGCGGCCGTGCCGCCCCGCAGGGTCCGCGACAGCACGTCGTGGAGCTGGGTGCCCGACTCCGCCGGGGCGTAGGCGGTGACATGGGCGACGAAGGCCTCCGCCGTGCCCGGACTGATCAGGCTGAAGCCGATGGCGGTGACCAGCAGCGAGGGCAGTACGGCGAGGATCGCGTAGTAGGTGAGGGCGGCCGCGTAGTCCGACACGTCGTCGCGCCACATGGACAGGGGGGTGCGGCGCAGTGCGGCCTGCCACTCCGCGGGGAAGCGGGCGGCCCGCCATCTCGCGGTGAACGAGCGTGGGCGGCTGGCGGAGGCATGTGGTTCAGCGGACATGAGGCCTTCGGTGAGAGCGGCTGGTGAGCCGGATGTGCAGGCGGAGACGGTACGGGCTGAGCACGGTCTCCGTGTCGTGCGCGAGCCCGGTGAGGGCCGGCAGCACGGTGTGGGGAGAGGTGTCCTCCCGAAGTCTTACCCGCAGGACGACATCCAGTCGCTTCCTTCGCACCCGTGTGCGGGCCCGGCAGTGCGCGACTCCGTCGACGGCCGTCGCCCGTCGCGTCAGGGTGTCCTCCAGAGCCCCGGTGCGCAGGGCGCTGTGGGGCGCGGGAAGCGGCACCGTCCGGCGGAATCCGCTGCGCAGCATCCTTACGCTTCCGTACGCGAGGAGCAGGGTCGCGACGATGGACACCGTCATGACGGCCGGCGTCCACCAGCCCCGCTCGCGCAGCGAGGCGAGCCGCTCGGCGGGCACGATCGGGGTGTGCGGATTGGGGGCGGGCCACCGGCCCGGCAGATCAGGGGCCCACGACGTCCCCCCGGCCGACAGCCAGAGGGCCGCCGCGAGCAGGACCGCGCCGAGCACGGCGAGCGTGAGCCGGTTGAGGACCGTACGGCTACGGGACATCAGCTGCGGCCTCCTTCGACCTGCGCGTCCGGCGCCTTCGTGTGCGGCGCCTGCGTGTCCGGCGCCTGCGGAAGACTCGGCCCTGTGGGCTCCCAGGAGTCGTCCGGCCGGACCCGGACCCGGAGCTTCAGCGGGCGCCGCAGGCCGCAGGAGTCCAGCACGCCGCGCGCCGCCTCCCGCACCGCGGTCCGTGCCGTCTCCCGCTCCCCGAAGGCGAGCCGGGCCCGGACCGAGGCGCGCCGACGTCCCACGCGCACCCGGACCGGCCCGATGCCCGGCACGCCGGCCACGGCGTCGCGCACCAGGAGCGCGACCGCCGCGCGGTCCACGGCTGCCCGCACCCGGGGATCGGACGAGGAAACGGTGAGCAGTCCCCGGCGGCCGGGGGAGAGCGCCAGGAAGATCATCAAGGCGCCGAGGACGGCGAGCAGACCGGCACCCACGCGCACGGCCGGATCGGCGGAGCCGTGACCCGTCAGCCAGTGCACGGACTCCGTGCGCCACAGCGCGGCGGGGCGGTGCGCGAGGTGCACCAGGACCAGATCGAGCGCGAGGGCGCCGCAGAGCGCGGTGCCGGCCAGTGTCAGCAGACCCGTCGGCAGCCTGCGCGGCGACCACCACCGCAGCGGCGTCCGCCCGGCGGGCACCGCCGTTTCGGGCACCGGCGCGCTCCACTCCGGCCCCGCGGGGAGCAGCGCGGTGACCCCTACGCGCGGGGTGCCGACGTGCAGTCCCGTCAGCTCCCGGGTGCGGTCCGAGACGTGGGACTGCACCCGGCGGACCGTGTCGGACAGGGACGCCTGGCAGGGGAGGGCGACCTCCAGCGCGACGTCCGCGCGCCGACCGCGTACGGTCGCCGAGCCCTTCGCCGTGTCCTTCGCGGGACGGCTGCCGGTCGGCGCCGCCTCGACGGCGGCCCGTTCGGCGATCTTGCGCACCGCCCGCTCGGACACGACCGTCGTGCCCCGCCGGGCCGGCGCGGTCATCGACGGCTCCGCTCATAGGCGTCCCGCAGCTCCTGGAGGCGGCCGCCGCCGTCGTACCAGTGGCCCGCCGCGGCCCCCAGACCGCCGAGGGCGGCCACGAGCAGGAACGCCCCGAAGCCTCCGAAGTATCCCGCGAAGGCCAGTGCCATGCCGGCGGCCATCCCGACGAACGCCCTGCTCCCTGCCACTCTCGTCCCCTCTCGCCCGGCGCCGTCACGCGCCGGTCACCTGTCCGCTGACTGCTGGGCACCGCGAACGGGTCACTCCACGCGGGAGTCCGAGGCCGGGGCCTCGCTGTCGTCCTCGGGCAGGTGCACGTCGTTGATCGTCACGTTCACCTCGACGACCTCGAGGCCGGTGACGCGCTCCACCGCCGAGATGACGTTCTCGCGCACATCGCGCGCCACGTCCGTGATCGGGACGCCGTACTCCACGACGAGATCCAGGTCGATGGCGGTCTGCCGCTCGCCGACCTCGACCTTCACCCCGCGGCCCACGTTCGGCCGCCCGCCCGGCACCCGGTCGCGCACCGCGCCGATGGTGCGCGACAGGCCACCGCCCATGTCGTGCACGCCGGGGATCTCCCGGGCCGCGATGCCCGCCACCTTCACCACGACGACATCGGCGATGGAGGTCCTGCCGCGGTCCGCGGCGGGCTGGTCGGCTCCGGTGGCGCCACCGGAGACCGCCGTCGTCCGCACCGACGGACCCGTGCGCACCGCCGGGACGTCCTTCGTGGTCGGCGCGGTCTGCGTGCTGGTGGTCATGTTGTGGCCTTCTTCCTCTAGCGGTTCGCCGGTGTTCCGTTGCGCTCGTTCCGATAGACCCGCCCCGGCCGCATCTGTGACGCGGCGGATCGAAGAATCTTTCTCCGCCGCGCCGGACGGAACCGGGGACCGGCGGTGACCTGCCCGAAAGTGATGCGTAACAGAACGCCGCACGGGTGTGTCCAACCAGCAGGACGAGACGAGAGGAGCCGCCCAGTGGCGGGGGCCCGCATCGATACCGCACCGCCGGACGGCAGGGGCGCGAGAGACGACACCCTGTTGGTGGTCCGTGCCGCGGAAGGGGACGAGGACGCCTTCGCGGCCCTGGTGCAGCACCACGCCCCGGCGCTGATCCGGCTCGCCACCCGGCTGCTCGGCACCCGCACGGAGGCCGAGGACGCCGTGCAGGACGCGTTCATCAGCGCCTGGCGGCGCCTGCCCGAGTTCCAGGGCCAGGCGTCGTTCGGTACCTGGACGTACCGCATCGTCACCAACCGCTGCCTGAACATCCTGCGCGGCCGGCGACCCGCCGCTCCCCTGGAGTCGGCGGGGGAGGTGGCCGCGCCCGAGCACGTGGTGTCACCGGCCCGGATCGCCGAGGGGCGCGACGCGGTGCGGGAGCTGAGCCAGGCGCTCGACCAGCTGTCGGCCGAACAGCGTGCCTGCTGGGTGTTGCGCGAACTGGACGGCCGGTCCTACGAATTCATCGCGGACGCGGTCGGAATCAGCCAGGAGGCTGTCCGCGCCCGCGTCTTCCGTGCACGACGCTGTCTGACACAAGCGCTGGGGGCCTGGCGATGACCGCTCACACAGAACCGCCCAACCCGCACGACGGCCTGGCCGACGACGAGCGGCTGGCCTGCGGCAGGCCGCTGTCCCTGGTCTGGGAGCTGTGGGAGGAGCAGTCCGACGATCCCCACCTGCGCACCTGCCCCCACTGCCGGGATGCCGTCGGCGACCTCGACCGGCTGGAGAGCGCGGTCCGCGGGCTGCGCGAGGAGCCCCTGGACGACGCCGGATACGACGCGTCGACGCTGACCCGCCGCGTCATGGACGTCGTCCGCCTCGAACTGCGGCCGGGGCGCCCGCTGCCGCTCGGAGAACCGGACGAGGACCTGTGGGTCATGGAGGCGGTGGCCGCCCGGACCCTGCGGGCGGCGGCCGAGACGGTGCCCGGCGTCCGGGCCGGCTCCTGCCGGCTGCGGCCCGCCGACGGCGCGGCCGCCGACCGCGTCGAGGTCCGCCTGGAGATCCACGCACCGGCCGACGCCCAGCTGCCGGATCTCGCGGAGGACGTCCGGGTCCGGGTGCGCGAGACGGCGGACCTCCGGCTGGGCATGGAGATCGACTCGGTGGACATCCGTATCACCGACCTCATCGACAGCACCGGTCTCGCCGACGGTCAGGAAGGCGGCACCCGATGACCCCGCACACCGTGCCCGGCACCCTCTCCCAGGACATCGCCCGGGCCGTGGCGAGCCTGCCCGACGTCGCCTTCCTCAAGCCCGACCTCGCGGGCCGGCTGCGGTCCGCGCTGTCCCGCCCGGAAGCGGCGGAGCCGACCGGCCCGGTGTCGTCGGCGGGTGTGCGGCTGACCGGGCCCGTCGACGGCACCGGGCCCTGGCGCGTCGAGATCCAGCTCGTCGCGCGTGGGCGGGCCCGCACCGTGGACGTCGCCCGCGCCGCCCGCCGCGCGGCGCAGGAACATCTTGATGCGGCGCTCCCCGAGCAGGCCGTCCCGGCGCACGTCACCGTGACGGTCACCGGACTGGTCTGAGCGGGCGCGGCCCGAGGCTCCGCCGGGATTCAGCCCACCAGGTCGGGCGAGCGCAGCATCTCCGGCGGGATGTTCCACGCGTCGACCAGATCGACGGCGAGCGGCCGGACCTTGCGGCAGAGGTCGTTGATCTCACGGCTGATCGCCTTGGAGCGCTGGACGGTGAGCCGGCCGTGCTCCATGAACCAGGCGCGGTCGGCCTCGATCGTGGACAGGGCGAACAGGTCGCACAGCAGCCCGAGCGCGACCTTGTTGTCGCCGTCGGGGAGCGTGCGCAGCCGGTCGACGAACGCTTCGAGGACCAGCCGTTCGACGTGGACGCGCGCCACCGCGATGACATGGTCCTGCACATGCGAGAAGACGGCGCCGGGCTCCCGCTTCTGGTCCATCCCGCGCTTGAGGCGACGCGCCAGACCGGCGAGCATGTGCTCCTCCCGGAAGCGGACCATGGCGAGCTGGTACTCCGAGTCGAGCAGACCGGCCTCCTGGTCCCACTCGTCGCCACCGGGCAGCAGGTCGCGGACCCGCTCCAGGAGCTTGTGCACCGAGGTCTTCTCGATGACCGTCTCGACGGCCTGGCCGGTGACGAACCGCACCATGCCGAGCTGGTCCATGTCCTCGAACTCGTGCGCGTAGTTGGTGAGGAGGCCCTTGGCCACGAGCTGGAGGAGCACGTGGTTGTCGCCCTCGAACGTGGTGAAGACGTCGCTGTCGGCCTTCAGGGCGGCGAACCGGTTGACGGCGAGATAGCCCGCGCCGCCGCACGCCTCACGGCACTCCTGGATCGTGCGCGTGGCGTGCCAGGTGCCGAGCGCCTTCGTGCCGGCGGCCCGCGACTCCAGCTCGCGCCGCGCCTGCTCGTCGTCGGTCCGCCCGGAGAAGACCTCGTGGAGCTGGGTGCGGACCACGTCCTGGGCGAAGTGCAGGGCGTAGGTGCGGGCGATGAGCGGCAGGAGGCGGCGCTGGTGCATCCCGTAGTCGAGCAGCAGCTGCTCCTCGGTGTCCGGCGCCGCGTCGAACTGCCGGCGGCGCACGGCGTACTTCGTGGCGATCGCCAGCGCCACCTTCGCGGCGTTGATCGCGCCGCCGCCGACACTGACCCGGCCCTGGACCAGTGTGCCGAGCATGGTGAAGAAGCGGCGGCCCGGGTTGTCGATGGGGCTCTCGTAGACGCCCTCGGGAGTGACGTCGGCGAACCGGTTGAGCAGCGCCTCCCGCGGCACCCGCACGCCGTCGAAGCCGATCCGGCCGTTGTCGACGCCGTTGAGGCCCATCTTGCGGCCGTCGTCCTCGATCCGGACGCCCGGCGCCGGTGAGCCGTCGACCCGGACCGGCACGACGAAGGCGTGCACGCCCTCGGCCCGGCCGCCCACTTCGAGCTGCGCGAAGACGACGGCCAGTTCGGCGTGGCGGGCGGCGTTGCCGATGTAGTCCTTGCGGGCGGCCTCGCCCCGCGTGGTGATGACGAACTCCTGGCTGTCCGCGTCGTACGTCGCCACCGTGCCCAGCGCCTGGACGTTCGAGCCGTGCCCGGTCTCGGTCATCGCGAAGCAGCCCAGCAGCTTGCCGGTGATCAGATCCGGCAGATACGCGCGGTGGTGGCGTTCGGTGCCGAGATGCAGGATCGCGCCCCCGAACAGGCCGAACTGCACGCCCACCTTCACCAGCAGCGACAGATCTCCGAACGCCAGCGTCTCGAACGCCGCGATCGACGCGCCGATGTCGCCGCCGCCCCCGTACTCCTTCGGGAAGCCCATGCCCGTCTGTCCCGTCGCCGCCATCGCGACGGCGAGCTCGCGCACCCGCTCGCGGAACGCGTCGATGTCGAGTTCCTCGGCCTCTTCGAGGACGGAGGCGTGCTTCACGAGGTTCGTGCGGACCAGCTCACGGATCTCGGCGTACTCGCCGTCGAGCACCTGGGTGAGGGCCCGTACGTCGATGTCCGGCCGGGTGTATCCCCCGGAGGGCGTGGAGGTGTCGGTGATCATGAACCCCTGGTACCCCGTACCGGCGGGAGGCAAGCGGCCCGCGTCCCGGACACCGGGCGCCGTCGGGTACGCCGTCGAGATTTTGCCGCCCCGCCGCATCCACCGCCGGACGGATCGGGAAGCAAGAGGTGTGGCCGCGGACACTACCCCGTCCGCCGCCCCGCCTCCGCTGACGCCGGGCGCCTGCACGTCCCGGCGTCAGCGGTGCTCCGACGGACGTACGGCGTGAGTCTCCCGCCCTGCGACTCCTCCCACGACGAAGCGGGATTCACCCGTCCGCGCGTCCTGAAATCCGACACGGTCAAGAATTTGAACGACGTCACGGAAAATGCCATGATCAAGTGGTGTCGAATACGGATGCGGAGCATGAACTCTTCCGGGCCGTCGAGGCGTTGAGAGTCACGGAGGAGCGTGTCGTCGCGGCGCTGCGCGACTTCCTGGCCAGGGACCCGGTCACGGGCCGGCCGGTCCACGGGCGGATCGGGCGCGCGGCGGAGATCACCGGCTGGGGCGAGCAGCGGGTGAAGGAGATCGTCACCCCTGCGCTGGCCGAGCGGCGCCGGGCCAAGCGGGCCGGCGGGAAGGCGGACGGCGCATGAGCGACTTCGACGCGATCGACTCCCTCCTCGCGTCCGTCACCCCCGAGACGGAGCTCCCCGAGCCGCACGTACGGCGTGAACTGCGCGAACAGGCACGCCTGTCGAAGGTGCAGGTGGCCCGTGCGCTCGGCGTGAGCGCGTCGACGGTGGCCGCCTGGGAGGCGGGCCGCGACCCGGCGGGGGAGACCCGCACGCGGTACGGCTATCTGCTGGAGGGGCTGGCCGCCAAGTTCGCCGAGGCCGGCGAGCCGTCGGATCCCGAGCCCGACGAACCGGCCCCGGACGTCGAGGAAGCGCCTCCCGCGGACGACCCGAGCGGCGCGGACGACGACGTCGAGACGCTGGCGACACCGGAACCGTGCGTGCTGTGCGGCGAGCCGGCCGCTCTGCGCGTCGCCGGTTTCCCCCAGCACCTCGACCCCGCCGACTGCGGGAGCCCCGCCCCGGCCCCCGCGAGCGCGCCCGCCCCCGAGCCGGAGGCCGGGCCCGAAGCACCGGCACGCCCCGACCGCCGCCCGCACCCCGCGACGGCCAAGGGCGGCAGACCGCCCGCCCGGCGCGCCCACCGGTCCGCCGACGAACCGGTCGGTCTGATCGGCGCGGCCGTCCGCGCGGCGCTCGCGGACCACGGCGGCGACGTGGCGGCGGCGACGGCGGCGCTGGTGAAGAAGGCGATCCCGGACGCGATGGCCCTGCTGGACGCCACCCGCAAGGGCGGCCGGTACGACGTGATCGCGCATCCCTGGATGCCGGACGTCCTGAAGAAGCAGACCTCGCGCGGCGCCGACCAGGTGTGGGAGGCCCGCCCGAAGTGGGCGCGGGCCGAACTGCCTTCGGGCGAGCACGAGGTGACCGCTCTCGACATCAACGGCGCGTATCTGTCCGCCCTGAAGACCCACCTGCCGCTCGGACAGTTGGAGCACTCCGCGGGCGGTGTCGGCCACGACCGGCGACGGGCCGGCGTCCACCTGATCACGCCCGCGCACTGGGACCACGAGGACGTGCTGCCGAACCCGATCGGGCAGCGTGACGAGCCGGGCCCGCTGTGGGTCACCGAGCCGACCCTGCGCCTCCTGCAGCGGCTGTCCGGGCCGAAGTACGGGCTGTGCGACCCGCCGGAGATCCACGAGTCGTACACCTCCGGCGCCACGGAGGGCCTGCTCGAGAAGTTCCGTGTCGCCCTGAAGGACGCCCGGGACACGGCGATCGCCGAGGACGACGAGGTGACGCTGGAGTACGTGAAGGCGATGTACTCCAAGTTCGTCTCCACGATGGGTGAATCGAACTACAACCGGGAGATGTACCGGCCGGACTGGATGCACCTGATCCGCTCGCAGGCCTTCGCCAATCTGTGGATGAAGGCCCTCAAGGCCCACGACGAGGGCCTGACCGTCGTCCGCGCCATGGGCACCGACGAACTCCACGTCATCGGCGACTGGCGCAAGGTCTTCCCCGAGGGGCGCGGGGTCTCCGAGGTCAAGGTCAAGGACGTCTACGACGCCGGGTAGCCGGGGGTGCGGCCCGGGAAGGTGAGGCGGGTATCACGGCGTGAGCGGCGAGGGCGCCCTCGCCGCATGTCATCATGCAATGACATCGCTTGATGACAAGAATGGGAAGCCCTCCTTGCAGCCCTCCATACCGGCGTCCGTGTCCACCACCCCCGACGCGGCGGCGTCCGCGCTCCGCCACCCGCGGGCCCTGGTGCCCGTCCTCGTCTCGCTCGGCATGCTCGTCGCCGTCGTCAGCAGCCTCGGCGCCCCGCTCATCCCGACCATCGCCGCCGAGGACCACGTGTCCGTCGCCACCGCGCAGTGGGCGCTCACGGTGACGATGCTCGTCGGCGCCGTGGCGACGCCGGTGATGGGACGCCTCGGCGACGGCCCGCACCGCAAGCGGGTCATCATCGGCGGGCTCGGCTTCGTCCTCGTCGGCAGCGTCCTGGCCGCCCTCCCCGCCGGATTCGCCTGCCTCCTGGTGGGCCGGGCCCTCCAGGGCGTGGGCATGGGCCTCGTCCCGCTCGCCATCGCCACGGCCCGGGACGCGCTGCCCGACACCCGGGCCCGCTCCGCGGTGGCGACACTCTCCCTGACCACCGCCGCGGGCATCGGGCTCGGCTACCCGATCACCGGCATGTTCGCCGAGTACCTGGGCATGTACGCGGGCTTCTGGTTCGCGGCCGGCACCGCCGCCGCGGCCCTCACCGCCGCGCTGATCGTCGTGCCCCGCGCCCCGCACCGCCCCAGCGTCCCGATGGACGTCCCCGGCGCGCTGCTTCTCACCGGCGGCATGGCGGCCCTGCTGCTGACGCTCGCCGAAGGGGAACGCTGGGGCTGGACCTCGGCGCGGCTGCTCGGACTGGCCGGCGCGGCCGTCGTCCTGCTGGCCGCCTGGGTCGCCCACTCGCTGCGCAGCACCCACCCCCTGGTGCGGGTCCGCCTCGTCAAGGACCGCGGCGTCCTCGTCGCCAACCTGACCACGATGGTCGGCGGCGTCGGCACCTACCTCCTCATCGCCCTGGTCACCCGCTACGTCCAGACCCCGACCTCGGCGGGGTACGGCTTCTCCGCGTCCATCGTCGTCACCGGGCTGCTCCTCGTGCCGTTCTCCGCCGCGAGCCTCCTGACCGGCCGGCTCGTCCGGATGCTGGGCAGCGCGGCCACCCCCGGCCGCATGCTGCCGCTGGGCTGCCTGCTCTCCCTCGGCTCCCTCGTCTGCTTCCTGCTCGCCCGCTCCAGCCTGTGGGGCATCGGCACGATGATGGCGCTCGCCGGACTCGGCGTCGGCGTCACCTTCGCGGTCACCCCCGGCCTGATCGTCGCCGGAGTACCCGCGCGGGAAACGGGCAGCGCCATGAGTTTCAATCAGGTCGTGAAGTACATCGGATACTCGACCGGCAGCGCACTCAGCGCGGTCATCCTCCAGGCCGCCACCGCCCCCGGCGCGAGCCTCCCCGGCAACGACGGCTACCGCACCGCGGGCCTCGTCGGCTGCGCCGCCTTCGCGATCACCGGCATCATCGCCGTGGCCCTCACCCGCGGCGGCTCCCGTCCGCGCCCGTCCGTCGTCGCGGTGGTCCAGGCGGCACCCGCCGCGGCCGCCGACCCGGCACCGTCCGCACAGGGCCGCCCGTGAGCACGCCGGAGACGGGCCAGCGCCGCAATGCGGCACGCAGCCGCGAGGCCCTGCTGACGGCGGCCACCACCCTCTTCTCCGAGCGGGGCTACGACCGGACCACCATCCGCGAGATCGGCGAACGGGCCGGCGTCGACCCGTCCCTGATCGCCCGCTACTTCGGCAGCAAACCGCTGCTGTACGTGGAGGTGCTGCGGGCCGAGCACGGCGACGACCGCCCGGACGACCTGCTCACCGAACCCCGGCTGCGCGAGGTGGCACGGCGCGCGCAGCGCCGCGGACCGGTGCCGCTGCTGCGGGTCGCCGTCGAACCGTTGAAGGACGCCGCCGCACAGGAGGCCACCCGGGCGGCGCTGCACGACCGCCTGGTGGAGCCGCTGCGGGACCGGTTCACCCGGGAGGGCCGCGACCGCCCGGGGCTGCGCGCGGACGTCCTGGTCGCGGCGGTCTCCGGGGTGCTGCTGGCCCGGCACTCCGGGGCCTTCGACGACCTGGCCGAGGCCGAGGTGGACGAGGTCGTCGACATCCTGCTGGAGACCTTCGACGCGGGCGGGTGATAGAGATGGGCCAGCCAGCCGTGATCTTCACCGGAAGGACTCGTGTTGACCCCCGACGCCGCCCCCGTGCTCACCGCCGTCGACGGACACGCCGCCCGCATCACCCTCAACCGGCCGCGGGCGCTGAACGCCCTGACCCCCGCCATGATCCACGGCGTCGCCGCAGCGCTCGACGCCTGGGAGCACGACCCCGCCGTCCGGACCGTCGTCCTCGACGGGGCGGGGGAGCGCGGGCTGTGCGCGGGCGCAGACATCCGTCTCTTCCACACCGATGCGCGCAGCGGCGACCACACCGCGTCCGAGGCGTTCCTGCGCGCCGAGTACCGCCTCGACTCCCGTATCGCGCACTACCCGAAGCCGTACGTCGCCCTGATGGACGGCATCGTCATGGGCGGCGGCGTCGGCCTGTCCGCGCACGGCGCCGTCCGCGTGGTCACCGAACGGTCGCGGGTCGCGATGCCCGAGGTCTCCATCGGCCTGGTCCCCGACGTCGGCGGCACGTTCCTGCTGTCCCGCGCGCCCGGTCAGCTGGGCACCCACCTCGCTCTGACGGGCCTGTCGGCCGACGGCGCCGACGCGCTGCTGTGCGGCCTCGCGGACCACTTCGTCCCGTCGGCCGCGCTGCCGGACCTCCTGGCCGACCTGGCCCGTGAACCGGCGCAGGACGCCGTCGCGCGCCACGCGCGGCCGGCCCCCGAGGGCGCGCTCGCCGGCGAGCGGCCGTGGATCGACGCCTGTTACGCCGCCGACACGGTCGAGGAGATCGTCGACCGGCTCTTCGCCTGCGGGGAGCCCGCCGCCAAGGAAGCCGCCGAGACCCTGCTGGCCAAGTCGCCCTCGGCGGTCAAGGCGACGCTGGAGTCCCTGCGCCGCGCGGCCCGCCTCGACTCCCTGGAGGCGGCCCTCGACCAGGAGTTCCGGGCGTCGTGCGCGGCGCTGGACACGGACGACCTGCCGGAGGGGATTCGGGCCCAGATCATCGACAAGGACCGTGACCCGCGCTGGCGCCCCGCGACCCTCGCCGAGGTCACGCCCGCCCAGGTGGAGCACTACTTCGCGCCCCTGGGGGAGCGGGAACTCGGCCTCGGCTGAACCGCCCGCGGAGTGCCGGGGTCAGGCCCGGTCGGCGAGGCGGCGGTGCAGGGCCTTCACGGCGGGCACCAGCGCGTCGACCGGTCCCTCGACCTTCACGGACGGGGCGATCTCCCGCACGGACAGCGGATTGACGGGCGGCTGGGGCCGTCCCCACTCGGTCAGCCACTGCGTCAACTGGGCCGAGGAGGCGACGTACACGATCCGGCCGAGACCGACCCAGGCGTGCGCGGCCGAACACATCGGGCAGTGTTCGCCCGAGGTGTAGACGGTGGCGTCCCGCCGCTCCCGCGGGGTCATGTTCCCGGCGGCCCAGCGGGCCAGCTCGAACTCCGGGTGCCGGGTGGAGTCGCCGTCGGCGATGCGGTTGCGGTCCTCGGCCCGGACCGTTCCGGCGCCGTCCACCAGAACCGAACCGAAGGGCTCGTCACCCGCGTCCAGGGCCTCGGTCGCCAGTTCCACACAGCGACGCAGGTGGGTCAGTTCACGCTCGTCCATCGCAGCCTCTTTCTGCCGGTCCCGGGGGTGGGGAGCCGCCCATGCTGGCACAGGCCGGGACGACGGCAGCGGCGGACACGGCGCCCCGGCCGCCGGGGCGCCGTGCGGGTGGTCAGGAGACGCGGGCCACGCCGACGTAGAAGCCGCTCAGCTCCGGGGTGGGCGCGGGCGTGTCCTTGTACCAGTACGTGGCCGTGACCAGACCGGGGTCCACCAGGTCGAGGCCCGCGAAGAAGGGCTCCACCTCGGCCTTCGTCCGCATCCGCAGCGGGATCTCGCCCTTCTTGTACGTGGACTGCACCGACTTGACGAGATGCGGGTGCTCGTCGGTCGTCCCGTGGGAGAGCACGAGGTAACTGCCCGACGGCAGCGCGTCGACGAGGGTCCGCGCGAGGCTGTAGGGATCCTCCTCGTCGGTGATGAAGTGCATCAGCGCGATCATCGACAGTGCGATGGGGCGGCTGAAGTCCAGGAACGTCCGCGCGTGGTCGAGGATCGCCTCGGGGCGGCGGACATCCGCCTCGATGTAGTCGGTCGCCCCCTCCGGGCTGCTCACCAGCAGCGCCTCGGCGTGCCGCAGCACGATCGGGTCGTTGTCGACGTAGGCGACGCGGGCCGAGGGCACGATGCCCTGCACGATCTGGTGCAGATTGGGCTTGGTCGGGATGCCCGTGCCGATGTCGAGGTACTGGTCGACGCCGGTCCCGGCCAGCCAGGCGGCGGCGCGGTGCATGAAGGCCCGGTTCCGCATGGCGTTCTCCCGCGCCTGCGGCGGCAGCTTCTGCGCCACGTCCTGGTCGACGGGATAGTTGTCCTTCCCGCCCAGCAGCCAGTCGTAGACGCGCGCCGGATGAGGTCTGCTCGTGTCGATACGGCTCGGGGAGGAATGTGCCGTCATGCCTGGCTCCAGCGTGGATCGGGTCGCGGACCGGTTCACCGGAAACCATGACGTTCCCGGTGAGGCCGTTGAGGTCTCCGTGATTATGGCACTGGCCACAGGATGACGCAGAGGCACCGGGGGGTGTCCGCTCGGCTCATCTCCCGTGCGGCGGGCTCCGGTTGATCAGGGACGCCGGGGGAGAATGGGCGCATGGAGCTGCATGGGGACAAGGTCGTGCTGCGCCCGGTGGCCGGGGGCGACACGGAGATCCTGGACAGGGTCGTACGGGAGCCGGAGGTCGCCGTCTGGTGGTCGCCCCCGGACGACTACGAGGGCGCGCTGGCGGTGGTGTACGGGGGTGAGGTCATCGGCCTCGTCCAGTACGCGGAGGAGAACGACCCGGAGTTCCGCCGGGCCGGGATCGACATCTTCCTGACGGCGAAGCACCACGGCGAGGGGCTCGGTGCCGACACGGTGCGCACGCTGGCCCGGTGGCTCGTGGAGGAGAAGGGGCATCACCGGCTGACCATCGACCCCGCCGCGGCCAACGCCGCCGCGATCCGCTGCTACGGCAAGGTCGGGTTCAAGCCCGTCGGCGTCATGCGCGCCTACTGGCTCAACCACCGCACGGGCGTCTGGGACGACGGGCTGCTGATGGACCTGCTCGCGGACGAACTGACCTGATCCGGTTCCGGCCCGCGCGCGCCGGTGTCCGGGAGCGGTGGGCCGGGGGCCGCGCGGGTGCGTGTGCGCGCGGGCCGGCCGAGGATCACGCCCGTCAGGACCAGGGCGAGACCGCACAGTTGTCGGCCCGTCAGCTCCTCCCCGGCGATCAGGACTCCGCAGAGCACGCCCGTGACGGGATTGAGCAGCCCGATCAGTCCGACGGTGCCCGCGGGCAGATGGCGCAGGCCGGTGAACCAGGCGGTGAACGCCAGCGCCGTGGCCACCAGGGACACGAAGGCGAAGGCGAGCAGCGCGGAGGGGGAGAGCGCGGGCGGCGCGCCCTCGGCGACGGCGGCGAACGGCAGCAGGAACAGGCCGCCCGCGACGAGCTGCCAGGCGGTCGTGGCGATCATGTCCGTGCCCGCGCTCCAGCGCTTCGTCAGCAGATGCCCGAAGGAGGACACGAGCACCGCCGCGGCCGAGGCGAGCATGCCCGCGACGCTCGCCGCCACCGCCCCGGTGAGCAGCATCAGGCACACCCCGCCCAGCCCGATCACGGCGCCGCCCAGATGCGCGGCCCGCGGCCGCTCGGCCAGCAGCGGCCAGGCGAGGAACATCATCGTCAGGGGAGAGGCGGCCATGACGGTCGAGGCGACGCTCGACGGCAGCAGCTGCGACGCGGCGTAGACGAGGGCGAAGAACACGCTCACGTTGACCACGCCGAGGACGGCCGAGCGCCACCACCACACGCCACGGGGCCGCCGTCTGCGCAGCGCGAGCAGGGCGATGCCCGCGGGCAGGGCCCGCAGCGCGGCGCCGTACAGCGGGCTGTCCGCCGGCAGGTACGCGCGGGTCACGAAGTAGTTGGCCCCCCAGGCCACCGGAGCGACAGCGGTGAGCGCCACCCAACGGGCATTAGCTTCCATGGAAGACAATATAGCTTCCCGGGAAGCTAATATGGGAGGCATGGACGAGCAGCAGCCGAAGGACCGCGTGGCCCGCATCCAGGACGAGTGGCGGCGCGAGCGCCCCGAGCTCGACGTCACGCCGCAAGGAGTGATCGGCCGCCTGCACCGCCTCGCGGACCGGCTCGGCGAGGAACTGCGCCTCGTGTACGGCCGGTACGGACTGAGCGAGGGAGAGTTCGACGTCCTGTGCGCGCTGCGGCGGGCGGGCGAGCCGTACGAGCGGGCGCCCGGCGAACTGGCCGCCCACACCATGGTCACCACCGGCGCCATGACGAAGCGGATCGATCGCCTGGAGAAGGCCGGACTGGTCACCCGGCGGCGCTCCGGCGACGATCAGCGCGGCCGGATCGTCGCCCTCACGGGACCGGGACGGGACCTCATCGACCGGGCGTTCGCGGAGCACATGCACAACGAACGGCGCCTCGTGGATCTCCTGACCACCGCCGAAGCGGGCTCCCTGGAAACCCTGCTGACGTCGTGGCTCTCCCACCTGGAGCCCCCGCGCCCCGACGACGGCCCCTGAGCGCCCCCGAACACACGAGCGCCGCCCGGAGCACGCATGTGCTTCCGGGCGGCGCTCGTGTATTTAGAGACGCTCCGCGTCGGCTACTGGGCGGAACGCACCACCACCGGCACCGCCCGGCCCTGCGGCGCGGTCACACTCACCGCGCCCGCCGCGTCCCGCACGACCTCGTACGACGCCGCGTCCCGGCCCTGGTGGTCGGGGACCGACACGGTCACCGTGCCGTTCTCCCCGCCGGCCGGCGCGACGAGCAGGGACAGGTCCTCGAGCCAGTCGCCGTCGGGGCGGCTCGTGTCGGCGCCGAGTGGCAGCACCGCACCGGGCCGGACGTACACCGGCAGGCTGTCGAAGCCGTGCCGCTCGCTGCGCCAGGCCGGACCCTGCACCTGCTCACCGGTCAGCAGATGGGTCCAGGTGCCCTCGGGAAGGTAGTACTCCACGTCGCCGTCGGCCGAGAAGACCGGCGCGACGAGCAGGTCCGGGCCGAGCATGTACTGCCGGTCGAGGGCGCGGGCGGTCGGGTCGCCGGGGAAGTCGAGCAGCATCGGGCGCATCAGCGGGACGCCCGTGCGGTGGGCCTCCACGGCCGCTCCGTACAGGTACGGCATCAGGCGGTGCTTGAGCTTGGTGAACTGCCGGGCGACCTCGACCGCCTCGTCGCCGAACTCCCACGGCACGCGGTACGAGGACGAACCGTGCAGCCGGCTGTGCGAGGAGAGCAGACCGAACTGCAGCCAGCGCTTGAACACCGCCGGGTCCGGGGTGCCCTCGAAGCCGCCGATGTCGTGCGACCAGAACCCGAAGCCGGACAGCGACAGCGAGAGACCGCCGCGCAGGGACTCGGCCATGGCGCCGAACGACGACCAGCAGTCACCGCCCCAGTGCACCGGGAACTGCTGCCCGCCGGCCGCCGCCGACCGGGCGAACAGCACGGCCTCGCCGCTGCCGCGCTCCTTCTCCAGGAGGTCGAAGACGACCTTGTTGTACAGGTGCGTGTAGTAGTTGTGCATGCGCTCGGGGTCGGAGCCGTCGTGCCAGACGACGTCCGTGGGGATGCGCTCGCCGAAGTCCGTCTTGAAGCAGTCCACGCCCTGGTCCAGGAGCACCTTCAGCTTCGCCTGGAACCAGGCGCACGCGTCGGGGTTCGTGAAGTCCACGAGTCCCATGCCGGCCTGCCACAGGTCCCACTGCCAGATGTCGCCCTCGGCGGTCCGCACCAGGTACCCCAGCTCCGCCGCCTCGTCGAACAGGGCGGACTTCTGGGCGATGTACGGGTTGATCCACACGGAGATCCTCAGGCCCCGCTCCTTGAGCCGGGCCAGCATGCCGACCGGGTCCGGGAAGACGTCCGGGTCCCAGGCGAAGTCCGACCACTGGTACTCGCGCATCCAGAAGCAGTCGAAGTGGAAGACGGACAGCGGGATGTCGCGCTCGGCCATGCCGTCGACGAACTTCGTCACCGTCGCCTCGTCGTACTGCGTGGTGAACGAGGTGGTCAGCCAGAGGCCGAACGACCAGGCCGGCGGGAGCGCCGGGCGGCCGGTCAGCGCGGTGTAGCGGCGCAGGACGTCCTTGGGCTCGGGACCCGCGACGACGTAGTAGGTCAGCGTCTGGTCCTCGACGCTGAACTGCATCTGCCCGACCGACTCCGAGCCGATCTCGTAGCTGACCTTCCCCGGGTGGTCGACGAAGACGCCGTACGCGCCGGCGGGGGAGACGTGCAGGCTGAACGGGATGTTCTTGTAGGCCTGCTCGCTGCTGGTGCCGCCGTCGGCCTGCCACATGTCGACGACCTGGCCGTTCTTCACGAACGGAGTGAAGCGCTCGCCGAGGCCGTAGACCTGCTCGCCGACCCCGAGGGACAGCTGCCCGGCCATGTGGTGGGCGCCGTCGCCCGTGGTGAGGAAGGCGGTGCCCTTGCGGCCCACGGTGGCGACCTCGCGGCCCTCGGGGTCGCGGAACGACAGGGTCCAGGGTGCGCCCGTGTCCAGGCGGACGCCGAGGGAGCCACTGGTCAGCTCGACGACGTCGCCGTCCCGGCGCACCCGGCCGGCGCCGGTGTCCGCGCCGGGCAGCGCGAAGTCGGGGCCGCGGTGCTTGCGGCCCGCCAGATGCGTGACGCGAACGCCGATGACGCCCTCGGCGGGGGAGAAGCAGTCGACGGTCAGGAGCGGGGCGTTGAGGGTGTCGCCGCGCCGCTGGACGTGCTTCGTCGCGGCGAACGCGGTGAAGCCGTCGTCGGTGGCGCGGACGTCGCGTACCTCGGTGGCGTACGAGGCCTGGACCCCGTCGCGCATCAGCCAGAAGCCGTCGGTGAACTTCATCATCTTCCTTGGGGTGCGGGGGGTGGTGCGCGATGGTGCGCGGTCGGGAGGGGGTGGTTCAGGTCGGCTCAGGTCAGCAGGGCGGGCGTCGCCCCGTCCAGCACGTGGGCCAGCCGGTTCCAGGTCACCTGGTCGCGGGGCACCGCGGGCAGCGGTGTGCCCCGTCCGGTGTCCCAGGCGGTGGCGACGGCGACCGGGTCGAGGTCGGTGGCGGCGGCGTGGGCGAGCGCGGCGGCGCCGAGCGCGACGAGCTCGCCGGACTCGGGCAGCAGCACGGGCCGTCCGGACAGCCGGCGCACCGTCTCGACCCAGGTGCGGCCGCGGGCGCCGCCGCCGATCAGCCGCAGCGGGCGCGCGGCGACCTCGGGGTCGTCGGGGTCGAGACCGCAGGCCAGGAGCAGCGCGTCGAGCGCGCGCAGGACGGTGAACACGGCGCCCTCGTAGGCGGCGCCGAGCAGCTGCCGCCCGCTGGTGGCGTGGCGCAGGCCGGTGAGCAGGCCCGTGGCGTGCGGCAGGTCCGGGGTGCGTTCGCCGTCGAGGTAGGGCAGGAGCACGGCGCCGCCGCCGGGCTCGGCGTCCTCGCGGTCCAGGCCCAGGAGGGCGGCGACCTTGTCGACGGCGAGCGTGCAGTTGAGGGTGCAGGCCAGCGGCAGATACGTACCGTCGGTCGCGGCGAACCCGGCGAGATCCCGGGAGGCCGGGCGGGTGCGGGTGGCCGTGAAGACGGTGCCGGAGGTGCCGAGGCTGACGACCGGGTGGTCCAGGAGGCCGGCGCCGCCGAGGCCGAGACCGACCGCGGCCGCCATGTTGTCGCCGGTGCCCGCGGCCACCGCGATCCCCTCGGGCAGGCCCAGCGCCTGTGCGGCCTGCGCGGTCAGCGAGCCCGCGCGGGTGCCGCCGGTCGCGGCGACCGTGGGCAGCAGCTCGGGCCGCAGGCCGAGGAGGTCGAGCACCTCGGGGTCGTAGGCACCGGTCGCGGTGGAGTACCAGCCGGTGCCCGAGGCGTCCCCGGGGTCGGTGACGGCCTGTCCGCACAGCCGCTCGGTCAGGAAGTCGTGCGGGAGGCGGACGGCGGCGACGGCGCGGGCCGGTTCGTGCTCGCGCAGCCAGCGCCATTTCGTGGCGGTGAGCGAGGCGACCGGTACGGAGCCGGTGCGCGCGAGCCAGGCGTCCGGGCCGCCGAACTCCTCGGTCAGCGCGGCGGCCTGCGGGGCGGAACGGGTGTCGTTCCACAGTGCGGCCGGGCGCATCGGCCGGCCGTCCTCGTCGAGCACGACGAGGCCGTGCTGCTGTCCGGCGACGGCGATCCCGGTGACGGCCTCGGGGGCGATGTCCGCTTCCTTGAGCCCGTTCGCGACCGCGTCGCGCAGGGCCCACCACCACACGCCCGGCTCGGTCTCGCGGGCGCCGTGCTCGCCGGTGACCACGTGCGGGGCCCGGCCGACGGCGAGGATCCGGCCGGTGGCGGCGTCCGTGACGGCTGCCTTGGTGGACTGCGTGGAGCTGTCCACGCCGATCACGACGGCCATGAAGCCCCCTCACCCCTCAACGTGTTGGTGATCTTGCCTGTGCCTTGAAGCCGGGCTCGGCCCAAAGCGCCTGTATGACGCATTTGATCGTACAGAAAACAAAAGAACAAGAGGGTGCGGGGTGTGACGTGACGCAAGCGCTTCGATTCTACGTAACAGCAGGTGGTTGCCGATCTGTGAAGTGTGAGTTTCGCCGTTGGGTCTGGCGCCGAGCGGCCGAATGACGTATTAGTCATGTCAGAAAACAAACGATCGACCCAAGGACGGCACCATGTCCGGCGGATTCACCCCCACCCCTGAAGACAAGTTCACGTTCGGTCTGTGGACCGTGGGCTGGCGGGGCAACGACCCGTTCGGCGACGCCACCCGCCCCGCGCTCGACCCGGTCGAGTCGGTGCAGCGTCTGTCCGAACTCGGCGCGTACGGCGTCACGTTCCACGACGACGACCTCATCCCCTTCGGCTCCACCGACGCCGAGCGTGAGGCGATCGTCAAGCGGTTCCGCGCCGCGCTCGACGAGACGGGCATGGCCGTCCCGATGGCCACGACCAACCTCTTCACCCACCCCGTCTTCAAGGACGGCGGCTTCACCGCCAACGACCGCGACGTCCGCCGCTACGCGCTGCGCAAGACGATCCGCAACATCGACCTCGCGGTCGAGCTGGGCGCCGAGACGTACGTCGCGTGGGGCGGCCGCGAGGGCGCCGAGTCCGGTGGCGCCAAGGACGTCCGTGACGCCCTGGACCGGATGAAGGAAGCCTTCGACCTCCTCGGCGACTACGTCACCGAGCAGGGCTACGACCTGAAGTTCGCCATCGAGCCCAAGCCCAACGAGCCGCGCGGCGACATCCTCCTGCCCACCATCGGCCACGCACTCGCCTTCATCGAGCGCCTGGAGCGCCCCGAACTCGTCGGCGTGAACCCCGAGGTCGGCCACGAGCAGATGGCGGGCCTCAACTTCCCGCACGGCATCGCCCAGGCCCTGTGGGCGGGCAAGCTCTTCCACATCGACCTCAACGGCCAGACCGGCATCAAGTACGACCAGGACTTCCGCTTCGGCGCCGGTGACGTGCGCCAGGCGTTCTGGCTCGTCGACCTGCTGGAGAACTCCGACTACGCGGGCCCGCGCCACTTCGACTTCAAGCCGGTGCGCACCGACGGCTTCGACGGCGTGTGGGAGTCGGCCAAGAACTGCATGCGCAACTACCTGATCCTCAAGGAGCGCGCCGCGGCCTTCCGCGCCGACCCCGAGGTGCAGAAGGCGCTGCTCGACTCCCGTCTCGACCAGCTCGCGCAGCCCACGGCCGCCGACGGCCTCGCCGCCCTCCTCGCCGACAAGAGCGCGTTCGAGGAGTTCGACGTGGAGGCCGCGGCCCAGCGCTCGATGGCCTTCGAGCGGCTCGACCAGCTCGCGATGGACCACCTGCTCGGCGCCCGCTGAGCACCCCGGGCTCTCGCCCGCTCGCCGCGTACGGCCGGGCCGGACCCGTACGCCTCCCGATCACTGATCCCCGGCGGAACACGGGCGTTCCGCCGGGCCGGCCACCCCTCCCCAGGCAAGGGCAAGCACCGTGACAGCAGCACGCCGGCGGGCCGTTATCCCGCTCACCGTTGTCTCCGTCCTCGTCGCCTCCGCGGCACTCGCGGGCTGCGGCAGCCAGCGCGACGACGACGTCTACACCGTCCTCAACTCCTCGACCGACGACTCCTACCACGGCTGGGACGCCGCCACCCTGAAGCGGTGCAGCGCGAAGCTGGGCATCACCATCGAGCAGCAGAGCGTCCCGGCCTCACAGGTCATGACGAAGTCGCTGCGGATGGCGTCGTCGAAGTCGCTCCCGGACGTCATCCAGTTCGACGCCTCCGAGATGCCGACGTTCGCCGAGGCGGGAGGCCTGGTCGACCTGAAGTCGCTCGGCCTGTCCACGCAGGACATCCCGAAGGGCATCGTCGACTTCGGCTCCTACAAGGGTGTGTACTACGGCGCCGCGCGCACGGTGAACACCCTCGCCCTCTTCTACAACAAGGACATCCTGAAGAAGGCCGGTCTCGAGGTCCCCACCACGTGGGCCGAGATGAAGGAGACCTCGAAGAAGCTCACCCAGGGCAAGCAGTACGGCATCGCCCTGAGCGCGGGCGGTGCCGAGGACGGCGTCTTCCAGTTCACCCCGTTCATGTGGTCCAACGGCGGCGACGAGACCGACCTCGACAGCAAGCAGGTCGCCGAGGCCCTCGACTACTGGAAGGGCCTCCTCAAGGACGGCTCGCTGTCCAAGTCCACGGTCAACTGGACGCAGGCCGACGTCAACGACCAGTTCATGGCCGGCAACGCCGCGATGATGATCAACGGTCCGTGGCAGGTCGAGACCCTCAACACCAAGAAGTCCCTGAACTGGGGCATCGCGCAGATCCCCGTGCCCGAGTCGGGCGACGACTCCGTCGGCCCGCTCGGCGGCGCCGTCCTCACCGTCCCGAAGACCGGTGACACGGAGCGCGAGAAGACCGCCGCGAAGATCATCGGGTGCATGTCCTCCGAGAAGGAGCAGATCACCTACGCGCGCAACAGCTGGATGGTGCCCGCCAACGAGAAGGCCGCGGCGATCTGGCGCAAGGAAGTGCCCGAACTCGACGCGCTCGCCGACCAGGTGGCCACCGCCCGCTCGCGGACCGCGAAGGTCGGAGCGGGCTGGTCGTCCGTGTCGCTGGCCCTGCAGAGCGCCTTCCAGTCCGCGCTCACCGGTCAGAACAGCGCGGACGCGCTGAAGAAGGCGCAGGCGCGCGCCACGAGCGGGAACTGAGGGGTTTCACGAACATGTCGACCACCACGGCCTCCGCCGCCCCCGCCACCCGGCCGGCTCCCGCCACCCCGGTGAAGAAGCGCGACACGCGGCGCCGCCGCAGGCTCTCCCAGTGGGGCTTCATCGCCCCCGCCGTCGTCTTCATGCTGCTGTTCTTCGGCTACCCGCTCGTCCGCAACGTCGTGATGAGCTTCCAGGACTTCTCACCGTCCACGTTCTTCGACGGCAAGTCGCCCTTCAACGGCACCGACAACTGGAGCAAGGTCTTCCACGACGACCTCTTCGGCAAGGCGCTGTGGCACACCATCGTCTTCACGATCGGCTCGCTGATCGGCCAGTTCGGCATCGGCCTCGCGCTCGCCGTCTTCTTCACGAAGCGGTTCCCCCTCAACGGGTTCCTGCGCTCGCTGATCCTGCTGCCCTGGCTCGTCCCCATGGTCGTCTCCGGAATCGTCTGGCGCCGCATCCTCGACCAGGACACGGGCGTCCTGAACTCCTTCGTCGACACCCTCGGATTCGGCGGCCACACCCCGTGGCTGACCAGCCCGGGCATGGCGCTGTTCTCCGTGATCATGGTGAACATCTGGATCGGCATCCCGTTCAACATGGTGATCCTCTACGGCGGACTCCAGGAGATCCCCAAGGAGCTGTACGAGGCCGCGTCGCTGGACGGCGCCTCCGCCTGGCGCACCTTCCGCTCCATCACGCTGCCGCTGCTCAAGCCCGTCATCACGGTCGTCCTCGTGCTCGGCTTCATGTCGACGGTGAAGATCCTCGACCTGATCCTCGCCCTGACCGACGGCGGACCCGCGGACTCCACGCAGACGCTCGGCACGCTCACGTACCAGAACTCCTTCGTCCAGCTCGACTTCGGCGCGGGCGCCGTCGTCGGCAACGTCCTGATCCTGATCTCCGCCGTCTTCGCGGTGTTCTACCTGCGGGCCAACCGCTCCGAGGGGAAGTGACCGGCATGGCAACCGCCTCCGCCTCCGCGACCAGCGGGCCGAAGCGCCGCTGGGGCGCCACCGTCGCCGGCGTCGTCATCCTGCTCGTGATGCTGTTCCCGCTGTACTGGATGATCAACACGGCGCTGCAGCCCGAGTCGGGACTCCTCGAGGTCTCGCCCGTGCCGCACTCGCTGGACCTGTCCGGCTTCTCCTCCGCGATCAGCGAGCAGGGCGGGCACCTGCTGACCTCGCTCGCCGTCGCGCTCGGCGCCGTGGTCATCTGTCTGGCGATCGCCGCGCCCGCCGCGTACGGGCTCGCCCAGTTCCGGCTGCCCGGCACCAAGTCCATCGTCTTCGGCACGCTCATCACGCAGATGGTGCCGGGCATCGTCATCGCCAACGCCCTCTACAGCGCGTACGTCGATCTCGGCCTGGTCAACTCCTACTTCGGCCTGATGCTCGCCGACGCCTCGCTGGGCATCCCCTTCGCCATCGTCCTGATGCGCTCCTTCATGGTGGCCATCCCCAAGGAGGTCATCGAGGCGGCCGAGGTCGACGGCGCGAGCAAGGTGCGCACCTTCGTCCAGGTCGTGCTGCCGATGAGCCGCAACTCCCTCATCACGGCCGGACTGTTCTCCTTCCTGTACGCGTGGAGCGACTTCATGTTCGCCCTCACGCTCAACACCACCGACGACGTCAAGCCCGTCACCCTCGGCATCTACCAGTACATCGGCGCCCACGTCGGCGACTGGGGCTCGGTCATGGCCGCGTCCGTCCTGTCGGCGATCCCGGCCGCCGTGCTGCTCGTCCTCGCCCAGAAGTACATTGCTGCCGGAATCACCGGCGGATCCGTCAAGTAAGGCTTTTCATGAGTGACTTGCCCGTTTTCCCCGAAGGCTTCGTGTTCGGCGCGGCCACTGCCTCCTACCAGATCGAGGGTGCGGCGAACGAGGACGGCCGCGGCCCGTCCATCTGGGACGTCTACAGCCACACGCCCGGCCGCACGGACGGCGGCGACACCGGCGACGTGGCCTGCGACCACTACCACCGCTACCCCGAGGACGTGGCCCTGCTGCGCGACCTCGGCGTCGAGTCCTACCGCTTCTCCATAGCCTGGCCCCGCATCCAGCCCACGGGCCAGGGGCCGGCCAACCAGAAGGGCCTCGACTTCTACTCGCGGCTCGTCGACGAGCTGCTCGAAGCGGGCATCGAGCCCGCTGCCACGCTCTACCACTGGGACCTGCCGCAGGCCCTGGAGGACAAGGGCGGCTGGCGGGTGCGCGAGACCGCCGAGCGGTTCGCCGAGTACACGGCGATCGTGGCCGGGCACCTCGCCGACCGCGTCCCGCGCTGGATCACCCTCAACGAGCCCTGGTGCAGCGCGTTCCTCGGCTACTCGGTGGGCCGCCACGCGCCCGGCGCCCAGGAGGGTACCCCCGCCCTCGCCGCCGCCCACCACCTGCTCGTCGGCCACGGCCTCGCCGTCAAGGAGCTGCGCGCGGCCGGCGTGCGCGAGGTCGGCATCACCCTCAACCCGGACTTCAACGTCCCGGCCACCGACTCGGCCGCCGACCGGGCGGCCGCGCTGCGCGCCGACACCCAGCACAACCTGGTGTGGACCGACCCGATCCTCGCGGGCCGCTACCCCGACTCGGACGAGGACACCTGGGGCGAGCTGATCACCCGCCAGGACTTCCGGCTCGACGGCGACCTCGAACTCATCGCGCAGCCGCTGGACTTCCTCGGCGTCAACTACTACCGGCCCACCCTGGTGGCCGACGCCCCGCACCGGGAGCCCGACCCGGCCGTCCGCGTCGCCACCGACAACCGGTACGCGGAGCAGCCCTGGCCCGACGTGCGGCGCAACTCCATGAACTGGCCGGTCGTCCCCGAGACGTTCACCCAGCTGCTGACCGGCCTCAAGGAGCGCTACGGCGACGCCCTGCCGCCCATCCACATCACGGAGAACGGCACCGCGGAGTACGACGAGGTCTCCGCCGACGGCGCCGTCCACGACGCGGACCGGGTGACGTATCTGCACGACCACCTCACCGCCCTGCGCACCGCCATGGACGCGGGCGTCGACGTGCGCGGCTACTACGTCTGGTCGCTGCTCGACAACTTCGAGTGGGCGCTCGGCTATGCCAAGCGGTTCGGCATCGTCCGGGTCGACTACGACACCCAGGAGCGCACCCCGAAGGACAGCTACCACTGGTACCGGAAGCTGATCGAGGCCCACCAGGGCTGACGGAACGCCTCGACGAGCGATGCCCGGCGGAGTCCTCCGCCGGGCATCGGTGTGTCCGGACGAGAACCGTTGCGGTCACAGGCGCCGTGACACGTCCTGCGCGGCCTGCCGGACGGCCGGCGCGAACGCGGCCAACTGGACCTCGGTGACCAGGAAGGTGAGGGACGAGACGGACACCGCGCCGACCGCCGTGCCGTCGGCGTCGAGCACCGGCGCGGCGAGCGAGCAGATGGACTCGTCCGCCTCCTCGTAGTCGACGGCGTACCCGGCGGCGCGGATCGCGGCGAGTTCCTCGACGAGCGCCGCGCGGTCGGTGTGGGTGCGCGGGGTGCGGGCGGGCAGGCCGGTGCGGTCCAGCACGTCCGCCGCCTCGGCCGGCGGCAGATGGGCCAGCAGGGCCTTGCCCGCGGCCGTCGCGTGCAGGGGGAGCGGCGTCCCGACGTCGGTCGCGATCCGGTAGGCGTGTCCCGGATCGACCTTGTGCGTGTACGTGGCGTGGTCGCCGCTGAGGACCGCCAGGTGGACGGCCTGTCCGAGGCGCTGCTGCAGGGCGCGCAGCACGGCGTCGATGCCCACGGCGTCGTCCGCGAGGACCTGGGCGGCCAGGGAACGGAGTTGGACGCCGCAGCCGTAGCGCCCCTCGCCGTCGGCCGCCACGTATCCCTCCTCGACGAGCGTCGCCAGGACCCGGTGCGCGGTCGCCTTCGGGACGCCGGAGCGCTCCGCGATGTCGCCCAGCCGGTGCGGCCCGTCGGCGCGGGCCACCGCATGCAGCACATGCAGCGCCTTGGCGACGGAATTCGCGGGCTTGCTCGCTTCCATTGACCCTCCGTGGAGAAGCGGACTATGTTGCCAATCGATCCGCACAGCGGAACGCCATTCTACTCCACGGAACGGGATGGCGTCCTTCGGTTGTGGCGCAGCCCCCTGGGTGTCCGGGGCCGTGCGACCGGATGCTCCACGCACCCACTCTCACGCTCGTGAAAGGCGGCCGTCCATGGCTGGACACGGAACTTCCTCCGTGCATCCGCAACGATTCGATCTCGTCGTGGCGGGTGGTCTGCTGGCCGATCCCCTGCAGGCCGCACCCGTCCCCGGGGACCTGGCCGTGCGCGACGGACGGATCGCCGCCGTCGGCGCCCCCGGCACCCTCGCCGGAGAGGAGACGCTCGACGCCTCCGGGCTCCTCGTCGCCCCCGGCCTGATCGACCTCCACACACACGTCTACGCACCCGGCACCTATCTCGGCGTGGCCGCCGACGAGATCGGGGTGCGCCAGGGCGTCACCACCGTGGTGGACGCGGGCAGCTGCGGCAGCGACCACTGGGACGACTTCGTCGATAACGTTGTCGGCCCGGCCACCACCCGCGTCCTGAGCTGGCTCAACATCTCCCGGCACGGCCTGGTCCACGGGCGGCAGGAGCTCAGCCACGGCCCCGACGACATCGACGAGGCGGCCACGGAGAAGCTGCTGCGCGCCCACCCCGAGCGGGTGCGCGGCATCAAGATCCGGATGAGCGCCTCGGTCCTCGGCGACTCCGGGCTCGCCCCGCTGCGGGCGGCCAAGCGCGTGGCCGCGCGGGTCGGCGTGCCCGTCATGGTCCACGTCGGCAACGAACCGCCGCACCTCGGCGACGTACTCGACCTGCTCGGCGAGGGAGACGTCGTCACCCACGCCTTCCACGGCAAACCCGGCGGCCTCTTCGGCAGCGAACCCCAGGCCCGCGCCGCCGTGGCCCGCGGCGTCCGCCTCGACATCGGACACGGCAGCGCCAGCCTCAGCTTCGCCACCGCCGCACGCGCCCTCGCGGCGGGCTTCACCCCGCACACCATCAGCACCGACCTGCACCACCGCAACGTCGAAGGCCCGGTGCACTCGCTCGTCGACACCCTCACCAAACTCGTCGCCCTCGGTCTGACCCCGCACGAGGCGATCCGCTGCTCGACCCTGCACGCCGCTCAAGTGGTGGGCATGGAGGACGAGCTGGGCACCCTGCGGCCCGGGTCCGAGGCCGACCTGACGCTGCTGCGGCTGACCGAGGGACCCGTCACGCTGACCGACGCCGAGGGCGCCACCCGCACCGGCACCACCCGCCTGACCGCCGTCACCGCGGTACGCGCCGGACGACCGCTGCCCGTCGGCAGCGCCACCTGAGCGCCGTACGGACCGGCGCTCGCCCGCGGCCCGACGAAGCCCGGCACGCGCGCCCCGTACGCCACGAACCACCGACCGAACCACCGAGAGGCCCGTGCATGACCACCCCCCTCATCGAGCGACTCGCGACGACCGTAGGGGACTCGGCCTGCCCCGTCACCGACGCGGACCGCGCCGACCTGACGGCCTTCCTGCCGCTCGCCCAGGTCTACGCGGAGACCTGCGGCATCGGCTTCGACGACGTCCGCTCGCTCGCGCTCGCCGTGCACGCCCTCGCCTTCGTCCGGCGGGTCCGCGCGGACGAGCACCTGGACGCGCTCGACGACGAACTCAGCTCGGAGATCGCCCCGGGCCGCATGGCGGCCGTCCGCACCCTCGTCGACGCCTACTGCGCGCCCCGCGGATTCGCCGCACGCGACACCGAAGTCCTGCTGCTCGCCCTGCACTTCGAGGCGGCGGCACAGCTCCAGCACCAGACCAGTCAGCAGGCATGACACCTCAGGCATGACCGACACACCAGGGAGCACCGCCATGACAGTCAAGATCGTGATCGGACACCGGCTCGGCAAGGGCCAGGCGGTCGCCGACGGCGTACGCGCCGCGGGCGGCGAGCCCGTCCTCATCCCGGGTCCCGGCGCCGACATGAAGGTGGGCGACGTGATGGACGCCGAGGGCGCGCAGCTCGGCATCTCCTTCTGCGGCAGCGGCGGCGCCGGAGCCGTCACCGCCAAGGCCAAGTACGGCCACGACATCGAGTTCGGCATGCGCTCGGCGCAGGCCGGCGTGACCGCCGTGGAGCAGGGCCGCACCGTTCTCGGCTTCGGTTTCCTCGACAGCGAGGAGCTCGGTTTCAAGGTCACCGAGGCGCTGCTGAAGAAGCTCGCCAAGGAGGCCTCGTGAAGCAGTCCCGGCACACCCTGCGGCTCAGCGGTTCGGGCCCCACCCGGGAGAAGGCGTTCGCCACCGCCATCGGACAGGTCCAGTCCGAGGTCGCCAAGCGCACGGACGGCGTCAACTTCCGCGTGGAACCGCTGGAACTCGACGTGGTGTCCGCGGTGGAGCACCGCTGGACCGAGCGGTTCCTCGGCCTGCTCTTCCCTCGCACCCGTCAGCGCTTCGAGATCACGCTGCGCGTCGAGGTCCAGGTGGCCTCACTCGACCTGGACGCCGTCGACTTCACGGTGCGCGAGGAGCGGCTCTCGTCGCTCCAGCACGCCCTGCACATGAGGTGACCCGATGAACCAAACCCTCACCGTCCTCCTGGAGTCGCTCGTCATCGGCGGCCTCATCGGCTTCGGCGCGAGCGCGGGCGTGGCCCGCATGTTCCACGCGCCGAAGGTCCAGGGCATGGGCGCCTTCCGCACCCTGGGCGAGCTGAACGCCTGTCAGAACGACCCCGTCGCCCACTTCTCCTTCGGGCTCGGCTTCCTCTTCAACGCCTGGTCGAGCGCGGTCGGAACCGGCGCGCTCACCTCCGACGTGGACCACCGCATCGTGCCGCACTGGTCGGCGGCGGTCGCCATGGCGAAGAACCGCAACCTCGACGCGACGCTGCACAACCCGCGCCGGATGGCGCTGACCGGCACCGTCGTCGGCATGCTCCTGGTCACCCTCCTCAACACGACGGCCGCCTCGATTCCGCACTCCCTCCAGGAAGTTGCGGCCCAGGTGCTCGGACCGGCCTCGGAGTGGCTGATCAACCCCGTCATGCCGATCATCTTCTGGATGGCGGCCGTGGACGCGGGCCGCCGCGCCGGAGCCTGGGGCACCGTCCTCGGCGGGCTCGGCCACCTCGTGATGGGCAACGCGGTCCCCGGCATCGTGCTCGGCATCGTCATCGCCAAGGGCGTCGACGACCTCGGCTGGACCAAGGTCACCAAGGCGCTGGCCGGCGTCGTCATCGTGCTGTTCGTGGCCAGCACCTTCCTGCGCGGCGTCGACCTCACCCTGCTGGAGCAGATGAAGGTGCACATCCCGCACTGGCTCATGCAGTTCCACGACGCGACCGGTACCAAGCCCCAGTGAGGCAGGCAGCGACATGACCGACACATCCACCGCCGCCGCGGGCGGCATACCCGCGCAGAACTCCGGCGAGCCCGAGACCAAGGGCGGCTTCCTGAGCAGGGTGCCGGGCGAGCACAGCTTCTGGCTGGCCGAGTGGGCCTTCCCCGTCTTCGTGGCCTGCCTGGCCGCCGGCATCTTCACCGGCACCCACCTCTACTACGTCTACGACACCGGGGTGTTCAACGACGTCGCCGTCGCCTCGATGCTCAAGGCCGGTATGGAGAACGGCAGTTACGGCGCCGCCGCGGCGTTCGGCGCGGGCTTCCTGTTCGCCCGCATCATCGAGGGCCCCATGGTCGGCATCCTCGACATCGGAGGGTCCCTGCAGACCGGCGTGGGCATCGGGATCCCCGCCATGCTCCTCGGCGCCGGTTTCACCGCTCCGCTCCAGCACTTCTGGCTCGCGGTCCCGGTGGGCGCGCTGCTCGGCGGTCTGATCGGCATCGCCATCATCGTGATCCGCCGCGCCACCGTGAACTCCACGGGCGGCACCTCGACCTTCGGCGCCGACGTGATGATGGGGGCCGGCAACTCGGCCGGACGCTATCTGGGACCGCTCGTCATCATCTCCGCCGCGACCGCGTCCCTGCCCGTGGGTCTCGGCTCCACCATCGGCGCCCTCCTCTTCTACAAGTGGCAGAAGCCGCTGACCGGCGGCGCCATCATCGGCGCGATGCTCGCCGGGCTCTTCTTCCCCATCCCCGGCAAGTGACCGCCCCCGCTCCCGTACCCGCAGCGCAAGGAGACCGTGTGCCCACCCTCCATCAGGACCTCGGGGTCCCGCCCGCCATCAACGCCAGCGGCAAGATGACCGCCCTCGGCGGCAGCGTCCTCGGCGACGGCGTCATCGCCGCCATGGGTGACGCCGCCCGCCAGCACGTCGTCATGGACGACCTGCTGGACGCCGTCGGCCGGGAGATCGCCGGCGCCACCGGCACCGAGGCCGGCTGTCCCACCACCGGCGCCGCGTCGGGCGTCGCCATCGCGGTCGCCTCCGTGATCGCGGGCACCGACGTGAGCCGCGTCGAGGCGCTGCCCGACCCCGGCGACGCGCCGTGCGAGGTGATCCTGCCGCGCGGGCACTCCGTCTACTTCGGTGCCCCGATCCGCCAGATGATCGCGCTCGGCGGCGGCCGCGCCGTCGAGGTCGGCTCCGCGAACAAGGTCACCGCCGACCACCTGTCCGGCGCCGTCGGACCACGCACGGCCGCCCTCCTCTACGTCCAGTCCCACCACGCCGTGCAGAAGGGCATGGTCTCCCTCGCGGAGACGATCGAGGTGGGCCGCCGTCACGGCATCCCCGTCATCGTCGACGCGGCCGCCGAGGAGGACCTGCGGCGCTGGCCCGCCACCGGCGCCGACCTCGTCGTCTACAGCGGCGGCAAGGCCGTGGGCGGACCCGCCTCCGGCATGATCTGCGGCAGCGCCGCGCGGATCGCCGCCTGCCGCGCCCAGTACGGCGGCATCGCCCGCCCCATGAAGGTCGGCAAGGAGACCCTGTTCGGTCTCGTCCAGGCACTGCGCGACTACGGCACCGCCGAGCCCGGCGGGCACCGGGAGCGCATGGAGAAGCTGGCCGCGCGCCTCTCCGACCTGCCCGGCATCACGACCCGGGTCGTCGGTGACGAGGCCGGCCGCGCCATCCACCGCACCGAACTGACCGTGGACCCGGCGGCCGCCGGCCGTGACGCGGCCGGACTCGCCGCCGAACTCGCTTCCTCGGGCGTCCACTTGAGGGACCACCTCGCCGTGACGGGTCGACTGCTGATCGATCCGCGCCCGCTCCGCCCCGACGAGGAGGACCAGCTCGTGGACCGGCTGACCGCACTGCTCGCAGGAGGAACCCGATGACCGTCGTCGAGCGCCGACTGGTGGTCACCGAGGAGGCGGGGCTGCACGCCCGCCCCGCCGCCGCGTTCGCCCAGACCGCCGCCCGCGCCTCCGCCGAGGTGACCGTCGCCCGCGAGGACGGCACCGAGGTCCCCGCCCGCAGCGTCCTGTCGCTGATGACGCTCAACATCCGCTGCGGCGACGCCATCGTGCTGCGCGCCAGCGGCACCGACGCCGAGTCCACCCTGGACGCGCTCGCGCGCATCGCGGCCCCGGCATGACCCAGCACCGTACGGAGACACCGATGAACCCCGCCGTCCCTGCCGTCCCCGACGTCATCGACCGGCTGCGGCTGGCCCGTGTCACGCCGACCGTCCGCGAGGCAGGCGCCGACGCGGCCGACCGGATGGCCCGCACCCTGGTCGAGTCCGGCATCACCGCCTTCGAGTTCACGGCCACGACCCCCGGCTGGGAGAAGCTGGTGGAGACCTGGTCGCGCGACGCGCCCGAGGTCACCCTGGGCCTGGGCACCGTCACCTCGCCCGAGATCGCCGAGCGGGCCCTCGCGGCCGGGGCGCACTTCCTCGTCAGCCCCTTCCAGGTCCCCGAGGTCCGGCCCGTGGCCGACGCGGCGGGCCGCCTCCTGGTCGAGGGCGGACTCACCCCGAGCGAACTGCGGATCGCCGCCGGGCGCGGAGTGGCGAAGCTCTTCCCCGCGAACATCGGCGGGACCGGCTACCTGAAGTCGCTGCTGTCCGTCCTGCTCGGCGCCCGGATCATGGCCACCGGTGGCGTCAGCGTCGACAACGCCGCACAGTGGCTCGCCGCCGGAGCCTTCACCGTCAGTATCGGCAGCGATCTGTCCAAGGGCGACGTGCGGGCCAACGTGGCACGGCTGCAGGAGAACATCGCCTGAGCGCGAGAACCGCCCGCCGTCCGGGCCGGACCGGAACCGCGAGGCTCCGGCGGGCCTGGCGGTGGACGACGGGTGTGCGGGCGAGGGGGAGGGCTGGCGGTGAAGTCCGCGCCGGAGCCGAGAGGTTCTGCTCCGGTTCTCCGCGGCGGTCGTCCGGTGCGCGGACGCGTGGCGAGGTGGCCGTCCGGGGCCGCGAGGCTTGGCCCCGGTTCCGGCGGTGGTGGTCGGCCGGCGTGGGGGTGCGAGCGAGGCCACCGTTCAGGTCGCGCCGGGACCGCGGGGCTTCGCCCCGGGCCTGGGCGGTGGTCGTCCGGTGCGCGGACGCGTGGCGAGGTCGCCGTCCGGGGCTGCGCGGCTTGGCCCTGGGCTTGGGCGGTATGCGGGCGCGAGGCTTCGCCCCGGCTCCGGCGGTGGTGGTCGGCCGGCGTGGGGGTGCGAGCGAGGCCACCGTTCAGGCCGCGCCGGGACCGCGGGGCTTCGCCCCGGGCCTGGGCGGTGGTCGTCCGGTGCGCGGACGCGTGGCGAGGTCGCCGTCCGGGGCTGCGCGGCTTGGCCCTGGGCTTGGGCGGTATGCGGGCGCGAGGCTTCGCCCCGGCTCCGGCGGTGGTGGTCGGTCGGCGTGGGGGTGCGAGCGAGGACACCGTTCAGGTCGCGCCGGGCCCCCGACCCCGGCGGTGGTCGGCCGCCCCGCGGGCCCGCCGTTCAGTCCGTCGTCTGCTCCGCGTACGCCGCCGGGTCCGCGAGTACGTCGCGGACCACGCGGGCCGCGGCGCCGCGCGCGGCGTCGCCCGACGAGGACGAGGCCCGCAGCCGTCCGCTGCCGGGCGTCCACAGGCCCGACACCACCCGCGCCGTCAGCTCCGCGTCCGCGGCGGGTGCCAGCCAGGGCTTCAGCTCCCGGAAGGCGCCGCCCAGGATCACCGCGTCCGGGTCCAGCAGGTTCACCGCCCCGGACAGCACCCGGCCGAGCCGCCGCCCGGCATCCTCCAGTGCCTGGAGAGCGCGCGGCTCGCTCGCCCGTGCCCTCGCCTCCAGCTCCGCGACACCCGCCGCGCCCGACTTCTCGTCCAGGCCCGCCGCCCGCAGCAGCGCCGCCTGACCCGCGTACTGCTCCAGACAGCCGCGCGCGCCGCAACTGCACGGCGGCCCGTCGGGATCGACCACCAGATGGCCGATCTCGCCCGCGAACCCGTGCGCGCCGCGCAGCAGTTGACCGTTCAGCACCAGCGCGCCGCCGACACCGATCTCACCGGTGAGGTAGACGAAGCTGTTCACGGGCGCGCGGTCGTCGTCCGCGGCGGCGAACCACAGCTCGGCCATCGCCGCGAGGTTCGCCTCGTTGTCCGCGCTCACGGGCAGGGCGCGGTGCTCGGGCCGCAGCGTGCTGAGGGCCTGGGCGAACAGGCCCTCGACCGGAACCCGGTTCCAGCCCAGGTTGGGCGCCTGCCGCACGGCGCCGCCGGAGACCAGGCCGGGCAGCGCCAACTCGGCCGCCACCGGCCGCAGTTCCTGTTCCGTGGCGGAGACGACGGCCCGCGCGGCGATCCGTGCGGCCTGGTTGAGGACCGCGGCCGGCGCCGCGCCGCGGTTGTCCATCCGCTCGACCAGGCGGACCCGGTCGGTGCCCGCGAGATCGACGACGCACACGGCCACGTAGTCGATGTTGATCTCGACACCCAGCCCCGCGGGACCGCTGCGGGCCACCTTCAGGACGGTGCCGGGGCGGCCCGCCTGCCCGCTGAACGTCTTGCCCCACTCGCTGAGGAACCCCTCCGTCAGGAGCTGGTCGACGAGCGACGAGACGGCCGCCCGGGTCAGCCCCACACGCGCCGCGACACCGGCCCGGGTCGCCTCGCCCTCGTCGTGGACGGTGCGCAGCACCAGGCTCAGATTGTGCCGCCGCACGCTTGCCTTGTCGGCCTTCGCGGGCGGGGTGGAGGAGGCGTTGTTGCTGTTCATCGTGGTGTCGACCCTAGACGACGCCGGAGGCGGCGGGGCGGGCGACGACGGCGCCGACGACGGCCGCGATGCCCGCGCGGTCGGTGGGACGGGCGTCGACGGAGTTGTGGATGGAGAAGCCCTCCACCAGGGCGTCCAGGGCACGGGCGGTGAGCGGGTCGAAGTGCCGGGCGAGGGAGTCGCGGCTGGCCTGCATCCAGGAGCGCATCACCTCGCGGAGTTCGGGGTGACGGGTGGCGAAGGCGTACAGCTCGTAGCTGAGCAGGAGATTGCGGTCGGAGCCCCAGACCTTGCCGCAGATGATCTCGACGACGGCTTCCTGGGCCTCCTCGGGGGTGCGCGCCGCGGCCAGCAGCGCTCCGTAGCGGCTGGAGACGGTCTCGGCGAGGCGGGTGAAGGCCTCGGTGAGCAGGTGCTGCATGTCGTCGAAGTAGTAGGTGAGCGAGCCGAGCGGAACCCCGGCCGCCGCGGCGATCCGGCGGAAGGTGACCTTGATGGCGCCGTGTTCGGCGATGACGTCGAGGGCCGCGTCGAGAATCCGCTCGCGCCGCTGGGGATCGTTGGGGCCGCGGTTGCTTCCGGTCATCGTCCTGGTCCGCCTTCTCTTCTCTCCGCTCCACCGGGTATGTACATTTGTGCATACCCGGTGGGGGCGGGACGCGTCGCCTGCCTGTCCATTCTTTCCGAACTCCCGCGGAGCCCCTGTTGATAGACCCTGCCGTGCGCCGGCGCCGTCAGGCCCTGTACCTCTTCTTCTTCCTCAACGGCATCGCCATGTCCTCCTGGGTCACCCGCACCCCGGACGTGCGCGACGAACTGGGCGTGTCGACGGCCCAGATGGGGCTCGTCCTCTTCGGTCTCTCCGTCGGGGCCATGGCCGGCATCCTGTGCTCCGGACGCTTCGTGTCGCGCTACGGCACCCGGCCCGTCATCGCCCTGGGCACCTGGCTGATCGTCGCGGCCGTCGTCGTGGTCGGAGCGGGCAGCGTCCTCGCCTCCGCCCCCCTGGTCACCGCGGGACTGTGCCTGTTCGGCGCGGGCACGGGAGCGGGCGAGGTGGCCATCAACGTGGACGGGGCCGATGTCGAGCGCATCACCGGCCGGGCGGTCCTGCCCACCCTGCACGGCTGCTTCAGCCTCGGCACGGTGATCGGCGGACTCGCCGGAATGGCGGCCACGGCCGCCGACGTCCCCGCCCACTGGCATCTCGCCGCCGTCGCGGTGGCGGCCACGGCGCTCCTGCTGTACGCGCTGCGCTCCGTGCCCGCCGGCATCGGCCTCGGCGCGGAGCGGGCGGCGCCGGAGGCGGGGCGGAGCTCCCGGCCGCAGGTCTGGAAGGACCACCGGCTGCTGCTGATCGGCGCCATCGTGCTGGCCATGGCCCTGGCCGAGGGCGCGGCGAACGACTGGCTGCCGCTGCTCATGGTCGACGGCCACGGCCTGAGCGCGGCGGCGGGATCCCTCGTCTACGTCGGGTTCGCCGCCGCGATGACCACGGGCCGTTTCTGCGGCTCCTACTTCCTCGACCGCTTCGGACGCGTGGCGGTCGTCCGGGCGAGCGCCGTCTCCGGTGCCGTCGGGCTGGTCCTGGTGATCTTCTCGGACAGCGCCGTCGTGGCCGCGATCGCCGTGCTGTTCTGGGGCCTCGGCGCCTCACTCGGCTTCCCGGTGGCCCTGTCCGCTGCCGGTGACTCGGGCCCCGACCAGACGGCCCGGGTCTCCCTGGTCGCCATCATCGGCTACGTGGCGTTCCTGGTCGGCCCGCCCGCCCTGGGCTTCCTGGGCGACCACTACGGCCTGCGCTCGGCGATGGTCGCGGTCCTCGTGTTCGTGGCCGGTGCGATCCTGCTGGCCCCGGCCGCCGACACCCGCACTCGCGAGCCCGCCACCGTCGACGCGTAGGCGTGGAGGGACCCGCCCGCCGGGTCCCTCCACCGGAACCGGGTCAGGGCTGGATCTTCTCCAGGTCCGCCAGCAGGGCGAGATGCTTCGGCTCCCAGCCCAGCGCCTCGCGCGTGTGGGCGCTGGAGGAGGGCTGGTCGGCCGCGAAGACCGGGCCGAGCGGGCCGTAGGTCTCCGCCGGAACCGACTGGACCGGCAGCCCGAGCCGTCGCCCGATGACCCCGGCGATGTCCCGCACGGCGTCCCCCTCGTCGGCCACCGCGTGCCAGGCGGTTCCGGCCGGCGCCTGCTCCAGGGCGAGGCGGAAGAGGACGGCCGCGTCCAGCGCGTGCACGGCCGGCCAGCGCTGGGCGCCGTCGCCCGGGTAGCCGGACACCCCGCTCTGCCGGGCGATGCCGGTGAGCAGACCGGCGAACCCGCCGGTGCCCTCGTTGTGGACGGTGCGCGGCAGACGCACCGCCGAACTGCGCACTCCCTGCGAGGCCAGACCGAGCGCCCGCATGACCGCGACGCTGCGGCCGCCGACCGGCCCGTCGGTCGGCAGCGGGTCCGCCTCGGTGGACGGGCGGCCCGCCGCGACCGGCGTCCCCGAGACGGTGACGAGCGGCCGGTCGCTGCCGACGAGCGCGTCGCCCAGGGCCGCGAGCGCGGCCCCTTCCTCCGCGACGCCCCGGGCCAGGGCCTCGGGGCTGCTGAAGTCGTTGCTGAACGCGAGGTGGACGACCCCGTCGGACTGGGCGACGCCGGAGCGGAGGACGTCCAGATCGGCGAGCCCGCCCCGCAGCGGCTGTGCGCCGGCCTGCTCTGCGGCCGCCGCGGACCTGTCCGAGCGGGCGAGTGCGAGAACGGAGTGGCCGTTGCCGAGGAGCTCGGCGACGACGGTGGAGCCGATCAGGCCGGTGCCACCGGTGACGAAGACGCGCATGAGGTCTCTTCTCAAAGTGATGGGACTCTTGTCCCATCACGGTACACGGGTGATGGGACAAGAGTCCCATCACGTAGGATGACGGCATGGCTCGGTGGGAAGCAGGTTCACGCGAACGGCTCGTCGTGGCTGCTGTCGACCTGTTCACCGAGCAGGGCTACGACGCCACGACCGTCGCGCAGATCTCCGAGCGCGCCGGGGTCACCAAGAGCACCTTCTTCCGGCACTTCCCCGACAAGCGCGATCTGCTGGTGGCCGGCCAGGAGACCCTGAGCCGGCTGCTGGTCGAGGGCATCGCCGAGGCGCCCGCCGACGCGGGCCCGCTGGAGGCGGTCGCCGCGGGCCTCGAGCGCGCTTCGGGCGCGATGGGACCGCAGAACCGTGAGCTGGCCCCGCGGGTGAAGGCCGCCGTCGCCGCCAGTACGGAGCTCCAGGAGCGGGACGCGCTCAAGACCGTCAGCATCGCGGCCGCGATGGTCGCGGCCCTGGAGGAGCGCGGCATTCCCGGCGAGGTCGCCGCCGTCGCGGGGGAGTTGGGCGTGCTCGCGTTCAAGCGGGGGCTCGCGCAGTGGTCCGAGGGGGAGCGCGGCGGTGGTGAGGAGCTGGCCCGGTGCGTGCTGGAGGCGCTGGAACAGTTGCGCGCGGCGGTGACTTCACTCGGGTGAGCCACGGCGCACTCCGCCCCTGGGCGATCACTTCCGTGCGCCGGTCACTCGACGTACGTGATCCGGTACGTTCCGTGATGACGGCGGGTGGCGGTACGCGTGACCCGCGCCACGGAGAGGACTCACCATGATGCGACGCACGGCCCTGACCCTCGGGGCACTGGCGACCGCGGCGACCCTGGCCACCGCGGAACCGGCCTCCGCGGCCGAGGGCGTCCTCGTCGTCAACGGCGTCGACCACGCCGATCCGAGCGGCTGCTACGCCGTCGACCGCTTCCCCTCGTCCATCGTCAACAACACCGACGCCATCGCCGAGGTCCACTCCGGCCCCGACTGCACGGGGCAGGTGGAATGGCTCGTCTACCCGGGCGAGACGTACAACACCGAGACGGCGCAGAGCGTCTTCGTCCTCTGACCCGGCCGGCGCCGGATCACCGTCACGGCCTACGGATGGGGGACAGGGGTGGTGGCCAGCAGATGGCAGATCACGATCCACGTCCCCACGGCCGTGGTCGCCCAGCGGAATCTGCGCAGCCGCGCGGGCGACACCGGATCGGGCGCCCGCCCCACCGGTCGACCGGGCGCCGGGGGAGCCGCCCCGCGCAGCACGACCGCCGCGCGGGTCTCCACGACGGCTCCGCCCGACCGCCCGCGCGGACCACGGGGCGCGGCCGGCTTTCCGGACGGGGGAGAGCTGCCGCCGGAAGGCTCCGGCACCCGGCCGTGCGCGAGCCCGCTGAGGAACGCCGCGTACGCAGCCCGGCGCAGCCCCCGCGGGGCGGACCGCCCGGCTTCCCAGGAGCGGACCGTCGCCGCCGTCACTCCGAACGCCTCGGCCACCTGTTCCTCGGTGAGCCGCCAGGCGCGGCGCAGCGAGGCGCGTTCCCCGGGGGCGGGCAAGGGGGCCTGCCCGTCGCTGCGGCGCGGGTGGGAGGGCATGGGCCGTCGGGCGATGAGTTCGATCGTCATGACCGTATGACAACGCGACAGTGCCTCATGTGATGAGGTGTCAGGAACTTCGCCCGTACGGCCCAGTCCGCTACCAGCGGTTCCGTGCCTCCTCGGCCCAGCCGACCAGCCCGTCGAGGTCGGTCCTGGTGCCGTCGTCGGTGCGGGCCCAGCCGCTGAAGCGGCCGAAGCACTGATGGGTCTCGTTCGCGACAAGGCCCAGGTTCGTGCGGGCGGCCTTCTCGTGGAACGGGTGGAAGCGGATGTCCGCCCGCTCCCCGCCGATGTGCCACGGCGCCAGCCAGTCCGAGCGGTCGTAGCTCCAGCGCAGCTCCTCGCCGATCTTGTGCAGGCGGCCGTCGACGAACAGGGCGTTCTCGGTGCTGCCGGTGCCGTCGGTCCACCGGCCGCCCAGCTGGATCGCCCGGTCGGGCCCGGCGCCGGCCGCCCAGTTCCACGTGACCGAGTAGGGCCACTTGCCGCGGCCGTGATCCAGCGCGGCGAACGATCCCGGGCCGCCCAGCTCGTAGGTCCGCCCGTGCAGGGCCAGGGTGCCGTGCACGGGCCGGCCGATGTCCTTGACGGTGTACTGGAACCGTCTGTCGCTCCACGGCACGACCACTCCGAGGGACTCGTGCCCCGGCGGCAGCGGCACCTCCGCGTCGAGCCGCACACCGGGGCCCGTCGCACGGATCGAGGAGCCGTCCGCGGCCTGCGAGATCCTGATCTCGAGACCGCCGCCCCGCGCCCGGACCTCGCCGTCACCGCTGCGCACGGGCAGTGCCGCGCCCCGGGCCAACGGCACCACCGCGTCCGTGCTCGTCTCCCGCCCGCTCGCCCGGTCCAGGACGTACAGCCCGTGCACGCCGGCGTAGTCGAGGGACGACACAACGACGCCGACGATGTGCTCCGGGGTCACGATGGCCCAGTACTCCCAGCGCTTCGCCCGCCCCCAGCCGCGCAGATTGGCGGTGTGCAGGGGGCGCCGGGTCCAGCCGACCGCGTCCCGGTTCAACCGTCCGTCGGGCCGGCACAGGTCGACGGGAGACGTCAGTTCGGTTTCATGCGTCATCCGCGCAGGATAGAGCCGTCCCCCGGCCCGGCTCGCGGGGTCACTGCGCGTCGGGCGTGGAGGCCTGGTCGCTGCCCAGCCGCTCCTGGAGTTCGTGGACGCGGCGCAGCCCCGCGGCGCGGTTGTCGGCCATCTCCAGCGCGTCACCGGCGCCGGTGATCTCGAAGAGCCTGGCGACGGCCGGCTGGTAGGGGCCGCTCAGGACGAAGGGCCTCGGCACGGCCTGGTGGTCGTTGTAGGCGCGCAGGATCACGTTCAGCGTCGTGCTGTCGGCGAAGGCGAGACCGGCGAGGTCGAGGAGGGTACCGGTGGTGCCGGTGTCCCCACGCGCGCCGGACAGGGCGAGGTAGGCCTCGGCCTCGTCCGTGAGATCCATGTCGTCACGGAAGGAGACCACGGTCACCCGGTCCTGCCGGGTGACGTCGATTCTCTGTCTGTCGGAAACCATCCGCAGACCTTCCCACAGGTTCCTGGGCGTGTGATCGGCAGATCCCCCTTTCTCGTCCGCAGCGGCCGGGAACGGGGGAGTGTTGGACGGACGGGTGCGGGGAAAGCGAGAACTGTGGCGGCACGAGGTGCGACATGTACGGGAAAGGACCTACGTCGATATGAGCGCGGCTCAAGCACTGGAGACAGAGGAGATCAGTTGTGCGGACGCCCGGGTGGCGGTCCGGGCGGCACTGGCCGCGGCGGGCCGCGAACTGCCACGGGCCCGGGCCGGACAGCTGAGTGAGGACGCGCTGCTCGTGGTCAGCGAGCTGGTGACCAACGCCCTGGTGCACGCGGGCGGGGTGACCCGCCTGGAGGTCGACGTGGCGGACGACGAGTTCCTGGTGCGGGTCAGCGACGCCAGCCGGACCGCACCGCAGCGGGTCCGCACGCGCAAGGGCACCCCCGGCGGATACGGCATGGTGGTGATCCAGCGGCTCTGCTCCCGTCTGGACGTGGAGATCGGCCCCGCAGGCAAGACGATCACCGCCGCGCTTTCGCTGCGCTGAACACCCCTCCGCACCACCCCCGCCACGGCTCGGAGGGCTCCGCGCCTACCCTCCCGCGTACCTGCTACCCCAGGCGCAGAGGAAGGTCCGTCAGGCCGCGCAGCAGCGTGCTGCTGCGCCACGTCAGCGTCGCCGGATCCGTGGCGAGCGCGACGGCCGGGAACCGCGCGAGGAAGCGCCGCAGGGCCGTCTCGGCCTCGACGCGGGCCAGGGGCGCCCCCAGACAGTGATGCAGGCCGTGCCCGAACGCGACATGCGCGGGACCCGTGCGACGCAGGTCGAAACGGTCGGCGTCGGTGTAGTGCGAGGGATCGCGGGACGCCGCGGCCAGAGCGACCAGGACCGCGTCGCCCGCCGGGATCGCCGTCCCCGCAAGATCCAGTGGCTCCCTGGCGAACCGGAACGCGGTGGAATGGACCGGAGCGTGCAGGCGCAGCGTCTCCTCGACCGCGGCAGCCGTCAGCGAGGGATCCGCGCGCACGAGGGCCAGCTGCTCCGGATGCGTGAGAAGACTGAACAGCGCCGCCGAGATCAGATTGACGGTCGTCTCGTGTCCGGCGACGAGCAGCAGGAAGACCATCCCGAGAAGTTCATCGGCCGCGAGGGCGCCGTTCTGCCCGGCGCCGGCCAGTTCACTGAGCAGGGTGCCGTCGGGAGCGGCGGTTCGCTGGGCCAGCAGGTCGCCTATCAGGTCCGTCAGTTGCGCGCCTGCCGCGGCCGCCGCCGCTTCCGAGGTGGGCATCACCAGCTCCCGCGACCAGGCGTGGAAGACGTCGCGCCCGTCCTCGGGCACCCCGAGGAGTTCACAGATCACGGCGACCGGCAGAGGCAGTGCGTACCGGTGCACGGCGTCGACGGTCCCCGGCCGGGGCAGGTCGGCGAGAAGGGCGTCCGCGAGGGCTTCGATCCGCGGGCGCAGGGCGGCGATCCGCCCGGGCGTGAAGCGTCCGGCGACCAGTCCGCGCAGCCGCGTGTGGTGCGGAGGGTCGCTCTGCAGCATGTTCCTGCCGAGGGCGTGACCGCCGTCGGTGTCCCAGGTCGCCGAGTGGCGGATGTCGTTGCTCAGCCGGGGATCGGACAGCGCCTGGCGCGCCGCGTCGCGGCCCACGACGAGCCAGCTCTCGCCGCTCCCGGGGACGAGGACACGATGGACCGGTCCGCGCGCCCGCAGCGCCGCGTACACGGGGTGGGGATCGCGGGCCGTGTCGTGCCCCGCGGGGGCCAGTTCTTGCAGCGTGGGTGCCGATGGCATGGGGCCGTCCCTCGTGAGTGGTGTCGGTGGTCCGTGGCGCGCCGCCCGGCGACTCGGGCTCGGTTCCGGCGCGGGTTCAGGCGTTCAGGAGGTCGTCGATCGTGCCGGACGCGGCCAGCGCCCGGGCCTGCGCGTGACCGGCGCGGGCGGCGTCCGCCCGGCGGTGGTCCGCGGTCATGTTCCGCCCCATGGCGCGCCGTGCCGCCGCGTCGGGCGTGATGAGCGTGACGTGGCTTCCGGCCGCCGTGAGCGCGGCCGCCTGACGTGCGGCGTGCGGGTGCGGCCCGACGGCGGACGGCAGGGGGACGACGGCCAGGACGCGCCGGTGGCCGCGGGCCAGTTCCAGTGGTGCGGTCGCGCGGCTGCCGCCGTCCATCCACCGCCGACCGGCCACCGTGACCGGCGGCCACACCACGGGGACGGCGCAACTCGCGGCGACCGCGTCGACGAGGGGGACGCCCCACTCGCGGTCGAAGGCGTCCGGCTCGCCCGTGGCGGCCTCCACCGCCGCGACACGCAGGAGACGCACCGGCCAGTCCTCCGCGCCGTTCAGCAACGTCCGCACCGTGTCGAGGACTTCGGACTCCGGGACGGTCCGCGCCTCGAGCGCGGCGCGGCCGAGGCGGCGCGCGGAACGGTCGGGATTCCTCGCTCCGAGGGCGGCCCGAAGGAACCGCAGCGTCTGGGCGGTCGTGACGGCGAGGTCGACGCGGTCGGCGCCGGCCAGCTGACGTTCGTACAGCTCCTGCGGGGACTGGCCCGACAGGAGCCGGGCGCCGAAGACGGCTCCCGCCGACGCGCCGGCCGTCAGATCGGCGTCGGCCGGATCGGAGCCGGCGTCCGCCAGCCCGGCCAGGACGCCGACCAGCCACGCGCCGCCCACGGGCCCGCCGCCGCCCAGTACGAGAGCCCTGTCCGCTTCATCCATGATTCACCCCTCACTAAATGGGGAGTGCTCCCCGGTTCGGCGAGACGATAGCATCATTACCGGGGACCACTCCCCGGATGTTCGGTGGGAAACGACGCAGGAGGACGACATGACCGGCGGTGCACCCGGCGCGGCAGCGCACCGGCGGCGGGACGCGCGACGCAACCGCGAGCTGATCGTCGAGGCCGCGCGCGAGGTGTTCCGGGAGCAGGGGCTCACGGCGCCCCTCGACGTCGTCGCCCGCCGCGCGGGCGTGGGCAACGCGACGCTCTACCGGCACTTCGCACGCCGCGCCGACCTCGTCGACGCCGTCTTCCGGGACCAGTTGAGCGGCACGATGGCCGCCGGCGACGAGGCCCGCGCGGCCGACGACGCGTGGGCGGGTCTCACCGGCTACCTGGAGGTCGTCTTCACGGTGCTCGCCGCGGACCGCGGCACGAACGACCTGATGACCACGAGCCTGGAGGGCGTCGCCGCCCTGGAGGCCGTCCACGCGCACAACCACCGGACTCTGGACGAACTCCTGCGGCGTGGGCAGACGCAGGGATCCGTCCGGCCCGATGTCGTCGTGGAGGACGTCCTGTTCGCCCTCGCCGCACTGGGTCGGGCCGTCCCCGCGCTCACCGCCGCGACCACGGCCGAGGCCTGGCGCCGCCCTCTGGCCCTGCTCCTGGCGGGCCTGCGCCCCGCCCCGTCCGAACTCCCCCTGCCCGCGTCCGCCCTGACCGCCGGTCAGCTCAACGCGACCCTCGCGGGGCTCTGACACCGTCCCCCGGAGCGGGGCTCTTTTTTTGGGATGTGTGGGGCGTCGGCCGTTGGTATGGTGCGCCGATGTCAGCGATCAAGAAGTTCCAAGTCACCTTCGACTGTGCGGAACCCGAGCGTGTCGCCCGGTTCTGGTGCGAGGTGCTCGGGTACGTCATGCCCCGGCCGCCCAAGGGGTTCGACACCTGGGACGACTTCAGGAACGCGCAGCCGGAGGAGGAGCGGGACGCGTGGTCCGCGTGCGTCGATCCCTCGGGCGAGGGGCCGCGCCTGTACTTCCAGCGTGTTCCCGAGGGCAGGGTCGTCAAGAACCGCGTGCACCTCGATGTGCGCGTCGGTACCGGACTCGTCGGCGCCGAGCGCCTCGCCGTCCTGGAGGCCGAGTGCGGGCGACTCGTCGCGCTCGGCGCGACACACGTGTGCACCCTGTACGCCGACGAGGAGAACGAGTCGTGCATCCCGATGCAGGACATCGAGGGTAACGAGTTCTGTCTCGACTGATCTCCGCCCGGCGTCACGGACGGGTCGGGAGCGATCCATCCGGGCTCTCCCTTCGATCAATTCCGTTCATGCGCAAGCGAGTTGGCGCACGACAACACCGGCTGGGTACGTTGATGTGTGCGGCAGCAGGGGGGAGAGAACCGAGGGGGCATGGCCGGCCTGCCCGACCCCGTGCGGGGCGCCCAGGGCCCTCTGGCAGCAGACGGAGCAGGACCGTACGGCGTCCGACGCGTCCGGTGACGAGGATCCCCGGACCGTCCGACGGGTCTGGCGGGACCACGCCTACGAACTGATCCGCACCTGCTCGTTCAGCGGCAACGGGGTCGCGGACATCGCCGTGCCCTACGGCGACGACGTCGTCCTGCCCCTGCGCCTGGCCCTGCCCGACAGGGCTTTCGAGACCTGGATCCACGCCACCGACATCGGGGTCGCCGTGCAGATGCTGCCGGCGATCCTGGCCGCGCGCAGGCAGGCGGGACTGGCGTCCCCGCCGCGGCCCCTCACACAGCCGGGAGCGTCGCCGAGCAGCGTCCGCCTGGAGATCGAGGGCGAGAGCGGGGGCGACTGGTATCTGCCGGTGGACGCCGCCGACGGCCCGGCGGGCCCGGACAACTGCGTCAGCCACATCGTCCTGCCCGAAGTGGGGTTCTGCCGGGTCGCGGCGGGTCATCTCGCACCACGGGAAGCGGCCGCGAGCCAGCAGGGCGACCCCACGGCCGTCATCGAACTTCTGTACGCGATGGCCTCGATGAGCAGGCTCTAGCTCCACGGCGTGCGGTGGGCTCCCGGCGAGAGGCGGGCATGGCCGGTTCCGCCGTTGCACCGATCCGCCGGGCGTAGTGGCATCGACGAGGCGGCCCGAGTCGCACGGCAGACGTGCCGCGGCCGCACCCGTGCGACGTGGACCTGGGAGGGGCGATGCCCGAGGACGGAGCCGCCACCCCGTCGTCGGCGGGCGCCGACATCGGCGTGGTGCTGGCAGGGGGCGGGGCGCGGGGCGCCTACGAGGCAGGCATGCTGGCGACCCTGCTGCCGGAGCTCGACAAGTGGGGGCAGCGTCCGACGCTGTTCACCGGCACCAGCGCGGGAGCGCTCAACGCGGTGCTCTTCGCCTCGTTCGCCCACCTGCCCGCGGCCCGGGCGGCCGACGAAGTGATCGCCGCCTGGCAGGGACTGACGAAGAACGAGGTCTTCAGGCCGTTCGTGCTGACAGCGCTGCCCATGATCCTGCGGCAGTGCGTGACGCGTGTCGTGAACCCGTCCAGCGCGCCCCTGGCCGGACTGCTCGACACGGGCCCGCTTCGGACCACCCTGCGGACGAAGGTCGACTGGGACCAGCTCCACGCCAACCTGGCCGACGGCGCGGCCCAGGCCGTCGCCGTGGCCACGACGGCCTGTGGCAGCGGGCGGACGGAGGTGTTCGCCGAGGGCCCCGCGGCAGCCAGGCTGCCCGCCTCCGACACCGACCGGGCGGTGGACTACACCCGTACCGTCCTGGACGTGGACCATGTGATGGCGTCCGTGGCGATTCCCGTGGCGTTCCCGCCCGTCAGGATCGGGCCGACCGGCTGCTGGTACATGGACGGCGGCGTCCGCCTCAACGCCCCCATCAAGCCGACGATCTCGCTCGGCGCGCGCCGCGTCGTGATCGTCGCCACCACACCGCTGCGCGACCTGCCCCGGCCCGTGGAGTGCGGGGACGAGTCGGCACCGTCCGTCCAGGACGTCGTCGCGCAGATCCTGACCGGTCTGATGGGCGATCGCATGGTGGAGGACACGCGGACGCTCGGCAAGGTGGACGAACTGCTGGAGTCCGGGGCGCAGGGGATCAGCCCGCGTGGACGTCCGTACACCGTCGTCGAGTACCTCTTCGGCGGGCCGATGCCCGGCCCGGTTGATCAGCTCGGTGTCATGGCGGAATACGTCCTGGACACGAGTTTCCGCGGCCTGCGCCGCCTGACCAACCCGGACCTGATGTTCCTCGCCGCGCTCCTGGGCCCGGGGCAGAGCCGGGGCGAACTGCTCAGCTACCTCTTCTTCGAACCGGAGTTCATCGGGGAGGCGATCAAACTGGGCCAACGGGACGCCCGGCTCATCCTCGACGCGGCGGGCGACGACCCGGACGAACTGTGGCGCACCGACTCCGCCTAGGACACCGTCGGGCCGATCCGCCACCGACGGCCGGCCCGACGACGACTGCCCTTCAGGCGGCCTAATGGTGGGGCATCTTCAGCGTGCGGCTGACGGTGCGCTCGGTGCCCGGTTCGACCAGGACGAACTGGCCCATCATTCCCGAGTCCTCGTGACGAAGGATGTGGCAGTGGTACATGTACGGCCACTTGGGGTCGGTGGCGGTGCCGAATCTGACGGCCAGTCTGACCTTGCTCTTGCCGGGGACGAAGACGGTGTCCTTGCGGCCTTCCGCGTACGCCGCCGGTTTGCCGTCCCCGACGGAGAGAACACGGAACGCCACTTCGTGGATGTGGAAGTTGTGGGAGTAGACGTTGTTCTCGACCTCCCAGATCTCGACGGCTCCGGCCGGGACCACCTCGTCGATGCGGCTCATGTCCATCTCCTCGCCGTTGATGGCGTCATGGCCGTTGAGGACGAAGTGCCGCACCCGCGCGTCCGCGGCGGGGACGATCGCATCGCGCGCCGCGAGCACGGCGGGCGGCGCCGGGGACGGCTTCAGCGTGGCCGCGGCGACGAACCTGATCACATCGAGGTCGCCCTCGGCGATGTCCACGCCGTTGTCCACGGTGCGCAGCACCACCCGCTCGCCCGGCTCGAAGGCGACGACCACCTCGGCGCGCTCGCCCGGGGTCAGCGCCAGTTCCTTGACCGGCACGGGCGCGGGCAGCAGGCCGCCGTCGGTGGCGACTGCGTGGAAGGTGCGCTTGTCGGCGAAGGACAGGTTGTACATGCGGGCGTTGGAGCCGTTGAGGATGCGCAGCCGGACGTGGTCGGTGGTCACCTTCAGATGTGGATCGAAGGTCCCGTTGACGAGGACGTGGTCGCCCAGGATGCCGAAGGTGCCCTTGAGGACGCGGCCGGTGAAGGCGTTGTCCTCGTCGAACTTCTTGTCCTGGAGGATCAGCGGGATGTCGTCGACGCCGTAGTCGGAGGGGAGTTCCGGCCGGGTGTCGTCGTCGAGGATGAACATTCCGGCGAGGCCGTTGTAGACGTGCTGGGCGGTCTCGCCGTGCGGATGCGGGTGGTACCAGGCGGTGGCGGCGGGCTGGTCCAGGGTCCAGTGCGGCGTCCAGGTGGCGCCCGACTCGACGGGCTGGTGGGGGCCGCCGTCCATCACGGCGGGCAGCCGGATGCCGTGCCAGTGCACGGTGCTGGTCTCCGGCAGCCGGTTGCGGACCGTCATCCGCACCGTGTCACCGCGCGTGGCGCGCAGCGTCGGCCCCAGGAAGGTGCCGTTGAATCCCCAGGTCGGGGTGGTCTTCCCGGGCAGGATGGCCGTCCGCCCGGTCTGCAGCGTCAGTGCGAACCTGCGGCTGCCGTCCTTGCCCGGAGCGGGATGCAGAAGGGGTGGGATACGCACGGGGTTGGCGAACTTCAGTTTGGGCCGGGGTACGGAGTCCGACCCGGAACCTCCACAGGCCGTGGTGACGACGGATAACGCGGATACGCCTGCCATACCGAGCAGTTGACGCCTCTTCATGGGGGGACATTAACAACCGGTTCATGGATTTCCGGCGGCTTTTCCCGGGCGCGGCGTCCGATGCGACCTCGGGCCCGTCGCGAGGCCGGGGCGGATGGCATGATGGCTCTGGACATGGGCGGCAGCCGCCCGAGGAAACCGGTGTGAATCCGGTGCGGTACCGCCACTGTGATCGGCGAGCGGATCCCGACGAGCCACTGCCCCGCGCGGGCGGGAAGGCCGGGACGAGCACGGACCCGAGAGCCAGGAGACTCACGCTGTCGCCTCCTCGAAGCACCCCGGGGCGGAACTCCCCGGCGAGAGGAAGGACACGGCATGCCTGAACGGCTCGCCGACGAGACCGTGACGACCGGGGACCGGACGGTCCCGTGCCGGGTGGTGGTGTGCCGCGACTGCTGCTGCGGCACCGTCAAGGTCGACGCCGATCACGCGGCCCAGACCGCGCGGCTGCGCCAGATCGCCCCGGTACGGATCTCCGAGTGCCTGGACGTCTGCGAGCAGGCCAACGTCGTCGTCGTGCAGCCGTCCACAGCGGGCCGGGCGGCAGGCGCCCGGCCGGTGTGGCTCGGACTGGTCAACGACCCGGACGCCACCGAGGACATAGCGGACTGGGTGCGGGCGGGCGGACCCGGCGTGGCGGACCGGCCCGAGATCCTCGATCTCTATCTCATCAAGCCGCCGCGCCGCGCCCCCGCCACCTCGTGAACGCCACGGAGGCCCGGCCGGAGCAGGTCGCCCGGGCGCTGCGCGACGTGGCGCGGCTCGGCGGCTTCTTCGCCCTCGAATCCGCCGTGCCCCGGGCACCTCGGGATCCGGTCCGCGTCGACGGGGGCGGTCTCCGGGACGGGTTCGCGGCCCGTGCCCAGGCGGTCGACGAGCGGTTCGCGACGACCGAGAGGCGCGTCGGTGTGTCCGTCGCGCACCTGGGGCTCGCGGCCCGGCTGTGGTCGCCGGTCCTCGCCTGCGCCCTCGTGCACGGGATCGTGCCGGCGATGGGCGCCGCGGAGTGGTCGGGCGACACGACGGACCTGCGTCTGACGGACCCGCGGGGACGGCTCGCGGCGGGCCTGCCGTCGCTCGCCGAAGCCCTCCACGCGGAGGTCGACGGCGTGCTGCGGGACGTCGAGAGCGCTCTCACCACGAAGGTGGCGCCGGGCTTGCTGGCCGGCAACTCCGCGTCCGCGCTGGTCGGTTCGGCAGCGCAACTGCTGCGCATCCGGCCCGCCCTGCGCGGTCCGCTCACCCGCCTGACGCGGGAACTGCTGGAGACGGGCCGGCTGCGGGGGACCGGCCGCATCACCGGACCCGGGCTGACGTTCCGCCGCAACAGCTGCTGCCTCCTCTACCGCGCGCCGGGCGGCGGAAAGTGCGGCGACTGCTGCCTGGCCGGGTGACCGGGCCGCCCGGGCGACGACGCGCCGACCGGAGCCGGCCCGCAGCTCAGTGCGCGTCCCGCTCCCGGAACGTGTCCAGGATCCGCTCCGCGGCCAGCGTCGCGGTCAGTTCGCCATCGCGGACCTGCCGCTCCAGACCCGGCGTCACGGCCCGCACCGCGGGATCGGCGTGCAGCCGCCCGAGAAGCTCGTCGCGGACCATCGTCCAGGTCCAGTCCACCTGCTGCGTACGGCGCCGCTCGGCGAGCCGCCCCGTCGAGTCGAGGAGCGAGCGATGCTGCTCGATCCGCTCCCAGACCTCGTCGAGCCCGCTCTCCTCACGGGCGCTGCACCACAGCACCGGAGGCGTCCAGAAGGCGTCCTTGCCGTGCATCAGCCGCAGCGCGCCCGACAGTTCGCGCGCCGCCGACCGCGCGTCCCGCTCGTGCGGCCCGTCCGCCTTGTTCACCGCGATCACGTCGGCGAGCTCCAGGACACCCTTCTTGATGCCCTGCAACTGGTCGCCGGTCCGCGCCAGAGACAGCAGCAGAAACGTGTCGACCATGTTCGCCACGGCCGTCTCCGACTGGCCCACGCCGACCGTCTCCACCAGGACCACGTCGTACCCGGCCGCCTCCATGACGACGATCGACTCACGGGTCGCCTTCGCGACACCGCCGAGCGTGCCGGCCGTGGGGGAGGGGCGCACGAAAGCGTCCGGATCGACCGCCAGGCGCTCCATCCGGGTCTTGTCGCCCAGGATGGAACCGCCCGTGCGGCTCGACGACGGATCGACCGCGAGCACGGCCACCCGGTGACCGCGCCCGGTGAGCAGGGAGCCGAACGCGTCGATGAACGTCGACTTGCCCACCCCCGGCACCCCGCTGACACCGATCCGGCGGGCCCGGCCGCTGTACGGCAGCAGCTCGGTCAGCAACTCCTGGGCCAGGCGCCGATGCTGGGGACGCGTGGACTCGACGAGGGTGATCGCCCGCGCGACGACCGCCCGCTTCCCGGCGAGGACACCCTTGACGTACGTTTCGAGATCGATGGGCACACCGTCACCGGCTCACTGGTCGTCGTGCCCGAGGTCCGCCCCGAGGCGCGACACCAGGTCGTGGGCGGCGTCCGGGATCACCGTGCCGGGCGGGAACACGGCGGCCGCGCCCATCTCCAGGAGCGTGGGCACGTCCTGCGGCGGAATCACCCCGCCCACCACGATCATGATGTCCTCGCGCCCCTCGTCGGCGAGCGCCTCGCGCAGCGCCGGTACGAGGGTGAGGTGCCCGGCGGCCAGGGAGGACACCCCGACGATGTGCACGTCCGCCTCGACGGCCTGCCGCGCCACCTCGCCCGGTGTCTGGAAGAGCGGGCCGACGTCGACGTCGAAGCCCAGGTCGGCGAAGGCGGTCGCGATCACCTTCTGGCCGCGGTCGTGGCCGTCCTGCCCCATCTTGGCCACGAGGATGCGCGGCCGGCGCCCCTCGGCCTCGGCGAACTCCTCGACGCGGCCGCGGGTCCGGTCCACGGATCCGGACTCCCCTGCTTCGTTGCGGTACACACCGGAGATCGTACGGATCTGTCCGGCGTGCCGGCCGTAGACCTTCTCCAGCGCGTCCGAGATCTCGCCGACCGTGGCCATCGCCCGGGCCGCGCGCACCGCGAGCTCCAGGAGATTGCCGTCACCGCCCGCCGCCCGGGTCAGCGCGTCGAGCGCGTCCCGGCAGGCCGTCTCGTCGCGCTCCTCGCGCAGCCGGCGCAGCTTGGCGATCTGCTGGGCCCGCACCGAGGAGTTGTCGACCTTGAGGACCTCGATCTCCTCGTCCGAGTCGACGCGGTACTTGTTGACGCCGATGACGGGCTGCCGCCCCGAGTCGATCCGCGCCTGGGTGCGGGCGGCCGCCTCCTCGATGCGCAGCTTCGGGATGCCCGCGTCGATGGCCTTGGCCATGCCGCCGGCCTGCTCGACCTCCTGGATGTGCTGCCAGGCCCGGCGCGCCAGGTCGTACGTCAGCTTCTCCACGTAGGCGCTGCCGCCCCACGGGTCGATCGCCCGCGTCGTGCCCGACTCCTGCTGGATGAGCAGCTGGGTGTTGCGGGCGATGCGCGCCGAGAAGTCGGTGGGCAGCGCGAGCGCCTCGTCGAGTGCGTTCGTGTGCAGCGACTGGGTGTGGCCCTGCGTCGCGGCCATCGCCTCCACGCACGTACGCGTCACGTTGTTGAAGACGTCCTGCGCCGTCAGCGACCAGCCCGACGTCTGCGAATGGGTGCGCAGCGAAAGGGACTTGGTGTTCTTCGGGTCGAACTGCTTCACGAGCTTCGCCCACAGCAGGCGGGCCGCGCGGAGCTTGGCGACCTCCATGAAGAAGTTCATCCCGATCGCCCAGAAGAAGCTCAGGCGCGGCGCGAACGCGTCGACGTCAAGTCCCGCCTCCCGGCCCGCCCGGATGTACTCCACGCCGTCCGCGAGGGTGTACGCCAGCTCCAGATCGGCCGTCGCACCCGCCTCCTGGATGTGATAGCCGGAGATGGAGATCGAGTTGTAGCGCGGCATCCGCTGCGACGTGTACGCGAAGATGTCGGAGATGATCCGCATCGACGGCTTCGGCGGATAGATGTAGGTGTTGCGGACCATGAACTCCTTGAGGATGTCGTTTTGGATGGTCCCGGCCAGCTTCTCCGGCGGCACACCCTGCTCCTCGGCCGCCACGATGTACAGCGCGAGCACGGGCAGCACCGCGCCGTTCATCGTCATCGACACGGTCATCCGGTCCAGCGGGATGCCGTCGAAGAGCTGCCGCATGTCGTAGATCGAGTCGATCGCGACGCCCGCCATGCCGACATCGCCGGTCACCCGCGGGTGGTCGCTGTCGTAGCCGCGGTGCGTCGGCAGGTCGAAGGCGACCGACAGGCCCTTCTGACCGGCGGCGAGATTGCGCCGGTAGAAGGCGTTGGACTCCTCGGCCGTGGAGAAACCCGCGTACTGGCGGATCGTCCAGGGCTGATTGACGTACATCGTCGGGTAGGGGCCGCGCAGGTACGGTGCGACACCCGGGTACGTGCCGAGGAAGTCCAGGCCCTCCAGGTCCTCGCCGGTGTACAGCGGCTCGACGGAGATGCCCTCGGGCGTCTCCCACAGCGGGTCGGCGCCGTCGCCCGCGCGCTTGAGGGCGCTGCGCCATTCCTGCGCCGTGGTGCCCGGCGCGGGGCTGCCGAGATCGATCGAGGAGAAGTCGGGGACACCGGACGTGCCAGCGGCGGTCATCGGGACACTCCCATGCGGTCGAGCGTGGCGCTGAGTACGTCGACGGCGTCGCAGCCGGCGAAGACGAAGCTGTCGGGGGCGGAGACGGTGCCCGGGCGGCCCGCGAGGAACACGTGCCGGGCGCCCGCCTCCCGCAGGGACCGCGCGGCGTCCTCGGCCTGTTCCGCGTAGACCGCGTCGCTGGAGCACAGGCACGCTTCCCGCGCCCCGCTCTCCTCGAAGGAGCCGTCGGTCACGGGCTCGATGCCGCCCGCCTGGAACAGGTTGGCCGCGAACGTCGTGCGCGCGGTGTGCGCGGCGGCGGGTCCCAGCGCCGCCAGATACACCCGGGGCCGCTGCCCGGTGGCCGCGAGGTGGGCGTCGGAACGGGCCCGCAGTGCCTCGAACGCCTCGTCGCGACGGACCCGGGGCAGTCCGCCGGACGGCCGCGGCGGCGCGGCCGCGCGCACCACGGGCTTCTCGGCCAGATGCGGGAACTCGCTGACACCGGTGACCGGTTCGCGGCGCTCGGCGAGGCGGCGGGCGCGCACCGACCAGGTCTCGGCCAGCCGGTCGCCGACCAGGCCGGAGCGGAGTGCGGCCGCCTGACCGCCCTCCCGCTCGATGGTTCGGAAGAACTCCCAGGCCGCGTGGGCGAGTTCGTCGGTCAGTCGCTCCACGTACCAGGAGCCGCCCGCCGGGTCGATCACCCGGGCCAGGTGGGACTCCTCGATCAGAATGGTGGAGGTGTTGCGCGCGATCCGCCGGGCGAACGCGTCCGGCACGCCGAGCGCGTCGTCGAACGGCAGCACGGTCACGGCGTCGGCGCCGCCCACTCCGGCCGCGAGCGTCGCGATGGTGGCACGCAGCATGTTCACCCACGGATCGCGGCGCGTCATCATCACCGGGGACGTCACCGCGTGCTGGAGCTGCGCCCCGCTCTTCGGCGCGCCGCACGCCTCGGCCACCCGTGCCCAGAGTCGGCGCGCGGCGCGGAACTTGGCGATGGTGAGGAACTGGTCGGCGGTGGCGGCGTAGCGGAACTCGACCTGTGCGAGGGCCTGCCGGACGTCCAGGCCCGCCTCGGTGAGACGCCGCAGGTAGGCGACGCCCGTGGCGAGGGACGCGCCCAGCTCCTGAGCCGCCGAGCCACCGGCCTCGTGGTACGGGAGGGCGTCGACGGTCAGCGCGCGCAGTCCCGGGTACCGCTGGGCGCACAGCCGGGCCAGTTCGGCCACGGGTTCGGTGTCGTACGCCCGGCCCGTGCGGGCCTCCAGCCCGAGCGGGTCGGCGCCGAGGTTGCCGCGCGCCGCGTCGGCGGCGATGCCCCGGTCCTCGTACACGCGCAGCAGTTCACGCGCGGCGCTCTCGTGGTCGGCGCCCGCGTCGAGCACCACGGGGGCGAGGTCCAGGTACACGCCGTCGAGGACGGCGGGCAGCGCCGGGACGGGGAAGCCGCCGGCGTCGCCGACCGTCAGCCACAGCGACGTCACGCCGTTCTCGAGATCGGCGAGGACCGCGGCGGACTCGGGCAGTCCGTGGCGCTGGCGCACGTCCCAGCCGCCGGCCGTGTTCCCCTCGGCGCGGCCGCCGCGGACGAACGGCGGAAAGCCGGGGAGGCCGACCGGGGGAGCGGCGTCGTGCGCTGTGTAGAGCGGGCGGGCGCGCAGCCCGTCCTCGATGGTGGTGGAGAGGGCGTCCTCCGCCTCGCCGGCCGAGACTTCCCTGCCCGACTTGCGCAGGACACCGGCGACAAGTTGCTGCCACTGATCATGCGTCGCGTCAGGGAATTCGGCTGCCAGGGAGAGCCCGTCGTCAGGCAGGACCGTCATGTTCGGATGCTAAGGCAGCGCGCAGAAGAGCAGCAGCCGACACACATGTGACCTTGTTCTCCTTGTCTTGCGCGCGTCGATCGCCTAGCGACCGGGCAGGGGACGGTCTTTGGGCGGTCGCGGGAGGCCTCGAAGGCCAAGGGCGGGGCCGCCGTGGACCGTCAGGCGGAGATGCGGCCACGAGCCGGTGAGCCGTGCCAGGTCACGCACCGTCGCGTCGTCGGCCGGGAGGAGCGGCCGCGCGGGCAGGAAATGGACGCCGGTGCCGGTCGTCCCGTCGTCGGGGATCGACCGCAGGCCGGTGGTGGGGCCGCCGTGTTCGTACCGCTGGGTCCAGGAACCGTTGTGACGGCGGTTGGTGTGGACGAGCCAGGTGCTGAGGGCGGCGACGGTGGACATGCCCTGTCGCGGGTGTCCGTCGGGCAGCGCCGGGGCGTCCGCGTGGTCGAAGAAGCGCAGGTCCTTCGTGGCCATGACCGGCTTCTTCACGACCTCGCCCCGGTCGTCGACGCGCGTGTCGGTGCCGCGTCCGTCGTCCACGACGGAGACGGAGCCGTCCGGACGGACGGTGACGCGGCAGCGTCCACCGCCCCTGCTCTCCGCCTCGTCCGCCGCGTATGCGATCACCTCCAGGACCAGATGGAGCGTGCCGCTCGGCGCGAAGCGGACCGGATCCCGGCGAATGCGTGCGAGATGCCCGAAGTCGACGGTCCCCGCCCAGTCGTGCGTCGTGTTGCGCCAGGTGGCCCGCGCGGTCCGTGATGCGCTCATACGATCCTGCCGATCAGCTCGCTCCGGCGTCCTCGGACGCGGGCTCGTCCTCGGAGTCCGGGCCGGTACGGTCGTTGCCGAACCTGTTGATGCGACCGTGACATGCCATCAGCATAGGACGGGCACGGCACAGACCGGGCACTCGGCGGAACGCCCGCCCTGGTCTGCCCCGCACCCCGTCATCGTCCTGTGCCGGTCACCGGTGGCCGGAGGCCGTCGGATCGCCGGCGCGCTCGACGACCTCGGCGATCCACGCCATGGCCTCCGGCACGTCGTAGTTGCCCGCGTGCGGCTGGTTCCAGGCCAGCTGGAAGTTCACGTCCCCGACCTGCGGGTCCGCCTTCAGCGCGCGGTCCAGGTTGATGCCGATGATGAACGAGGTGTCGCGGTCCCGGGTGCCGTTGCGGACGTACCAGTTCGGTGCCGTGTCGGCGCTCCTGGTGCCGATGAAGTCCATCGGGTTGATGAGACGGAGCTGGTCGTCGACGGTGGTGCTCTTCCTGGCGACGTACTGCTTCCAGGTCAGCCCGGTGTCGTCCAGGCCGCTCCCGTCGCCCGCGACGTCGTTGTGGTCCCAGCTGAACTCGGTGTAGTTCAGGTACTTCCGGGCGTACGGGCCGAACAGGTTGGTCTCGGTACCGCTCGTCGTGTTGCCGTACACCCCCACTCCGTCGAACGCGGGCGTCGTCTTCAGCGTGGCCTGGGTGGCGACGAACTTCAGGTACTTCGTCATGTCGACCGAACGCACCTCGTCGGTGGCGTTGTCCACGTCCAGCCAGTCGTTGACGTACGACTTCGTCGTGGTCCCGCCGGGTCCGCCGGAGGTGATGACGAAGTTCTCGCCGAGGGCCGGGATCGTGTGCGCCGGGTCGGCCTGGAGATACCTCTCCGCCGAGCGGACGACCTCCTTCTTGATGGTGGCGAGCATGGTGTCGGCCGTGAGCTTCGAACCGTCCGCGTTGCGCAGGCCCAGACTCCTCTCGTACGCGGGGAACTTGGCCGCGATCGCCGCCGCGTCCGCGGCCTGCGCGTTCGAGCCGGTCGCGTCCCGGGTGCCGAGAAGGTTGTACAGCCACTCGTAGGCGACGTCCGCGTTCCCGAGATCGGTGATCGGGCAGTACGCGTTCACGGCGAACACGTCGTCGCGCAGGGTGCTGCGCCCCTTGGCGTCGATCCCCGCGGCGCCGATCGCCGCGAGGTACGGGTCGTACACGCTGTCGTTGCCGGACGCGCCCAGGATCGAGGAGAGCGCGCCGCCACCGCTGGTGCCGTTGACGACGATCCGCTCGGCGCTGCCCGGCATCGCGGTGTCGTTGAGACGCAGGTAGCGCACCGCGGCCTTGGCGTCGACCGCGGCGGCCGGCGCCTTGCCCGGCGACGAACCGTCCGCGCCCACCATTCCGCGGCTGCGGTTCGCGACGTCCACGAAGACGTACCCGGCCTTCAGCGCCGCACCCACATTGCTCGTCGCACTGTCGTAGGCGGCCCCCGCGGTGACGCTCGACCTGACGTAACTGGCCATCCAGCCCGCGTTGTTCACGGCGAAGTAGATCGGCGCCCGCTGATCGCCGAAGGCGCTCTCGGGCACGAACACGTTCATGCTCTGGTATCCGCAGCGCGTGTTGTCGATCGTGGTGCTGCCGCCGATCCCGGACTGCTGCGGCGCGGCGGCGACCGGGTCGGCGACGTAGCAGAGTTCCTTGTAGCGGCGGACGTTCACGGGCCGCCCGTCGACCGTGACGGTGATCGTCGTGTAGGCGCTCCTGTCGAACGCCAGCGCCGCGTCCTGCGGATCCGCGCCCCGGCCCCGCTCGACCGAGGCGGACGCGACCGCGAAGGACGCAGGTGTCGCGAGCGCCGTCAGGGCGAGCGAGCCGACGAGCGCCACACCTCGCAGCAGACGTCCGGGAGCCGGACGTCCCGTGGGGTGCGGAGCGGTGCGTCCCATGGACGCCGAGAGTCGCTGCATGAAGTCTCCTCATCGCGTGCCGAGTACTGCGCCGAGGCCTCGGGATCGAGGCGTCGCACACGCTACGAGACTGTCAACAATCTGCACAGCGATCGTGCGGACATTTTTGTTGACGATTACGAACCTGGTCTCCCGTCACCCGAGGGGGAAGCTCTGGTCCGCCGAGTCCGTGTACGCGCCGTACGCGATGAACGTGGTGGGGGCCGTGGTGCCGAAGGTCTTCCCCGTCGACAGCGACGCCCGCGTCGTGTCGTCGACCAGACGCTCGACGTGGTCCGAGAAGCCGGGGACGGACCAGGTGCCGGCCCGCGTACAGGGGGCCATCCGCACGGCCCAGATGCCCCCGCCGTTGAACGAGGTGCGGTCGTAGTGCTCCGCCGTGTCCAGGCACTGGCCGGTCGTCGCGTTGATGAGCCGGAAATGGTCGTCGCCGTCCCGCCGCCAGGCCGTCCGCGGATCGTCGCAGGGGAGGGAGACGGCCCGACCGTCCTCGGCGCCGACGCACGTTCCCCAGGCGGTGCCCCTGATCCGGGCGCCGGTGGCCGGATCCGCCTTCCGCGCACTGCGGGCCGTGGTGCGTGACGGCTCGGCCTTCGGGGTGGGGGAGGAGGGTGCCGTGGACCTCGCCTCGGACGCCGACGGCGAGGCGGTCGCGGGCCCGGCCGGCTTCGCCTCCGGCGCCGAGGACTTCGGCGATCCGGACCACACGGCGAGGCCCACCACCACCGCGGCCGTCGCGGCCAGCAGGCCTCCGGCCACCGCCTTGCCCGCCGCCCCCTTGGCGACGGTCGTGACCGCTCCGCCTGACAGGCCCTGCGCGGCCAGGTGCACGGTGTCCTTGAGCGCGGGCAGCAGCAGCGCGAAGGGTGCCAGTGCCTTGAGCCGCCCGTTGAGGTTCCGCAGATCGGCGAAGGCCGTCGCGCACGGGGCGCACCGGGCCAGATGACGCCTCAGCCCCGGGTTCGGTCCGCCCTTGCCGCGCACCGCCTCGCCCAACAGGCCCGCGTAATGGATGCATTCACGGTCCCCGCGCAGCCGCACGTGCGCCTGCAGGTAGGAACTGCGCAGGCCCTCCTGCGCACGGGCCAGCAGCGAGGTGACTCCGTTCGGAGTCAGCCCCAGCGAGTGGGCGACGTCCGCGGTGGAACGTTCGTTGACCAGTCGCTGCCACAGCACCGACTGCCAGCGTTCCGGAAGCGAACGGAAGCTGCGGATGAGCAGGCGCGTCTCCTCGGTGCGCAGCACGACGGCCTCCGGCTCCACGGCGTCGGGAAGCGACTCGCTCCAGGTCTGGAAGTCCGCGAGAGGCACCTCGGTGCGGGCCGCCCTCGTGTACTCGGCGGCGGTGTTGCGCACCACCGTGAGCAGGTACGGGCGCCAGGAACCGGTCGGCCCGCTCCCGCCCCGCACGGCGCGCACGGTCCGCAGGAACGCCTCCGAGACCAGGTCCTCGGCGCTGTGGTCGCCCGCGAAGCGCCGCGCCCTGGCCAGGGCGGCGGCCCGGTGGCGCCGGTAGAGCTCGGCCAGCGCCCGGGCGCCGAGCTCTGCCGATGCCGCCGGGTCGCCGCCCTGGCCGGAGGGTCGGAGCGCGGCCGACAGCTCTTCGTCGCACAGGCGGGTGAGGTCGCTGTGGCGGGCGAACACGGAGGACTCTCTTTCGTTCGACGCCGAGCGGCGGTGGACGGGAATCCCGGCACCCGATCCGTTCACATGCGCAAACTGCATCACGAACGGATAACGCGGCGAGGGGGTGGCTCGCTCCTGCGCTCTACAAGGTCGACAGGTCGTTCGAACCGTTGGCAGTCCGCCACGGTACAGCGTCCGTTCGACCGTACTCATCACAGATCTTGGAGCAGAGCGTGACGAAAACCAGGACCGTCCGGCACAGTGCGGCAGCAGTCGCGGCAGCGGCCGGATTGCTGATGGCAGTACCCCAGTCGGCCTCCGCGTCCGTCGGCGGCGGAAACGTCTCGGTCGGCTGGTCCATCCCCGGCACCCCGTCATCCGGCCTGAGCAACATCACCTTCCCGCTGACCGTGGAGAAGGCCACCGCCCACCAGAGCGGCCTCTACTTCGCGCAGCAGTTCAACTTCGGCAACGCGATGGGCTACACCGGTCTCCAGCCGCGCGAGAACGAGGGCGGCCACGAGCGCCTGTCGGCACGCTTCTCGACCTTCACCGGAGGCTCCACCACCACCGACCCGAACTGCCACGAGGGAGCCGACGGCGGGCCCGGTGTCACCTGCGCCGTCGACTTCGACGCCGTCTACGGTCACCGCTACGACCTCACGGTCGCCCGGTCGGGAACGGACACCTGGACCGGCACGGCCAGGGACACCGTCACCGGAACCAGGACCCACCTCGGCACCTGGACGCTCCCGGCCGGCAGCGGCGATCTGCAAGGCAGCCAGGGCGGATTCGTCGAGTACTACCTCGCCGTTCCCAGCTGCGCGACCATGCCCAGGACCGACGTCGTCTTCGGCGGCCCCACCAGCACCGACGCGGGCGGCCTGAAGGGCTCGGCCAAGGCCAACTACGAGTACAGCGACTGCGTCGGCGAGGCCAACTACGCGGCCGAGCCCGTGGGAACGGGCACCCACATCACGCGCGGCGCGGTCGCCGCGGTCGCCGCGACGGCATCCGGCACGCCGGCCACGCCCCCGGCCGAATCGGCGCGCTCCGCCGTGACGCCCCAGACCGGGTCGACCCCCGCGTCCGGTGAGGAACTCGCCGAGACCGGAGGCGGCGACCTCCCACTGGCCGGAGCGGGGGCGGCCGTGATCGCGGGCGGCGCGGGCCTGCTGTGGCTGAACCGCCGCCGCGGGCGCCGCCGCGCCGACGCGTAGCCGGCGTCGGCCTCGCTCACAGGGGTCGACTGCCGGGAGGAGTCACGGGGCAGGGTTCAGCGCGCGACGCGCAGGTCGCCGCGGACCTTGCCCGTGAGCTCCGCCGCCTCCTCGGTCGACAGGCCGAAGATCCCGTCGTAGGGAGTGACCAGCGCGATGGTCGAGTAGTCGGCCCAGCCGCACACCGTCGTCTCGATGTCCTCGTCGGTGTCCCAGTTGTCGACGTCGAAATCGGCGCACATCATCACCGCGCCGTCGAGCGAGTCCGCCTCCGCGTCCTCGGCCACGCCCAGCGTGGTGACGATGTGCGCGCTGCTGCTGTTCGCGGCGTCGGCCACATGTTCCCGCGTCTTGGCGATGTACTGGATCAGCGTCGACTTGGGGTCGGCGATCTTTCCGTACGCGCCCGAGACCGTGAACCGCGCGTGGTTCTTCGCGCTCCGCAGTTTGTCCTGGACCGCGTCCGGGTCGGAGGTGTCGAGGTTGTTGAGGTCCTCCTCGTAGTAGCTCGCGGCGACCGGCTCGGGGTTCTCGATGCCGATCTCCGTCAGCTCCTGGGTGTCCGCCTTCTTGCCCAGGGTGATCTCGGTGTCGGAGGCGTCGCCGTACCGGAAGTACGTGGCGAACGATGTCGTCGACGGCGCGGTCAGCCGGTGCGGGCCGTCGTCCTCGAGGCCCTTCGAGCCGACGTACCAGAACACGGCGCCGCCGATCGCGACCAGCGCCACCGCCACACCGACGATGATCCCCCCTTTCCTCCCCGCGCCACCTTGCGGCGGCCGGATGCCGCCGGGCTGCGGCGGCCAGCCCCACCCGCCCTGCTGCTGCGGCGGCCCGTACGGTGCCGGCGGCGCGGGTGGTCCGTACGGCCCCGGCGGTGCTGCCTGCGGGTACGGCCCGGGCTGCTGCACGCCGTAGGGCCCGGGCTGCTGCGGCGGGCCGGTGTACGGTCCGGGCTGGTTGTAACTCACTGCTGACGTCTCCTCGCGTACCGGTGTGTCAGGACATCCTGCCGGACGCCCGGGGCCCGTGCGCCCCAGTGGCATCGGCGTCGGCGACCGCTTGCGGTCAAACCGCCGTCGGGCGCAGGTAGTTGAGCGTCAACTGGGTCAGCTCCTGAAGGAAGCGGTCCCGCTCGATGGGAGGACGGTCCAGCAGATAGCGCACCGTCAGGTGCTCGACGGTGCGGACCAGCATCCACGCGGCCGCGGACAGCGAGAGATCGGGGCGCAACTCGTCCCGCCGGGTGGTGAGATAGGCGAGGACCAGCTCGCCGATCCGGTCCTCGAAGATCCGCAGGGCGCGGCCGTCGTCCAGTTGGGGACCGTGGACGACGGCCGCGCGCAGGAACGGCGGCTCCACGTCCAGACCGTCGAGCAGCGTGGCCAGGGTGGCGCGGACGATCACCGGCGCGGGCTGCTCGAACTGCCCCGTCATCTGGGCGGTGATCCCCGCTACCAGCCGGTCGCTGTAGCGCTCGAGCACGGCCAGGACGATCGCGTCCTTGTGCGGGAAGTACTGGTACAGCGAGCCGGGGCTGATACCCGCCGCCGTCGCTATCCGGGAGGTCGACGCACCCTCGTAGCCGTGCTCGGACAGGACCTGCGCGCCCGCCTCCAGGATGCGTTCCACCGTCGCCCGCGACCGCTCCTGGCGCGGAACCCTTCGCGCGGAGACGCGAGTGACCGGTGCCGGCCGGTCGTCGCGGCCGGGCGATGACCTGGGCATCAGAAGACGAGTTGAACGCGAATATGAGAGACCGTCAGCATCGAGTCATGGTCGCACACGAGCCTTCAACGCGAGATGCCTCGGTCGAGCCACATCGGACGACGACGCCTCCGTCCCCGTACCCCCGGCGCTTCCGTGAGACGGAACGCCTCAACCGCCGCCTGGGAAGACCCCTGCGCCTGCTGCGGGTGAGCCGCGGCCGCGTCGACGAGGGCCTGCTCGCCACCATCGGCGAACGGCTCACCGCACGCGACGAGCTCGGCGCGGCCCTGGCGGACGCCCTGCGCGGCACCGGGGCAGGGGACTGCGGCAAGGTGACGATGAAACAGTTCCGGCGCGCGCTCCAGGACGGCATCGACGCGGTGCCCGACGCGCCCCGCGCGCTGCGCGACTTCTTCGCCGCGGTCGAACCGGTCCCCGACTGGGTGGACTTCGACCTGGTCGAGGAGGGCGGCCGGGTGGCCCGCCGATTCGGCCGCAACACCGCCGACGTGATGCTGCAACTCGCGCTGATCGGCTCTTACCGCTTCGACGGACCGCCGCGCCTGCTGGTGGAGACCGGCGGGCTGGTCGGCGGCTCCGCGCTGCGCCGGATCGCCGAGACACAGCACTGGGCGACCGCCGTCACCGCCCCCGGCGCCCTGCGCCGCGACGGGGAGGGCTTCCGCCTGACCGTGCACGTCCGCCTCATGCACGCCCTGGTCAACCACCGGTTCGAGCGCGGCGGGGGATGGGACACCGCGCGCTGGGGCCTGCCCGTCAACAGGTCCGATCTCGCCGCCACACTGGGCCTGTTCAACGCCGTCCAGCTGCTCGGCGTCCGCCTCCTGGGCGTGCGCGTGACGCGCGCCGAATCGCGCGCGGTCATGCATCTGTGGAAATACGTGGGTCATCTGCTGGGGGTGGACGAGGACTGGCTCTTCGATTACGAGCCGCAGCAACACCGCCTGAACTACCACCTGTTGCTCACCCAGAGCTACGGCGGCGCCGCCGGTCCGCCCCTGGCCGGCGCGCTGGTGGAAGCCCAACGGCACCTCCACTTCCGGCACTTCGCCCGGGTACGGCGTGCCCACGCGCGGGCGCGACTGCTGAGCATGCTGCGCTTCTTCCTCGGCCGCCGGGGCATGCGCGACCTGGGGCTGCCACCCTCGCTGCCCTGGGCCGTACCGCCGCTCATCGCCGCCAACCTCCTGCGCTACCAGATACTCGGCCGCAGCGAGGCGGGCCGCGCCCACCTCCAGCGCCGCGGGGAGCGGTTCATCGAACGGCATCTGCGGCGCCACTTCCACGAACACACCCCGGACGTCGCGGCGTTCGACGTGTGACGGCGACGGCCCGCCGACGGCGACAACGGGTTGATCGCCGCCACCGCCCCTGTGAGAAACGACGGCTGTTCAGTGGGGCGAGGATGTGAGGCGCCGCTGCACCCGCGCTGGTGCGATGGCCAGGGCCGGCGGCCTGTGGGCGCTGTGATGCACCGCGTCCGCGGCGGCCGTCCGGCTGCCTTCCCGGGCTCTGGCGCCGTTCCTGGTGGCGGTGGTGGTCTGCCGCACCGTCGCGGAGACGACGTACGGACCTGCCTCGATGGCGCTCGCCGCGGACGCGGTACCACCTGGCTCGCGGGGCACCTACCCGGCGGCGTACCGGTACTCCTTCGGCCTCGCGAACGTCATCGCCCCACCCTGTTCGGCGTCCTCTTCCGCCACGGCCGCCTGCTGCCCTGACTCGCCATGGGCCTGCTCGCCGCACTGGGTGCGGCACTGATGCTGCGTCTGGAACACCGCTTGCCGTCGGAGGCGCCTGGGACGGCGTCTTCCCGCGGCGGTTCGACTACCCCCGTAGGGGTGTACGTGCATCGGCCGATCCGGGGCACGCGTCAGTGGACACAGAAAGGTGGTCCATCGTGGCGGACTCTTCGCTCAGGGCTGTGGGGTGGGCGCGCTCCTTGCCGATCAGCAGCGGCGTCAAGGCGGCCCGTGACTGGACGCGTGGGCATCTGGAGGACCTGGAGTGGTCCCGCAGCGCGCCGGACACGGTCGACGCCGTGCTGCTGACGGTCTCCGAGCTCGTCACGAACACGCACATCCACGCACGCAGCACCGCTCAGCTGGTCCTGACCTGGGACGGCGAATGCCTCCATGTGACGGTGCACGACAACAGCCCTCAGATGCCCAGACCACGCGAGAGCGACGAAGAGGCGACCGGCGGGCGCGGGCTGCTGCTCATCGACGCGCTCGCGGACACCTGGCAGGCCCACGAGTGCCCCCGTGGCAAGGACGTCACGGCCTGCTTCCGGCCGGACATCGCCGGACGGTGAACCGGCGGCCTCCGAGCGCCGCCGAATCCGTCGGCGCTCACCACTCCCGGGTGGCGATCAGTTCCTCGACGTCCGCGTCCGCGAACCCGTAGGCCGACGCGACGAACCAGAACCCCTCCGCGATCTCCTCGCGCGCCACCGTCTCGATCTCGCTCCCGGCCGCCTCGAACTCCGCCTCCAGCAGGTTGAACTCCTCCGTCGCGGCCTGGGTGAGCACATACAGGGCGGCGAGGTCCGACGGCTGCTCGGCCTCGATCCGCTCGCAGAGCCGCAGCAGAATCGCCCTGCCCTTGTCGAGGACGTGATCGGGGAAGTACGTGTCCGCGTACAGCGGCCGCAGAAACGCGTGGTCCGCTATCCGCTGGTTGACGATCGGCATGGTGCTCCCAAGCCCGTAGAGGCCCTGTAGACGAACTGACACGCCGATCATGCACCCGACCACTGACAACGACGTTCCGCGATCTCTTCGACGGGAGCCATCGAGCGCTACGCGTCCGCGACCCAGCTGCCGTGGAAGCCGAGCGGTACCCGCCCCGGCAGCCGGACCCGGGCGAGCGGACGGCCGGTGAAGTCCTGGGCGGAGAGGATCACCAGGTCGGAGGCGCCGCGATCCGGATCGTGCACGTAGGCCAGGACATAGCCGTCGTCCTCGTCCCGCGCCCCGCGGCGCGGGGCGAAGACCGGCTCGGAGGCTGCCGCACCGCGCGGGAACCGGTGCACCTGCCGGGTGCCGCGCAGCATGTCGTGCTTCACCAGGCAGTTGCTGAACCTGTGGTCCGGCGGCACCCCGTCGACCGTCTCGTAGGCGCGCCACATCTCGGCCGCGCTCGCCGCGTACCCGTAGCGGTGCCGGCGGGAGACCAGGGCCTCGTTGACGCGCGGGAACTCCTGCGGCAGGTCGTCCAGGCGGGTCGTGCGCACGCGCCCGGCGCGCAGATCGACGACCCAGCGGTCGAGGGTCGGGGTGCCGGTCGTGGAGGGGCCGCCGTTGCCCCGGCCCGCCACGTAGAAGGGGGCGGGCATGGAGGTGTACTCGACGACCACGGTGTCCCCCTCGTCGTAGGCGTTGAGGGTGTGCGAGTAGAACACCGGGTCGATGTCGAACCAGCGGACGGCGCCGCCCGAGCGCGGTACGACACCCAGCCGCATCGGATGCCGCTCGTTCCAGGCGTACGGCACCGGAGCCCCCGCCTCGGCCGCCGCCGCGTCGAACGTGACCGGCACGTCCACCAGCACGACGTACTTCCCGGTCAGCGCGAAGTCGTGCATCATCGGTGCGCCCGCCAGAGGGATCCGGTGCGTGCGCGCCACCCGGCCCGATCCGTCGATCATGATGTGCCGCACGTGGTCCCAGGTCGGGTAGTACGCCACGGCGTGCAGTTCGTCGGCCGTCGCGTCGTACTTGGTGTGCGCGGTGAACGCGCCCTCGAGCGTGGAGCGGAAGTCGTACGGGCGCATCGTGCCCAGGTCGCCGTCGAGTTCGTAGGGCAGCGGCCCGCTCTCCTGGAGCGCCAGGATCCGCCCCTTGTACGGGATCACATGGGTGTTGCACGCGAAGTCGTCGGGCGGCACCTCGCCCGGGTACGGCTCGCCGAGTTTCTCCGCCACCTGCGAGGAGCGCACCCACCGGTTGCGGTACCACTCGGCACGCCCGCCGCGCAGCCGCACACCGTGCACCATGCCGTCGCCGAGCATCCAGTGGTGCGCCCGAGGGTCCTCCAGACCCAGCGCGTTCGGACCGGTGCGCAGATAGCGGCCGTCCAGATCGCGCGGCACCCGTCCGGTCACCGGCAGACCGAACTCCGTCAACTCCTCGGTGACCGGGGCGAAGGCGCCCTCCAGGAACGGCGATGACTGCGCGCCGCCCGAACCCTCCGCCCGGGCGGCAGGCGCCAGGCGGCCGGGCCCGAACCCGCCCACCACGCTCCCCGCCGCCGCGAGCGCCGTACCCTGCAGAACCCTGCGCCGTGTGTGACCGGCCATCATGTCTCCCTCGTCCGCCGATTCGTCCTGCACGAAATGCTGCTCGGCGCGGAGGAGTTCGGCAGGAGGGCTCGGGCCCGGACCGGGGTGGAGCCGGCACCACCCCGGCAGGGTGTACCTGACGGAACGCGGTCCGACTGAGAACTCCCAGTCGGACCGCTGCCCGGTGCCGGGCGTCACCGCGTGGGCGGTGTCAGGGACAGCTGGCCAGGACGACGGAGACGGCGTTGCAGGTGACCGAAGCCGTGTCGTTGGCGGGGTTGGGATCGCTGGGCGCGGAGGCGGTGCGCTGGCCGGAGACCTTGACCGGGCCGAGCGTCAGCAGGTGCAAGGGGACGCGGAACGTCTTGTTCACGCTCGCCCCGTCGGCGATGGCTCCGTAGGTGCACGTGACCGTGGCGCCGGCGGCGGTGCAACCGGCGGCGAGGTTGGTCGCCCTGGCGCCAGCAGGGAGCTTCGCGGTGAGCGTCGCGGAAGTGACGGCCTTGGGGCCGGTGTTGTGAGCGGTGAGCGTGTACGAGAGGTACGGCACCAGGATGCTCAGATGCGGCTGCGCGGCGAGACGGACGTCGACGTCGGCGCGCGCGGGAGACGGCGGGGCCGTGAAGGCCAGGCCGTACGGTCCGCTGAACCCGCCCACGGTGGCCGTGACGTCAAGGGTTCCGGTGTCGATCACGGAGACGGTGCCTGCGTCGACGTTGGTGACGTAGACGGCCGTGCCGGACGGGGCGGCCGCGACCCTGGCCGGGCCGTCGCCGACGGGGACGGTGGCCGTCACCGCGGCGGTCGCCGTGTCGATCACCTTCACGTCGTCGCTGCCCCGGTCGGCCACGTAGGCCCGGGTGCCCGACGCGTCGAAGGCGACACTGTTCGGGGAGTTGCCGACGGCGATGGTGGCGGTGACCGTGTCGGTCGCCGTGTCGATGACGGAGGTGGTGTTCCCGCCGCCGTTGGTGACGTAGGCGACGCTCCCCGAGGGGCTGACCGCCACACCGGCAGGGGACGCCCCGACCGGTACGGTCGCGGTCACCGTGTTGGTCGCGGTGTCGATGACCGAGACCGTGGCCTCGTTGTTGTTGGTCACGTAGGCGGTGGCGCCCGACGGGGTGATCGCCACGCCGTTGGGGGAGTTCCCCACCGCGACGGTCGCGGTCACCGTGTTGCTCGCCGTGTCGATGACCGAGACCGTGGTCCCGCCGCTGTTCGCGACGTAGGCGAAGTCTCCGGACGGCGTGAGGGCCACGTTGAGGGGATTGCTGCCGACGGGAACGGTCGCACTGACGGTGTTCGTGTCCGTGTCGACGACCGAGACGGTGGCCTCGTCGAAATTGGTCACATAGGCGTGCGCGTCGGCCGGATCGACCGCCACACCGACGGGACTGTTGCCGACGGTGATGTCCTCGGTGACCGTGTTCGTGCTCGTGTCGACCACCGAGAGGTTGTCCCCGTAGAAGTTGGCCACGTACGCCGTCGGGCCGGTGGCGGCGTGCGCGGCCCCGGGGAGGGCCACGATGCCCGCGAGCGTCAGGGCCCCGCCGACGGTCAGAGAGGTCATCCGCCGCCAGGCGGCCCGGGGCGACCTGCCCGGTACGGAACGTCCGACGCCGCCGAAGAACCCGGACGGTCTGGAGAGTGCACGGATCAAAGAAGTTCCCCTTCATCATGTCCGCACCCTGACGGCGGGGCCGGGAGCCCCGAGGACCGGCAGCCGTGCGGTCGTGCGAGCCCCCACCGGCCGCACCGCTCACCCACCGGCCGACAACAGAGCCCCCGTACCGCGCGTCCCGTGCCGCCGGCGGCCCACGATCGCCGACCACGAGGACACCGAACGCGCGTCAACACTGCGCCGGCCGGGATCGTGACAGCCCTGCCCGGTCGGAACACCCGGCAGAGCCAACACGTCGGCGACGCCACGGAATCATCCCGCCGCCTACACAACTCAGGAGTCAATTCTTCACTGTTGTCCGAATACGGATCACTGCTGGCCGTTCGGCGGCGACAACACCGCTGACATGGACGGGTGTGGCCAGTACTGTCGTGATCGGGCGGCGACGCCACCTGGAGTCCTCCGAGGTTGTGCCCACGACCATGAACAGCGACAACACCGCTGCCCGACTCCGTCTCGACCGTGCACTGGATTGCATGGCTTCCACATTTCGCGGGGCGACCGCGCGTGAGGACGAGACGCAGTGCGACTGCCACTGGGGCAGCGAAGAAGAGCTTGCGCTACTGAAGGTTCCGGATGTGGAGCTGGGCCCGGACCTTCTGTACCGCACGTGGAATGCTTCGTACTGGAGGGACCATGGCGCGGTGCTGCGGCGCATCCTGCCAGAGTTCTCCAGGGCTCTTGTCGGCGGATCGGTGGAGCCGCTGTTCGGCATCCACGACGTCGGACGCTCGTTCTCCCGCGGCCGCTGGCAGGAGTGGCCCGCGCTCCAGAGCGAGGCGGTGTGGGAGTTCCTGCACGCCTGGTGGGCACAGACCCTGAGCGATCCGTCCCCCGCCTTTCCCGCGCACGAGGCTCTCACCCTGTGCGTCGAGGCATCCAAAGTGCTGGGTCCGTGGCTGAGGGCCTGGGAGACGGTCGATCACCCCGTTGCCGACCAGCACTTGGTAGCGGCGGCGGCCTGCTGGGAGTACAGCCTCCTCGGTGATGAACTTCCGTGGAACACGACGGACGGGGAGAACGAGGACGCCCTGCGCACGGAGCTCGCGTCCTGGCTCGTGGGCCACGCCCAGCCGAGACTGCGGGCGCAGAACGCTCCCGACGAACTACTGCACCGCGTCCGGCTGATGGGACTCACCGGCCCCGCCCGCTGGTCGGACCCGCACTTCCCCGACCGGCGCTACTGACAGCGTGGTCGGGGACTGCCGCGGCTGGCCTAACGCCTGGTGCGATCCAGGGCCCGCTGAGGCCGGTGCTGCCGGTACCCCAGCCAGCCGGCGGTGGGCCGATCGGTGGGGCTGACGTCGGTCAATCACCCGGTGGATTCGAATCAGGCCGTGCACTTTCGTCGTGAACGGCGGTGCCCCGACTCGCATGGATCCGCTCGTGCACACGGATGCGACTCCCGCCGAGCCTTGCCGGGAGTTCCGTTCCCCGCAGCTACCTGTCCACGGCCTGGTCATTCCGGAGTGAGGGGACATTTGATGAGTAAGAACCGCGGGTGCGGCGCACAGCCGGTGCGGGTCTGGGTCCACTACGCGCAGTTCTACCTCGCCGATCCCGACCTCAGCACCGACGATCTGCCCGGCCCCGAGGACGCCGCGGACGGAATCCTCGCCCTGGGTGCCGACGGCGGCTGCATCCGTACGGGCCTGCACACCGGCTACATCCACGTCACCGTCCACGCTCACACCGCGGCCTCCGCCCCGGCCCCCGCACCTGAGGGCACCGAGGTCGGTGCCGAGGGCGACTTCCACTCCAGCACCGGCCATCTGACCGTGCACTCCTGGGAAGACGGCTCGATCGACGAGCTGCCCGACCTCGCCGCCGCCGGCCCCGGCCGTTATCACCTGCGCCTGACCGCCCAAGGGCGGGCCCTGGGGCGCCAGGTCGACAGCTGCGCCCCCGATGCCCCCGTCATCGAGAGCTACGTGCTGGAGACCTGGCCCTTGCCCGAACGCGTCCGAGGATCAGGGTGAGGGCGCGCGCCGAAGATGCCGGTCAGGCTGTCTGCCAAACCCGCGCGTGGGGTTGTGTTGCCGGGCTGCCGCGATCTTGTGCGCGGGTGATCTGCCCAGGAGGGCTGGGCAGTCTGCCCGCAGCACTGACGGGTGAGGAGCGTGTGATGGCCAGTGAGTTTCAGCGGGTGAAGGTCCAGGCGATGTTCGACGTGTTCGACGTGGACGGCAACGGCTACCTGGAGGAGGGGGACTTCGAGGCGCTGACGGCGCGCTGGGGAACGCTGCCACGGGTGGCCGCCAGCCCGGAGCTGGCGTCGCGTGTCCGCATGGTGATCATGGGCTGGTGGCAACACCTGTCGGCCATCGGCGGCGGGTCAGGTGCCGAGCGGATCGGTATGGACGAACTGATGGCGATGGTCGACCGCCTGCCGGCGATGGAACAGGCCGTTGTGGCGACGGCGGACGTCATCTTCGACGCGGTCGACGAGAACGGCGACGGCCGGATCTCCCAGGGCGAGCACGAACGGCTGATCGACACCTGGCACGGGCGGACCATTCCGACCAGCGACGTATTCGCCCGCCTCGATCACGATGGCGACGGCCACCTCAGCCGGTCCGAATTCGCGGTGTTGTGGGCCCAGTTCTGGATCAGTGACGATCCGGCCGAGCCGGGCAACCTGATGTGCGGGCCTGTGGAGGGCACCCCTGTCACCTGATGCCGTCTGCATGCCCCTGGAGAGCGTGATGCATATGTGGTGCGGATTCGGTGCTGATGTGGTTCACTCGTGGTGTTCGCAGGAGTCCTACGACAGGAGAGATCGCCATGGCAGCCGCGCACCCCGAACACCCCGCCAGTGAGCGCCTCTCGGTGACCCTGGCGCCCCCGGCCGTCGTCGCGGTCAATGAACTGGCCGAGACCGGGCGCGTCAGCAAGGCCGATGTCATCAACCGTGCGGTACTGCTGCTCGGGTTCGTCGAGCGAGAGCGGGACAAGGGCTGTGAGCTGATGATCCGCACGCCTGACGGGGAACTGGAGCGCATCCACATCCTGTGACGCAAGCAGGGACCAGAGCGCCGAAGGATGCGGTGCTCGCAGGGGTTTCCTGCCTGCTCTCAACATCTACGCCCGTCAGGTCGCCAAGGCACCCGCGAAAACCCTGCGGTGTGCCGCCAGCCACTCCTGGATGCGGTCCCAGCGCTGCCATCCTCCGCGCTCGGACAGTGCCCGGGTGTAGACGGGGTCGCCTTCTGCCACTCGGTCGGCGACGAAGGCCCGGCAGGACGCGGTGGCCTGCTCGATGACGTCAGGCAGTTCAGCGCGCTCGTGCGGGGAGAGGCCGTAGCTGTCGGCGAGGAGCCGCAGTCGCGTCGGGACGTCCAGCCCTGCGGGATAGAGAGGCGCGGCTGACGCGGGATCGAGCATGGGGACCCAGTAGCGGGCAGTCATGGCGACGTCCCAAACGGCGCGGCCGGGAGCGGCCATGTCGAAATCGATCAGGGCTGTGGCACGGCCGTCGCGGAAGACGACGTTGTCCGGACAGACATCGTTGTGGCACACCATCGTTCCTCCCGCCGGGTCGGCCAGCGATCGCGGCCACTCGGCGTCGGCGTCCACCGCGATGCGGGCGCTCGCGTCGTGCAGGCGTCGCAGCAGATTCCCCACTGACCGCAGCGCCGTCGCGCTCATCGCCCAGTGCGGAAACGGCGGGAGAGCGACATCGCCGGGGACGAAGGTCAGCCGCTCTCGCCCGTCCGCGGTCAGCCGGACCGGCCGCGGTACCTCGTCGAACCCGTGCTCGGAGAGTGCGAGGAGGTGGGCATGGAGGGCGGGAGCGCTGCGCGGCGCTGGGCGTTCCACCAGGTCGCCGTGGCGGAAGACCGCGCCGGCGTTCGCCATTCCGCCGGCCAGGGCTTCGCCCTCTGTCCGCTCGCCCTCAGCCGTCATGTCGAGCACGCTACCGTCAGGCCGGTCGGGTGTGAGACGGTCCCGTGGCGGCGGACTCTCCACCGCCCGCCACCACGTTCGAGATGTTTCGCGGTGTCTCCTGTCTGCGTGTGCCGGGCCCGTTCGTTAGAGTCAGAGGCAAGAGGGCCGCCGGTCTCGCCGAGCGTGTGCGGACGACGAACGGACGGCCGTGGCCCGGAGCCGGAGAGGGGACAGGCAAGTGCCGGACAGAAGCCTGGAGTTCGGGAAGTTCGGTGCCCGTGGCATCAAGGGCTACGAGGCCGCCGCCCGCCAGCTCGACGCCCTCGTCGGCTTTGTCGCCACCCCCATCACCCAGCGCCGCGGCATGCTCGCCCGCCTGCACTATCTGACACGCTCCGACCGCGCGATGGCCGCTGCCCGCGCAGCCGGACTGAAGATCACCGACCGCACTCTCAAGCGCTGGGCCGAGGGCCGGGCGACGCCGTCGAAGAAGAGCCTGGCCCAGCTCGAGGCGGCCTACCTGCAGGTACGGCGCCAGAACGTCGCGCGCCACCTGCTGCAGCGCCTGCACCGCGACGGACGCGGCACTCGGGTCGAGTTCCACCCGCTCAACCAGTCCCAGGTGTCCCGCCCGCACCAGCGTGCCGTGTCCTTCCGCAGCCTGAACGTCCGGCAGTGGGATCGCATGGTCGAGGCATGGGCGGCCGGTGACGGCGAGGCCATGGACGAGGCCTGGTTCGGTGGCATCACCGCCGACCTGGGATCCGACTACGGCGCCTACGAGTACGTCATGAACATCGGGTTCGCCGCCTGACGCGGAGCAACGGTGAGACGGTAGGTTCTCCGCGGTGACCCCTATGGAGACCCAGGGCCGCACGTCGATGACCGACGAGGCCCGGTTGAGCTGGACCGCGCTGGGAGACACGACCCGGAAGCGGCCCGTCGTCATGCTCCACGGCGGTCCGGGGCTGCCGGACTATCTGGGTGAGGTCGCCGCCATGGTCGGAGACCTCGCGCCCGTGTACCGGTACGACCAGCGTGGCACGGGCCGCTCACCGTGGCAGGGGCGCCACACCCTCGCCCGGCACGTCGACGACCTCGCCGAACTGCTCGACGCCTGGGGCGTGCCCAAGGCGGTACTCATCGGGCACTCCTACGGCACCGAACTGGCGAGCCGGTTCTGCCTGGCACACCCTGACCGAGTCGCCGCGGTGCTGTTGATGTGCGGACCGTTCGTCGGTGATTGGCGATCCGGGGACCGGGCGGAGCGCGGCCGCCGCATGTCCGCGCGGCAGCAGGAACGGCTCCATGCGCTGGAGGAGATGCCGGACCGTACGGAGGAGCAGGAAGTCGAGCTGCTCACGCTGGCCTGGTTCACCGACCACGCCGATACGGAACGCGCGTGGCGCTGGGCCGCGCAGGGCGCCCGGCGGCGCCGAGCCGTCAACTGGGCCATGAACGCCGAACTTTGCGGGGAAGGACGTGCGGACCCGCTCGATGCCGACCTGGCCGGGCTGCGCGCGTGTCTGCCCGCGCGAGCAGAGCTCCTCGCCGGGGTCGATGATCCCCGCCCTGTGGCGGCACTCGCATCACTCGCGCTGCGGCTCGGCCTTCCGCTGACGCGGATCGACCATGCCGGGCACGAACCCTGGTTGGAGCAACCCGACGCTGTCCGTACGCACCTTCGGCGGTTCGTGCAGGACGCGGTGGGTGGACAGCGTGGCGGCCGGTCTACCGGCTGACGACGGGGATGCGGGCCCTGGAGTGTTTTGACGCCCGGCGCACACGTCCCTGAGGACACGGGAGGGGATCCGTTCCACGCGCCGGCCCGAGCCCCTCTCGACTCTGACACCTCTAGGCGACGTCGGGCCTGGTCATCAGTGGGGAGCGCAGGTGGAGCAGCAGGCTCGGGCCGGTCAGCGGCGGGGTGCTCCAGGTCGCCGTCGCGGTGCCTGTGTCGGGGGCGACGGTCAGTCGTACCAGGTGCGGAGTGGTGATGACGCGGAGATCGGCGACGAAGGTGCCGTCTTGCCAGGCCCCGGACGCGACGACGGGGCGGCCGAGGGGTGCGCTCTCCCGCCAGTGACCGTGGCCGACCTCCACGGCGATCTGTGGGCCGAGCCCCACGTTCCAGCTGCCGTCGACAGGCCGGACGGTGACGGGTGTTCCGTCGGGAAGGGCCGAGTCCTCGGCCGAGGCGTCCAACTTGACGGTGACGGTGCGCTCGACGGCGGCCGCACCGGCCACGGGAGCCAGGGACAGCCGATCGAGCCGACCGGCCAGGGCCCGGTCCTCCTCGGCGCTCGCCGCCTCGCCCACGCCCGGCAGCAGGCACTCCCAGAGGGCGTCGAACACGTCCTGGGCCTCTCCCTGCGCCGTCACGGCGACTACGAGGTCCTGGTCGGGGAGCACCACGCACTGCTGCGCGTAGGAGCCATGGCCGTGGTAGCCCTCTCGCGCCCGCCAGAACTGGTAGCCGTAGCCGTACGAGAAGTCCCCTTGCGGCGCTCCTTCCAGGACCCACTCGCAGTCGACGTGGTGGCGCGTGGCGAGCTGGACCCACTCCTGTGGGACGAGTTGACGCTCACCCCACCGACCGCCGCGCCGCAGCAGCTCCCCGAACGCCGCGACGGCCTCGGTCGTGAGGTGCAGCCCGTGAAACCCGAAGGCGGAACCGTCGGCGACGCGGTCCCACTCGGCGTGGTCGATGCCCATCGGCTCGAACAGCCGAGTGTCGAGGAGCTCCGGAAGACCGAGACCCGTGACCCGTTCCACCAGCCGGGCGAGGACATAGGTGGTCGCGTTGTCGTAGACGTGCCGCGTTCCTTCGGCCAGCGTGAACGGCAGGCCCAGGAAGCCCTTGGTGAGATCGCCCGGTTCGCGTTCCCAGGCGTCGGCGAGCGAGTCGCTCGGGTGGCCGACCGTCATCGACAGCAGATGGTGCACGGTGATCCGGCGGCCCTGCTCCGAGACGTCGGCCGGCACGCGTTCGGGCAGCACGTCCACCACGCGATCGTCGAGCGACAGCAGTCCGTCACCGATGGCGAGCCCCACGGCGACCGAGGTGAACGACTTGGTCAACGAGTAGAGCAGGTGCGGCCGGTCGGCCGTGTACGGCGCCCACCAGCCCTCGGCGACGACGTGCCCGCGGTGCACGACCATGAGCGAATGCGTCTCACCGGGCCGTGCTTCGAGCCTGTCCAGGAACGCGGCGATCGCACGGGACGAGATTCCCGAGCTGGCCGGTGCGGACCGGGGGAGGAGTTCTGGCGGAGTGGGCATTCGGAGGTTCTAGCATTCAGTGACGGACCGCGGTAGCGGGTTCTGGAAGTGCTGGTGGGCGGCGACGGGGAAGGGCCCTTCGTGTCCGCCTTCCGAGCCCGGTCCCCGCCTGGTCGCCGATGGCAGAGGCTCAGGACTCGCCCGCACCCGACGGCCCCCGTCAGCCCCAGCTTTCGACGGTGTCCCCGCCACGGACCCCGCCGGGGAGGGTGCGCCCCGGCGCCTACTCGCCGAGGACCTCGCCGTACTTCGTGCCGGTGGGCAGCGCGAGCCCGTACGGTGTGAGCGAGCGACCGAGGGGATAGGCGGTCTCCGTGCTCTGCGCGTACCAGACGCCACCGGAGCGGGCCTCGCCCGCGTTCTCCGTGGGGGCGCTCGCGGCGACGTCGTCCAGCTGGTCCGTGTTGTACCTGCCGGTGGTCACCTGTGCGCCGAACTGGTCGCCGGCCTCCGCGGTGCCGGGCATGTCGGGCGTGTTCTGGTTGCGCGCGACACCGCCGGACGGGCCGGTGGCGGTGCCGGTCAGGACGACGTACGCGCCCGCGTCCTTGACGGTGCCGACGTCCTCACCCGGCACACCGACCACGAGCTCCGGCAGGCCGTCGTCGTTCACGTCGCCCGCGGCGACCGAGAAGCCGAACCAGTCGCCGGCCTCCGAAGCCCCGGCGACGTCGGGGCTGTCCTGGGTGAAGCAGTCGTGGGAGGTCCCGAAGGACTCTCCCTTGCCGTACACCAGGGCGACCGCGCCGCCGGCCCGCTCGTCCGTGCAGAGCCCCGCGTCCTCGGCCTCGGGGTTGGGCTGGTCGTAGCCGATGGCCAGGTCGTCCTTGCCGTCCCGGTCGAAGTCGGCGACGGCCAGGGACTGACCGTAGTCCCAGCTGTTCCAGTACCGGGCGGGCTGGCCCGCCGCGTCCCAGCGGAGGACGAAGGTGCCCGCGCCCTCCATCTCCTTGTACGTCACCGCGAGATCGTCCTTGCCGTCCCCGTCGAAGTCGCCCGTCGCGAGGTCGCGGGTGCGGCCGCCCATGCTGTAGTGCGCGATGACCTCGGTCGTGGTGGGCGAGCCGGGAGTGAGCGGGCCGGGCCGCAGCCGCAGCGAGCCGCTCTCCTCGTCGGCCGCTCCGAGCGCGAGGTCCTGGTCGCCGTCGTGGTCGTAGTCGCCCACGGAGATGCGGCCGCCGAGCTGGGTGAACTCGCCCTCGCCCCGGGCGGCGGTGAAGCCGACGCTGTCGTAGTTGCCGAAGCCCGAGCGCGAGCCGTACAGCACGGTGACGCTGCCTTCGTGACCGCGGCCCGAGTCCGTGAGGGCCTCGCCGCTCGCGCCGATGACGAGGTCGGCGATGCCGTCGCCGTTGAGGTCGCCGGAGGCCACGGCGGAACCGAAGCGGTCCCCGGCCTCCGGGGTGCCGGGCACGGCGCGGTAGGACTGGCTGATGACGCCGGTGGAGCTGTTCGGGCCGAGCCCGTTCAGCCCGCCCCAGACCACATTGACGTACCCGGCGTTCGCCTTGCCGTTCACGGTCGCCGACGGCACGCCCACCGCGAGGTCGGTGAGACCGTCCCCGTTGAAGTCGGCGTGCAGCGGGGTCGCGGCGGCCGCGGTTCCGGCGAGGGGCAGGGTCAGCCCGGCGGCGGTGAGGGCGACAACAGCCGCTGTGGCGCTCAGGGTTCGTACACGCACGGTGGTTCTCCCGAGATCGAGAATGAGGGGGGAAGCGTTCCGGGCTGTGTGACGTGCGAGACGTACGAAGGGTTGTGCGAAGGCGGCATTCAAGTGAACGCGGACCACGCCGAACGGAGTCGGACCCTCGAGCGCTCGGGTGTGAAGCGTTGTCCCGGGGCGATGTAGATCCGGGTTGAAGGAAACCCAACTTGCCGGTCCGGCAACTCGGTGTGCGTCACGGCGCGGATCCGAGCAGGATCGACAGGGCGCCCCGCGGGGGATCCCGGGTCGGCGCCGAGGCACTGTACGGCAGCATGAAAACGGGAGGCATCCGGTGTCCGGACACCACGAGCACGGCGGAGACGGCGAGCACGAGCAGCACGACGAGCAGGCGGCCGCCGCGATGTTCGAACCGGCCGGCTGGGACGAGCGGTACGCGGGCCAGGAGCGCTTCTGGAGCGGCGAGCCCAACCCGCAGCTCGTCGCCGCCGCGGGCGAGCTCACCCCCGGCACCGCCCTCGACGTCGGCTGCGGCGAGGGCGGCGACGTCGTCTGGCTGGCCGGTCAGGGCTGGCGCGTGACCGGCGCCGACTTCTCGGCCGAGGGACTCGCGCGCGCCGCCCGGCACACCGAGCAGGCCGGCCTGGCGGAGCGCGTCGACTGGTGGCAGGTCGACGCCCGTGCCTTCGACGCGGGCGAGCGGTCGTACGACCTGGTCACCAGCCACTATCTGCACGCCCCCGACGGCGGCATGGTCGAGGTGACCCGTCGTCTCGCCGGGGCCGTGGCCCCCGGAGGGCTGCTGCTGGTCGTCGGCCACGCGCCGTCCCACGAGTTCACGCAGCTCTCCGAGAGCCACCGCAAGGCGATGTTCCTGGCCGCGGAGCTTCTGCCCGGACTGCCGGACGACTTCGAGCCCGTCGTCGTGGAGCAGCGCACCCGCACGCTCCAGCGGGACAGCGGTCCGGTGGAGGCCGAGGACTCGGTCCTGCTGGCCCGGCGCGCGCGGCGCTGACCGTCGCGTCGCCACGGCTGCGGTCCCTGCCCCGGACGGAGCGGAGTTCGGTCCGGCCCGCTCCTCCTCCGGGGCGGAGGCGTCCCGCCGCCCGGCCTGCCGTCAGCCGATGCCCTGCCGGTCGGGATGCAGTGCGAAGACCCGGTCGGCGGCGTCCGGCACCGACCGTTCGACGCTCCGGCTGAGCAGCTCCCGGTGCCGCAGCAATGACTCTCTCCGCTCCTCGGGTACGAGCGACAGAAGATCGTCGAACCCGGCGAGCAACCGGCGCGTGACCTGCGGGGTACCCGCTGCGCACCCTCGGATCTCGGTGAAGGCCAGGTCGACCAGTTCGTCCCAGCCCGGCACCGGCTGCACCAGACGGACGGTGCCGCTGCGATCCTTGTAGCGCAGCGTGTCCAGCGGGCCCCGCCCGACGGCCGCGAGGAACTGCACGATCCGGTCGATGGCCTGTACCGCGGTCGTCGGGTCGTTCACGGCCGCGGAAAGGGCTCGCAGGGCGACATCGGCGAGCACCCGCAGCCCGAACCCCAGATCCTGGTAGAAGGCGCGTTCCACACCCACGAACACGCAGGACCGCAGCTGCCGCCGGGACGGCGCAGCCCCGCCGTGCACCGAGAACATCATGGTGCCGGGCACCACGAAATCCCCGATCCGGGGGATCACCCGGAGCACCACACCGCGGCGGCGGGCGATCCGCACGAGCCGCGCGATGTTCACGTCACGCAGCACTCCCGCCCGGCCCTCGTACGCCACCCGCCCGCTCTCCGGCGCGAGATCACCGGAGGCCGCGTCCCCGTACGGCATCCGCGCCACGACCCGGAACGCCTCCCAGGCGACCCGGTCGACGACGTGGCCCACACGCATCATCCGCAGCGTCGAATTCACGTACATGACGAACAACAACAGGCTCAACGCGACCGACCCCAGGGTGATGAACGCCTGGAGGACGGGCACCGTGCTCACGCGTCTCGGATCCTGCTCCCCGTCGTACGAGGTCAGGACCAGCAACGACAGCAGAAAGGTGGCGAGAAAGACGGCGAACGTGAGCTTCGTGATCCGGCTCCGCACGAACAGGCGCACCACGCGCGGGGTGAGCTGACCGCCCGCCATCTGCACGGCCACCAGCGAGATGCTGAACACGACACCGATGAAGGTCATCATCGCGGAGCTGATGGTGGTGACGACGGTCTTCACGTCGTCGGCGATCCCCATCAGATCCTTGACCGCGTCGAACTCCCCGCCGTCCTGGAGCGCAGTGACGATCGCCTCGTCGGCCCAGGAGGTAACCCACCACACCAGGCACACCGCGACCATCGCCGCCGTGGGGGCGAACCAGAACGTGTCGCGCAGATGTTCACGGAGCGGGGACAGCGCCCGAGGACGCCGCACCCTTCCTCGACCCACGGCTACCATCCAGTCACTCATGGTGAGACTGTAAAGCTCCAGGTCACGGCTGGAGATCAGACCCGCTGGCCGTCCAGGAGAGGCCGGAGCCTACAGCGCGAGCTTGAAGCCTTCGTGGCTGGATACGAAGCCCAGCCCGGCGTAGAAGCGGTGCGCGTCCTGACGCTGCTTGTTGCTGGTCAGCTGGACCAGTGCGCAGCCCCGCGCACGTGCTCGATCGACTGCGTGCTCCATCAGGGTCCGGCCGAGCCCGCCGCCTCTGCGGTCCGCACGGATCCGCACCGCCTTGATCAGGGCTCGCTCGGCGCCTCCCTTGCCGAGCCCGGGGATGTACGTCGCCTGCAGACATCCGACGACCGTTCCGATCTCGTGCCGACCATCGGTGTGTTCGACCAGAACCAGTAGCTCGTTGCGAGGGTCCGCGTCGATCGCCGCGAAGGCGCGTTCGTACGTCTCCGTGACCGTGATCGTCGCGGGATCCACCACGCTGTCCTCGTCCGCGAGCAGGGAAAGCACTGCGGGAAGATCGGCGCGGCTCGCGGGGCGCAGCATCACATGGGGAAAGGGCTCGGCAGCAGCAGACATGCCGCCGACCCTAATCGGGGACTTCAGCGTTGCTTGTCAGAGTGCAGTGCAGTGCAGTGCAGTGCAGTGCCTGTGCATCCCATGTCCCGGGCGGCGCGGCCGAGTTCTACCGTGGACGGCGGATGCGGATGGGGCCACGGGCTTCCGAGGGATCGACGGCGCGTCCACGCTGGGTGATCTCGGCCTCTCCGGCCGCGACCAGCCCGGCCGCGGCCCGACGCGCCGGCTCCATGAGGTCGCGCCAGCCCTCGTCATCGCCGTCGTACACCGCGCGGGCCGCGGCCGAAGGGCAGATGGAACGCCCGGGGCGCTCGTCCAGCAGACCCAGGATGGCCTGCTCCAGGCGCCTGTGCGTCGACCTCGAAGCGTTCGTCATGGTTCCAGGGTCATGCCGGTGAGGGCGATCGCGCGCGGCGAGGTCTCGCGGGTGGGTCCCTCTCGCTGCCTTCGTCGCGGAACGTGCCGCTACGACACGGCGAACGGCACCGGCCTCAGGCGCGTCCCGAAGCCGATGCCGCTCACTTCCACCGTGCGGGCGGAGAGGTCGGTCGCCCGTCAGCGCGACCGCCGACCTGTCACCAGGCGGTACACCAGGAGCACGATCACCGAGCCGACGATCGCCGCGATCCACGTCGACAGGTGGAAGAAGCCGTTGATGGAGTGCACCCCGAAAACCACCTTGCCCAGCCAGCCGCCGAGCAGACCGCCGACGATGCCGATGAGCATCGTGACCAGACAGCCACCGGGGTCCTTGCCGGGCATGAGTGCCTTGGCGATGGCGCCCGCGATGAGTCCGATGAGAATCCAGGCGATGATGCCCACGGTGTTTCCTTTGCTGTCGGAGATTCGGCGGTGCGACCGCCACGGCTACGCGCTGTCCGGTGTCTCACACCCGAGGTCGCGTACATGCGAATAACCGTTCGCCGACTTCTTACACAGGACCAAAGTCCCGTGCTTCCCATTGGCCCCAAGGAACCACCGTGGAACCCCGGCCGCGGCGGCCTCCGGGCTCATGCGCCGGCACCACCGTCGACGGGGACGATCGCGCCGGTGACCATGGAAGCCCGGTCGCTGAGAAGCCAGGCCGCCGCTTCGGCGACCTCGCGGGGCTGGGCCATGCGGCCGAGAGGGATGGACGCCGTGATGTGCTCCACGACGCCGGGCGTGGCAGCCTCCCAGGCCTCGATCATCTCGGTGTCGGTGCCGCCCGGGGTGATGCCGTTGACCCGGATCCCGGCGGGGGCCCAGTTGACCGCGGCCGTCTCGGTGAGGCTGTTGAGGGCGCGCTTCATCGCCCCGTACGCGGGCAGGGCCGGATTCGCGCGGCGGCTTCCGATGCTGGAGGTGTTGACGATGGCCCCGCCGCCGCTCTGCCGCATGAGCGCGGCCTCGGCGTTCATGGCGGTCCAGTGGGCCCGGAAGTTGACGGTGTACTGCTCGTCGATGTCCGCCTCGTCCGTGCTGTCCACCGGGCCCGGCTGCCGCTGTCCGACGGCGCCGTTGTTGAAGGCGCCGTCGAGTCGGCCGTGCAACTCCCCGACACGGTCGACGGCCGCGTGGATGCTCGAGCGGTCGGCGAGGTCCAGGGTGACGGCGTCCGCGACGCCTCCGTCGGCACGGATCTCGGTGACGATGCGGTCGAGGGCGTCGGTGCTGCGAGCGGCGAGAACGACCTGTGCGCCCTCGCGGGCGAAGAGCCGGGCCGCGGCAGCGCCGATGCCGCGGCTGGCACCGGTGATGAACACGACCTTGCCGTTCAGCAGGCCGACGGGAGCGGGGACGGGGGCGGTGGTGCTGCTCGTGCGGTAGTTGTTGCTCATGCCGCAAGTGTTCGCCGGTCGCCGGAGCGGATGCAGGCACAAGCCGTACCAGGATCCAGCCGGCGGGGGCGGGCACACTCGCTGTATGGACAAGCACGAGCTGGGAGCTTTTCTGCGGAGCCGTCGGGAACGGCTCCGGCCCGAAGACGTAGGTATGCCCTCGGGCCCTCGGCGGCGCACACCGGGCCTGCGCCGGGAAGAGGTGGCGGTCCTCGCGCACATCTCCACCGAGTACTACGTCCGCCTCGAGCAGGGCCGGGCAGCCTCGCGTCCCTCGGGGGAGGTCCTCGCCGGGATCGCGAGCGCCCTGCTGCTCACCGAGGCGGAGTCCGACCACCTTCACGTTCTCGCGGGCACCGCGCCGAGCAGCATCAGGATGCACCGGCGCGACGTCCGCCCGAGCATCCTCGCCCTGCTCGAACGTCTCCCTCAGACGGCGGGTTTCGTCACGTCGGCCACGTTCGAGGTGCTTGCGTGGAACGACCTCGCCGCCGCCCTCCTGGAGGATTTCGCGGAGCTGTCTCCCAGGGACCGCAACCTCGCCCGCCGGGCCTTCCTCGGGAAGCCCTCCGCCACCGGCACGCCGTTGTACGGCGTCAGCGACCCCACAGAGTTCCGCCATCATGCGGTCATGAGCCTGCGTGCCACGCTTGCCCGCTATCCCGCCGACCCCGAAGTCGTGGACCTCATCGACGAACTCCGTTCAGGCAGCGCGGAGTTCGCCAGGCTCTGGGAGAGACACGACGTGCTGGCCACTCCCACGCTCACCAAGACGTTCCATCACCCGGTCGTCGGCGAGATCACGGTCGACTGCGACTCGCTCGCGCTCACCGAACGCGACCAGCATCTGGTGCTCTACAGCGCCCCGCACGGTTCCCCGAGCGCCGAAGCCCTCTCGCTGCTCAGCGTCCTGGGAACATCGGCCGCCGAGTACCGGGCTCTGTGACACGCCGCGCCCTGTGAAAGGGTACGAGGTCGTTCATCGGCCGCTCGACCGCGTGAACGGCGCCCTCTTGTGGACGCCGGCGGTGTGCTGGTCTGGACGCACCGGGGCGGGTCGGCTGTGATGTCCCGGTCGATGCCACCCTCGGAGTCCGCCCGCTCGCGCTGGACCGGCGACAAGTTCCGTACCGGACAGGCCCGTTCAAGGCCCCGTGTCGCTCGCGCGGTCGGCGCCTCGGGCAGCGGTCGCTTCATGTCGCCTGCCAGATCCGCGACAGAGCCGTCGGCGTGAGGACCTGCTCGGGGGAGCCCTGACCGACCAGCCGGCCCGCGCTGAGGAGCAGGCAGGCGTCGGCCGAGCGCGCCGCCTCCAGATCGTGTGTGGCCTGGACGACGGTCGTGCCGTCCGCGACCAGGTCCGTCAGCAGCGCCGTGATGCGTGCCCGGGCTTCGGGGTCGAGCCCGGTGGTCGGCTCGTCCAGGAGCAGCAGGTCGGACTGCTGGGCGAGACCCTGGGCTATCAGGACGCGCTGGCGTTGCCCACCGGACAACTCGCCGAGTTGGCGCGCGGCGAGATCGGCGACGCCCAGTCGCTCCATGGCGGAGTCGACCACGGTCCGGTCCTGTGCGGTCAGCCGTCGCCACAGCCCCCGCCCCTCCCAGCGGCCCATCTCCACGGTCTGCCGTGCCGTGAGGGGGAGGGTGTCGCCGACGGCGCCGCGCTGCGGGACGAAGGCCGGCGGGCGGCCGTCCGCGTACCGGAGCTGTCCGGACGTCACGGCGATCGTGCCGGCGAGGACGCCGAGGAGCGTGGACTTCCCGCTGCCGTTCGGTCCGACCAGCGCCGTCATGGCCAAGTCCGGTATACGCGCGCTGAGTTGACGGAGTACTGGACGACCCGGGTAGCCCGCGTCCAGATCGCTGAACCGAACGCGGCCGTTCCGTTGCTCGTCGCGCGAAGGCGTCGACGGGTGTTTATTGAACATGATTGTCATTGTAGGGTGCGCGTATGGAGTGGTTGACGGCCCCCTTCGAGGTGGCCTTTGTGCAGCGGGCCCTGTGGGCCGGGATCCTGGTGTCGGCGATATGCGCCCTCGCGGGGACGTGGGTGGTGCTGAGGGGAATGGCCTTCCTCGGTGACGCCATGTCCCACGGACTCCTGCCGGGCGTCGCGGTCTCCGCGCTGCTCGGGGGAAACCTGCTGGTGGGGGCGGTGATGAGCGCGGCCGTCATGGCGGCCGGTGTCACCGCGCTCGGCCGCACGCCGAGACTGTCCCAGGACACCGGTATCGGCCTGCTCTTCGTCGGCATGCTGTCCCTCGGCGTGATCATCGTGTCGCGCTCGCAGTCGTTCGCCGTGGACCTCACCGGGTTCCTCTTCGGTGACGTCCTCGCCGTTCGTGAGAGCGACCTGGCCCTCCTCGGGGTGGCGCTGCTGCTGGCGCTGGCCGTCTCCGTGCTGGGTCACCGTGCCTTCCTGGCCCTTGCGTTCGACGAGCGCAAGGCCCGGACGCTGGGCCTGCGTCCCCGACCGGCACACGCCGTGCTGCTCGGCCTGCTGGCCCTGGCGATCGTCGCCTCCTTCCACATCGTGGGCACGCTGCTCGTCCTCGGGCTGCTGATCGCCCCGCCGGCGGCGGCCCTGCCCTGGGCACGCAGCGTCCGCGGCGTCATGGTCCTCGCCGCGGGCCTCGGCGCGGCCGCCACCTACGTCGGCCTGATGCTCTCCTGGCACTTGAGCACCGCGGCCGGCGCGACCGTCTCGGCCCTCGCGGTCAGTCTCTTCTTCCTGTCCCACCTGGCGTCCGGGTTCCGGCACCGCCGCCGTGCGCGCCGCGCCGGTCTTCCCGCCCGTGCCGTCACCTTCACCGCGAACACCCCCACGACCCGACCGAACGAAACCTGAGGCGATCTCCTTGTTCGTCCGAAAGAACGTCACCCCGCTGGTGCCCGCGCTCCTGTCCGTGACCCTGCTGACCGCGGGCTGCGCAGACCAGGGCGACGCCAAGTCCGGCTCGGCGAAGCCCACTTCCTCCGCAACTCCCCACGGCTACGTCGAAGGCGCCGCCGAGGCCGCCGAGCAGCAGTCCCGGCTCCTCCTCGCCGATCCCGGTACCGGCGACACCCGTGTGCTGGACCTGATCACCGGCAAAATCCATGACACCGCCCGCACACCTGGTGTCACCGCACTCACCACAGACGGCCGATTCGGCTACTTCCACGGCGCGGACGGCACACACGTCCTCGACAGCGGCGCGTGGATGGTCGACCACGGAGACCATGTCCATTACTACCGCGCCAAGATCAAGGAGGCGGGCGAACTCCCGGGCGGCACCGGCGCGAGCATCCGCAGCGATGCGGGCGTGACGGTCGTCACCACAGCGGACGGCAAGGCGGGCGTTCATCCCCGCGCCGACCTGGAGAACGGCACTCTCGGTACGCCCGACCGGCTCCCGGGCACCTACGCGGGGCCCGTCGTGCCCTACGCGGAACACCTGATCACCCTCACCCGCGACGGCGACGCTCCCGCGAAGGCCGACGTGCTCGACCGGTCCGGCAAGCGCGTCGCCGCTGTGAAGTCCGAGTGCCGGGACCCGAAGGGCGACGCCGTCACCCGGCGCGGGATCGTCATCGGCTGCGCCGACGGGGCCCTGCTCATCGACGAGGACGACGGCACCTTCAGCGCGGAGAAGATCCCGTACGGCGAGGACGTGCCGACGGAGGAGCGGGCCACGGAATTCCGGCACCGTCCGGGCAGCAGCACGCTCACGGCGCCCGCGGGCGAGGACGCCGTCTGGGTCCTCGATGTCACCGAGGGCGCATGGACGCGAGTGGAGACAGGCCCGGTGGTCGCCGCCAACACCGCCGGCGAGGGCTCGCCGCTGGTCGTCCTGGAAACCGACGGAGCCCTGCACGGCTACGACATATCCACAGGCAAGGAGACCAAGGTCACCGAACCACTGCTGAAGCATCTCCCCGAGGCCTCCGCCGCAGGCAAGGCCGCCGCCCCGGTGATCGAGGTCGACCGGAGCCGTGCCTATCTCAACGATCCCGCGGGCAGGCGCGTGTACGAGATCGACTACAACGACGGACTCCGAGTCGCCCGCACCTTCGACCTGGACCTCCGGCCGTCCCTGATGGTGGAGACGGGCCGATGAGCGCACGTGTGCGGGCAGCGCGAGCGCGCGCCCTGCTGCTGGCCCTGATCACCTTCTTCGTCGTCGCCGGTACGGCGACCGGCTGCGCGGGCGGCGACGAGCGGCCCCGGGTCGTGGTGACGACCAACATCCTCGGAGACATCACCCGGGAGATCGTCGGCGACGAGGCGGACGTCAGCGTCCTGATGAAGCCCAACGCCGACCCGCACTCCTTCGGCCTGTCGGCCGTGCAGGCCGCCGACCTGGAGAACGCGGACCTGGTCGTCCACAACGGCCTGGGCCTGGAGGAGAACGTGCTGCGGCACGTGGAAGCGGCCCGCGCATCGGGCGTGGCCACCTTCGCGGCCGGTGAGGCGAGCGATCCCCTCACCTTCCACACCGGGGAGGAGGGCGGCCCCGACGACGAGGCCGGTGAGCCGGACCCGCACTTCTGGACCGACCCCGACCGCGTACGCAAGGCAGCCGGTCTGATCGCCGACCAGGTGGTCCGGCACGTCGACGGCGTGAACGAGAAGGCCGTCCGGGACAACGCAGAGCGCTACGACGGCCGACTCGCCGACCTCACCGCGTGGATGGAGAAGTCCTTCGCGGCCGTTCCCGAGGACCGCCGCTCCCTGGTGACCAACCATCACGTCTTCGGGTACCTCGCCGACCGGTTCGGCTTCCGGGTGATCGGCGCGGTCATTCCCAGCGGCACCTCACTCGCCTCGCCCAGCTCCGCCGACCTGCATGCCCTCACCCAGGCCATGGAGAAGGCCAAGGTGCGCACCGTCTTCGCCGACTCCTCCCAGCCCACCCGGCTCGCCGAGGTCCTCCGCCAGGAGATGGGCGACGACGTGAACGTCGTCCCGCTGTACTCCGAGTCGCTGACCGAGAAGGGCAGAGGCGCGGGCACCTACCTGGAAATGATGCGCGCCAACACCTCGGCCATCGCCGGGAGCCTCACCGCGACGTGACCCGCCGGTGACCGACCAGTTTCCCCCAGGGCCGGCATAGCGATCGCCGGCCGCTTCACCCCACAACCCCGTGCCCACAGGGCCGGAGAGGACATACACATGATGAACAGGTCGACACGCGCCAGCATGCTCACGGGCACCGCCCTCGCCCTGACGGCGTCCATGGCGCTGACCGCCTGCGGCGGCGGCAGCGGCGACGCCTCGGCCGACGCCGAGCCGAAGAAGCAGACGAAGGCCGGCGAGACCGCCACGGTCAGGAATCCGCTGGTCGCCTCCTACGACGGGGGCCTCTACATCCTCGACGGCGAGACCCTCAAGTTGGCGAAGACGGTCGAACTGCCCGGCTTCAACCGGGTCAGCCCGGCGGGCGACGAGGACCACGTCGTCATCTCCACCGACACCGGCTTCCGCGTGTTCGACGCGGCCCAGCAGACCTTCACGGACGCCCAGTTCAAGGGTTCCAAGCCCGGTCACGTCGTGCGGCACGCCGGCAGGACGGCCCTCTTCACCGACGGCACGGGCGAGACGAACGTCTTCGATCCCGCGGACCTGGCCGGCGGGAAGCAGCCGGAGAGCCGGAGCTACACCTCCGCCGAAGCCCACCACGGCGTGGCCATCGAACTGGCCGACGGCGAACTCGTCACCACCCTGGGCACCGAGGAGAAGCGCACCGGCGCCCTCGTCCTGGACAAGGACAACAAGGAGATCGCCCGCGCCGAGAACTGCCCCGGCGTCCACGGCGAGGCCGCCGCCAAGGGAGAGGTGGTCGGTCTCGGCTGTGAGGACGGCGTCCTGCTCTACAAGAACGGCAAGTTCACCAAGGTCGACGCCCCCGACGACTACGCCCGCACCGGCAACCAGGCCGGCAGCGACGTCTCCCCGATCCTCCTGGGCGACTACAAGACCGACCCCGAGGCGGAACTGGAACGACCCACCCGCATATCGCTGATCGACACCCGCACGGCGAAGATGAAGCTGGTCGACCTCGACACCAGCTACTCCTTCCGTTCGCTCGCCCGCGGCCCGCACGGCGAAGCACTCGTGCTCGGCACCGACGGTGTCCTCCACGTCATCGACCCCGAGACCGGCAAGGTGGAGAAGAAGATCGAAGCGGTCGGCGGCTGGACCGAGCCCCTGGACTGGCAGCAGCCCAGGCCCACCCTGTTCGTCCGCGACCACACGGCGTACGTCTCCGAACCGGGCAAGCGCCAACTGCACGCCTTCGACCTGGACTCGGGCGAGAAGCTGACGTCCGTCACCCTGCCGAAGGGCACCAACGAACTGTCCGGGACGGTCGACGGCCACTGACCGGTTCCGCAGGTCCGGGGGACGACGAGTAGCGGCTCAGTGAGAAGGGCGGGCCCCGCTTGCGCGCAGCGGCTCGGCTGTATGCCGCTGTTCTGCGCTGAGGAACCGGAAGGGGATGGGATCGGTGGCTGCCAGTCGTCCCGCCCAGAACGGTTGGTCCGCGGTCACCGGTACGGTGACCGCGGGCACTCCGGCGCGCAGCGCGGCAGCGGAGGTGCCGACCCCGCCATGGTGGACCACCACCGCCGCCAGCCGGGGAAACCGCAAGGCGTGCGGTACGTCCCCGACGGTGAGCAGGTCGTCCCCGTCGGCGGACGCCATCCTTCCGAAGCCGACGAGGACGGGCCGGGGGCCGGCAGGCCCTGTCAGATACGAACTTCTAGGATCCGTGCATGACAACACATGCCGGCCCGTTCGTACCTGACGCGTACTTCGAATCTCTGGAGCGCCGTCTGGTCGCGGACGGCTGCGTGACGGACCACCAGGACTGGTCCGGTTCGCGCGTCCTGGTGGGGAGGCGTTCGGACTTCCGTCTGCGCTGGATGGCGACGAGGCTGGACCTGTTCACCCTCGCCGCGGTGGTACCGGAGATCACCGTCGCGCACATCGCCACGTTCACGGAACAGACCTTGTGGTACGCCAAGGCCACCAAGGGAGGCAGGCCGCTGGGCATGCAGGCCGGTATCGGCGCCTTCCCGGTCCTGATCAGCAACCAGGTCGACCCCGCGGCGGCGCAGTGGGCCAAGGCTCAGCAGCGCGTCGCCTTCGCCTGCATGGCACGGCCTGTCGTGGTCGATCTCTCGAGCCAGAGCGTCGCCACGTATCGCGGCAGGCCCGGACTCGGCTTCGTCTACTCGGCGCACCTCATCCGGAAGAGCACGCTGTATTTCGACATCGCCGCTTCCGGCAGCTCTCACTGACCGGTCACCCCAGCGTCCGCGTCGCCGCCACCACGAAGACTCCCGTCACCCAGGTCCACAGCACCGCCAGCGCCGCATGGCCCGCGGTGCGCAGGCGATGGCCGCGCCACAGGCGCGGGGAGAAGTAGGCGAACTCCATGATCCAGCGCAGCCCCCAGAACAGGGTCTGGGCGCAGAGCAGGAACGTCGGGAGGGGCGCGCCGGTGAGCAGGTCCGGGGCGAAGGCCAGGGGGAGGGCGCCGAGCAGGGCGCAGGTCAGCCCGATGAAGAACAGGTGGGCGTAGGAGACCTGACGGGTGAGCAGGCTGCTGGCGCGCAGGTCCCCGGGCCAGCCGAGCACGCGGGGCAGCACGGCGTGCACCAGGCCCATCAGGATGAGGGCGAGCCCGACGAGGCGCATCTGCCCAGTCAGGGTGAGGAGTTGGGTCATGACCGCTCCTTCGTGAAGGCGAACGCCGTGACCAGATGCGCGACGCGGCGCTCGGCCTGGTGCCGCAGTCCGGTGTGGGCGGCGAGCCGGAGCCATTCCGCGCGGGGCAGGAAGTGCCAGGCACCGGGGCCGAAGGCGGCCGTGTTCGGTACGTTCCTGAGGTGTTCGGCCAGCAGGAGCGTGCCGCCCGGTCGCAGCAGACGGGCGCATTCCGCGAAGAGGTGTTCCCGGTCCCGGGCGCGACGCAGTTCGTGCGCGGCGAAGACCAGGAGGACGGCGTCCGCATCGGCGGAGGGAGCCGGCAGTGCGTCGGGGCGGCCGGGCACGGCGTGTGCGGGTGGCGGGACGCGGCGCCGGGCGCGGCGGATGGAGCCCTCGTCCGTCAGGGCCGGGTCGTACAGGTCGATGGCGCGGAGCCGTGCGGTGGGCCAGCGCGCGGCGAGGGGAGCGCTCACCTCGTCGAGGCCGGTGCCGACCACGACACAGGCGGACGGAGTGCCCGGCAGAAGTGCCGCCAGCCAGTCGTAGCCGTACAACTCTGAGCGGTCGTAGACGTACCAGCTCGCCGCGGTGGCGGTGCCGAGGAGAGTGAGGGCCATGGCGGATCCGGCACGGGCGAGGCGGCGCAGGGGGCCGGGCAGGCGGTGGGCGAGGGCGGCCGAGGCGATGGCGGTGGTCAGTCCGGCCGCGTACTGCGGCCAGTTGTAGGCGACGACGTCACGGACGCCGGAGTGACGGGTGGTCATGGTGTCTCGCCGTTCTCGCCGCGGCGCACGCCGCGCTCCCAGCCGTAGTCGACGCCGGCGACGTGGAAGGCGTTGGCCAGGACGGGCCGCGTGCGGGCGAGCGGACCGTGGTCGAAGAAGGTCAGCCGGTCCACCTCGACGCGGACGGGCCGCGGCTCCCACTGGGTACGGGTCGCTTTGACGACGATCACGGAGCGGGTCTGGGGTTCCCATTCGAAGGTGTAGGGGAGTGGTCCGGCGAAGCGGCGGGCCGCGCGCTCGTCCGCGAACGGGCTCTGGGGCGGGAGCGGCGCAGGGCCGCCGCGGAGGTCGGCACGGACTGTGAGGTCGGCGTGCCCGTCGGCGCTGTCGACGCGGAACTCCAGGGTGCCGTCCGTGACGGCTGAACCGATGCGCGCCAGGCGGTAGTTGTACCGGGTGAGCAGATTGCCGCCGGACCGCATCAGGCGGGTGTCGGTGTCGCTGCGCAGGATGCGCAGACCGCGCATGGTCCGCCCGCCGGGGGTCGGGAAGCGGGTGAAGACGCGGTATCCGGTCAGCAGGAAGTCGCGGCCGAACCGGGCGGGCACGCCGGCCGGTCGCAGGGCCCGGGTGTCGACGAGGGCGGCGGCCACGAAACCGTACAGCGGTTCCTGTGCACCCGCGCGATACGTGTCGAGTTCGAGGGCGGGCGGCACGAGTGGACACAGCACCTCGGCGGGCAGGGCGTACGTCAGGACGAGCGAGTGCGCGAAGTGAGTGCGCATCGCTATGGGATGACGCTGTATCAGATGTCGCACGGTTCGATCCTCACGTCGTCGGTTCCGGCCGGGTCCACGCCCAGGCGGACCACGCGGACGACACCCCACAGCGCGGAGCGGTCCTGGGCTGCCCAGCCCGCGCCGGCCGGTCCGGGTTCGCGGAAGCTGCGCAGGACGACGACGCCGCCGGGGCGGACGGCGTGCCGTACGGCGGCGCGCAGCCGGTGGGCGAAGGCCGGGCCCGGCCCGTCGAGCACGTTGGAGAGCGTCACGGCGTCGTAGCTCCCGCGTGGCGCCCGCTCCATGAGGTCCACGACATCACCTTCGGCAAGCCGGACCCCGGGCGCCAACGGCGGCTCCGTGCGCGGGTTCTCGGTACCCGCCAGCAGCCGCCACAGCCAGGGATTCCGGGCGTTGGGATGGCCGGTGACAGCACGTTCCAGACGTCGTCGGAGTACGACGTCGAAGCGCGCGGGGATCACCGCCGCGAACGACGGACGCACCGTCACGGCGAGGGCGCCGCTCGGTCGCAGGGCGAGTCGCATCAGTCGGCGCAGCCCCGGGGTGTCCAGGTCCGCGCGCCAGCGCCGCACTTGTTCCGCCGGGTCGTCGAGGGTGAGGAAGGTGCGCAGAGCGGGCTCGCGCCAGCCCGGGAGCAGGGCGGCGGCCGCGCCTCGGCCCAGCCGCATCAGCCGCTCGGCGGAGCCCTCGACGGTCTCACCTCCCGCAAGTCGCCGCTGCGCGTAGGCGAGTTGTACGGGGTTGAGGTCCACGGCCGTCACGTCGTGACCGGCGCGGTGCAGAGCGGCGGCGGTGTCGCCCGCGGAGGCGATGCACAGCACCCGTGCGCCGCTCGTGGGCAGGGCACGGAGTTCGATGCCCCAGTCCTCGTACATCCGGCCGAACAGCAGGCGGGGCCCGCCGGTCGTGCCGGTGATCCGGCCCTGTGCCCAGGGGGTGCTGCTCATTGGCCCACCGCCTCCTCCGACTTCCGGGACACCATCCAGATCAGAACGACGAAGGCCAGGTTCTGCGTGAGCATCCGCCCGGGCTCCTGGATCTGTCCGGGGCTGAACAGCAGGCCACCGGCGTTGAATCCCGCTACGAGGACCGTCTGGACGACGGCGGCGCTGCGCGCCCGCCGTCCGGTGAGCACCCAGAGTCCGAGCGCCACCTCGGCGAGGCCGATGGCCACCAGGGCCGCCGTCTGCGCTCCGTCGGCGAGGAACGGTACGTCCCCGACGATGGCGCGCTGGTCCGCCCGACCCGGCCAGACCTTGCACCACCATCCTTCGTAGAACCACACGAGGGCGATGGCACCGCGCGCGACGGCCCCGTGCCACTGCTTCCGCGCAGGCCCGGCACGCCGGGCGGCATGCGGGTCGGCTCCGGCCGGATGGTTCATGCGCATCGCACCGATCTCGTAGGTCCGTTGCTCCGTCGACTCGCTCGACTCGCAGAATTGAACGTGTTCAAGATGAGCGTACGGTACAGGTTCGACAGGGGTGGTGGACGGGAGTCAGGAGTAGGGGAGCGGTGCGGTGCTGGGCTCCCGCGATGGGGGCTTCCACAATGCTGAGCCGACCGTGGTCGTAGCAGTCCGTCAGCTCGCTGCGCGGCTGTTCTGGGGTAGTGTTCGCAGGTCGCGCGGCCGGGGGGCCGGAAGGGAACGCGGCGGTCCCTGGGGAGGGTGCACGGCTGTGCTGTGCAAGAGATGCGGGAAGAACCAGGCCTTGGTCGAGGACGGGCTGTGCTCCCGGTGTGCGGCCGCCGTGGTCGCGGAGCTGACGCCCGCGCCGGGACCCGAACCGGTCGCGGACGCGCCGCTGCCGCCGCGGGCACCGTCCGCACCGTACGACCCGGGGGCCCGCTGGGCGCTGCTCCGCTCGCCGAACGGGCTCGCCACGCTGGCCGTCGCCCTGCTGTGCCTGGTCGCCGCGTCCGATCTCGCGTCGGTGCTCGCGGGAATCGGCGAGTACCGGTTCCTGGCCGACGCGGCGACCGGTGACTGGTCCCGGCTCGACAGCGCCGACGCGCGGCGCGTCGACGAGCTGTACGTCTGGTCGGGCCGGATCCAGCTGCTGGCCCTGGCCGCCTCGGCGGCCGGCTTCATCGCCTGGTTCCTGCGGGTGCGCGACAACGCCCACGTGTTCCTGCCGTCCGGGCAGAGCAAGGCGCGGGCCTGGGCGATCTTCGGCTTCTTCGTCCCGGTCGTCAGCCTCTGGTTCCCGCGCCGCATCGCGCTCGACACCTGGCACGCCAGCGCCGCCGAACCCGAACTCGGGCGCGGGCGGGCCTGGATGGTCGACCTGTGGTGGTTCCTGTGGCTGGGCGATCTGCTGATCGGGCGGTTCGCGGCCAACATGTACGACAGTGCCGAGACGCTGGAGGAGACCACGTCGGCCACCGGGCTGGTGATCTTCGCCGACTCGCTCGACATCGTGGCGGCCGGTGTCGCCGTCGCCTTCGTGCGGACCCTGACCGGCCTGCAGAATCAGAGGGTCCAGGCACGGAGCGCGGGTCCGGCCGCCGCCTGAGGCCGGTCACATGCGCGACGCCGAGCCGGGAGACCACGGCCGGTGCGCCGAGGACACCCGCAAGGGCTTAGCGGGCGGTCTCCTCGGCTCCCTCCCGGCGGCGTCGGCTCACAGGAGCTGGAGACCGAACCCGCGGCACACCGGCTTGAAGTCCGACGGCCCGTCCGCCAGGGCGTTCATGGTGATCTGCAGCGTCGGATCGTCGTTGAAGAGCCCGATGTGCCCGGCGCGGTCGGTCGGGCAGACGTCCTGCAGGACCACGTTGTCGACGTCCTCACCCTTGAGGGCCTGCGTGGCGTACGGCGTGACGACGGTGTCGTACTTCGTCATGACGACCGTGTAGCGCGGACCGGCGGGGACGGTGTCGCCGTCGGACCACATCTCGCGGGTGTAGTCCGAGGTGTTCGTCTGCTCGATGACACCCGGAAAGCGGGCGACGTTCGACAGGTGCGTCACGAAGCCCATGAGATTCAGCTGGTTGCCGAGGTCGACGATCCCGTCGAGGTTCGTGCCGTGCGAACTCGGGGCCCAGCCGACATACTTGTCGACCTTCTGCGCGCCGCCCATCTTCTTCATCCACCACATCGGGACGCTGCCGCCGAGTGAGTGCCCGATGATGTTCACCTTGGCCGAGCCCGTGGACGCGAGGACCTTGTCCACGAACGCGTCGAGCTGCGCCGCCGATTCACGGTTGGGACCGAGCCCGCCGACGCGGCCGAGGGAGACCCGTAGTTCAGGGCGTAGACGCAGTAGCCCGCGTTCTTCAGCCGAGGCGCCGCCTTCACGAAGTTCGCGCCGAGGTTGAAGAAGGTGCCCGGCAGCATGACGACAGGCTCGGGGTGCTCGGCGCTGGGCCTGCACGACCAGTCGTTCGCGCCGGGCACTGCCCCGGGCGAGCTGACGTAGTTCCAGAGAGCCTCCGGCACGCCTCCCTCGCGCAGCTTGGGCGTGTCGTCGGCCTGGGTCGGCGCCGCCGCCGAGAAGGTGAGAGCGGTGGCGGCGCAGGCCGCCGCGACGGTCAGGCTCTTGCGGAGTTTGCGCGTGGACGGCTCGGTCACTGACATGCGGGTCTCCAGGGAATGCGGGGCGGCGGCGAACACGGCGGGGAGCGCGGTCCGCGGCGGGCCCGTGCAGCGCTCCACACGAAGACTGAGGCATCGACCACCTCATGGACCCCAGCTGTCGTCCAGACCTGCCGAGTGTCGTTTGTGACCTGTCACAAGGAGCAGCGGTCCGGAGACCTCTCTCACACACCCCGCCGCGCTCTTGACGTCCCGCCCCGGTCCAGCGACTTTGGCTACCTCTGCGCATGGACGATCTCGGGGCGGGCGACAGGCGGCAATGGAGTACGAGGGTGAGGGCGGGGTGGAGCAGCAACTGGCCTTCGACGGCGTCGACCTCCACCAGCGCCTCAGCGACGCCCTCCCCGCACTCGCCGGTCGTGTCCTGGACCGACTCGTCGACCACGTGCCGGTGTACGACACGATGCCCGGCGAGCAGCTCCGCGGCGAGATCCAACGCGTCGTCGAGCAGGGCATCAGCTCCTTCGCCGCGATGCTCCGCACGGGCCGGCCGCCCGATGAGAGCCAACTCCTGGCGCTGCGTCAGTCGGCCGCCAAGCGCGCCGAGGAGGGAGTGCCCGTCGAGGCGGTGGTGCGGGCGTACCACGTCGGCGCGCAGGAATGCCTGCAGCAGATGCTCGCCCATGCCACGGCCGACGATCTGGAGCACGTGCAGGCCGCGACCGTGCTGGTGCTGCAGTTCCTGGAACGTATGACGGTCACCGTGGTCGCCGGTTTCTTCGCCGAGCGGCAGGCGGTCCTGGGCGAGGACCAGTCCGCGCGGCAAGCCATGCTGACCGCGCTCGTCGACGGCACGGACGTCCTGGGTACCGCGGCCCGCTGGGGGCTGGACGTCCCTCCCTGCTATCTGGTCCTGGACCTCGCGGTCGGCGCGCATCCCGACGAGGCGCTCGACGGGGTCAGCCCGGTCATCGCGGCCAAGCGCAAGCTGCGTCGGCTGCGCGTCGAACTCAACCGGCATGTCGACGGCACCGTCCTGTCCGCGCTGTCCGGCGACGGCGGTGTGGCGCTGATCCCGTGCCGCACGGGCCCGGACCGGGTCACCGGCCAGGACTGGGAACGACTGGCCACCGCCGTCGCGCACATGCAACGGATCGCCGGGGCGCACATCATGGCGGGCGGCGCGTCCGCCGCCCCGAAGGACATTCCCGCCGCCGTGACACTGGCCCGTGAGGTGCGCTGGGTGGCGGCGGCATCGACACGGCCGCCGGGACTGTACCGGCTGCCCGACGTGCTGCTGGAGTACCAGCTGATGCGTCCCGGACCGGCCCGGGACGAGTTGGCCGGCCTCATCAGGCCGTTGACCGCCCGACCCGAACTGCTGGACACCGTGCGCGCCTACCTGCGCTGCGGGCTCGACCGCAGGCGCACCGCACAGGAACTGCGCGTGCACCCCAACACCGTCGACTACCGGCTGCGCCGCGCGGCCGAGATCTCCGGCCTCGACGTCACGACGGGGCCGGACGCGCTGCGCGTGCGAGCGGGGATCAGCGCACTCGACGCGGAGAGCGTGCGGCCTCGTTCGCACGAGGACCTTTAGGCGTGATCCGCATCGGGCAGTGACTCATCCGCACCTACGCCGGTCGCGCGCCGCCGGACCGGGGCAGCATGCGATGAGTTCCGGTCGCAGAAGTGGTCCTGTTTCCGGAACGACTGTGAGGAGTGACCCTGGTGGACCTGTACACCGTCATGTGTGTGAGTGACCGGATCAAGGCACGCGCATGGTACGCGGCGTTCTTCGGACGCCCCGCCGACGAGATCATGGGCGAGGAATACCTGTGGCAGCTCGGCGAGAACGCATGGCTCGTCATCGACGACCGGGACATGCGCGCCGAGCGCGTAGGCGGTGCCATGATCACGCTCGGCGTCGACGACCTCGACGACATTCTGGCCCGACTCGCCGTGCACAGGATCGATCACGAACCGGTCGAGACCTACGGCAACGGCGTACGCCACGTCGTCGTACTGGATCCCGACGGGAACAGCCTCTCGCTGGCCGAGCCGCCCCATCGGTGAGCTTGCCTCATGTGACGGCTAGGGTTCCGGCCCCGCGCGGGGATCGTTTGCGCATCCGACTTCCACGGCGGCGCGGAACTCGACTCGGTGCGTGAGGACCTCATCGATGGGGTGCCCTTCGGTGGAATTCCCCTGGCGGTCGTCGGATGGAGTGCGTGATGCTGCGGGGGTGACCGGACGGGATGAGGCAGTGCGGCGTGTCGAGGAAGAGCTGGAGCGTGAGCACCAGGCGTGGGTCGCAGCGGGTTTCGACGCGTATCCGCGTGTGGTGGTCGTGGAGGTGGACGAGCACGAGCTCGTCTGGAAGGTGTACGTCCAGTCCGAGGAGTGGGCACGGACCCGCGACCCGGCCGCGATGCTGATAGGACACGGCCCCTATCTGGTCGACCGCGTCGACGGTGGCCTCCACTCCATCGGAGCGCTCTCCGAGATCCAGGGCGCATGGGAGGACGACTACCGGGCTCGCATCCGGGGGCTGCCCGTGCGTACTCCGCTGGATGACCTCCACGACGGCCTCCGCGCAACAGCAGAGACGCCCGGCGGACGCATGACCGCTGTACGCGGCTTGCGCCGCAGGGTGTCCGGCCTGTCCCCGGCGCAGGCCCTGGCCTACATCGACGGCCTCCTCGCGGGCGACGTCCCCGCCCAGTTGCTGGCCACCGCTCGCGGGCAACTGGTGGAGCCCATCGACCGTGTACTCGCGGTCCGCACCTACGGCGTCGACGCGGACTTCTGAAGCGGGAGTTCGGGAGTTCGGCTTCCCGTCCTTCTTCGGGAAGCTGGGACGCGCACCGGATGGTGGACAAGTGCTGCGCGCTCCGGGTCGCCAAGTGCCGTACACGGACGGCCTGGTGATGCTTCCTGCGCCCTCGGGGGATGATCTCGTCGTCCCCCGAGGGGCAGTACATCCTGACCGTGTCGGCGTCGCCTGCTGAACCGAAGTCGGCGGCCGTGCCACGGTGCTCGCCTACGCCGTCACAGAACGTCGGCGAGACGGTCTACCTGGCTGGGGTCGAGGCCGTGGCAGTAGAGCATGACCTCGTCGGCGCCGAGGTCGGTGAAGCGGGCGATCGCATCGCTGATCTCGGCGGGCGTGGTGAGCAGCCCGGCGACCATCTGGTCGGCCATGCCGGTGAAGGTGTAGTAGGCGTGCATGGTGGCCCGGGCGTCGTCGACCACGTGTTGGGGGCCGAGGGCGACGTTCACCTGGGCGACGATGCGCGGGGCGCCGTCGCGCCCGTACTCCTTCCAGAAGGTGCGGACGGTGTGGAACAGTCCGCCTGCCCACGAGGGCGCCGCGGCGGCGAGGAAACCGTCGCCCCAGCGGGCGACGCGTTCGAGCGCGGCGGGCTTGAATCCACCGAAGAGCACCTCGGGGCCGCCCGGTCGGGCCGGGGCGGGGCCGATCGGGCCCACCCCGTCCGCGTACGGCTCGCCGCACCAGAGGCGGCGCATGACCGCCATCTGCTCGTCGAGGCGACGGCCGCGGGTGTGTATGTCGGTGCCGGTCGCCTGGTGATCGTCGTCCCGGCCGCCGACTCCCAGACCGAGGACGAGACGGCCACCGGACATGCGGTCCAGCGTGGCGGCCTGCTTGGCGAGCAGAGCGGTGTCGCGCAGCGGGGCGAGCAGTACCTCGGTCTGGATACGGATGCGGGACGTGGCGCCCGCCAGGACGGCGAGCGCTACCAGCGGTTCGGGGTTGTGGTAGACGAGCCGGTCGAGCAGGCCGAGTGTGCTGAAGGGCCCGGCGTCAGCGCGCTGGGCCCAGGTGAGGAGGGTGGTCGGGTCGCCGATGGGCAGGCCGATACCGACGTTCATGAAGGAAACCTCCGAAAGGAAGGGTCGACAAAGACAGCTGCCGCCCCTCCGGCACCTCAGCGAGGTGGGACGCTCCCGCTCTGCGGCGTGTTTCCGGGGAACGTCTCGTCAAAGTGATCCGACCATAGGGCGGGCAGCGCTCGTGGGACAAGCCGTTTTTGGCCGGCCCCCGCTGCCCAGCACTTAACGGTCAGCACACCATCGGCGCGCGGAAGGCGCCTGCCCGTCGCGGATAGACTGGCCGGTTCGGTGCCACAGCGATACCGGAGGCGCGTTCGAGGGCGGTCCTCTCAAGGCGTCGCGGCACACGGGCGGCGTAAGGCTGCCGGCAGGCGTCCGCCGCGGATCTCGGAAGGGTTTGTGGGATGGGTGTGGACGTGGTGCTGGTGGAGGTCGAGCAGCGCGGGACGAGCTCGAAGAAGCGTCGGCTGACCTCGGTGGCATCCGTGCAGGACAGGGGTGACCTGTTTTCCGCGCTGTGCGCGACGAGCAGTCTGCCGATGCTGAACCGGGTGGATCCGTACCGCAGCCAGATCCTCACGTCGGTGGAGATGCCCCAGTTCCTCTCCGAAATCGACGTCACCCGTGACCTCGTGAAGGAGCAGCGGGAGCGAGACGTCCTGGAGAAGGTTCGCGAACTGGCCGAGCGCTGCGCGGAGGCCACGACCTTGGAACTTCATCTGGAGGGCGACTAGGGCCTGTCCGGCGGATCTTGTCGCGGGCGCGGGGTCTGGCACGCCGACCTGCGGCGTTGTCGTCGGTTGCCAACGCTCCGCGTTGACGCCCTCCTCCGCCTTGCATCTCGACGCACCAGACCCCGCT